>NZ_JAQYXC010000269.1:0-292432 GCF_036322365.1 Streptomyces sp. SP18CS02
ACTCGCCACGGGAGCGGTCGCCACCGTGAACTCCACCGTCTGGAGTCTCGCTGAGGCCCTGAGCACCCCGCGCCTCGTGATCGCCATGGTCGGCTCTGTCGCGCTCATGATCGGCTGGCTGATCGTGGACGCGCAGCTGTGACATCGCTCGGCAGAGGGTTCCCCGGAGGCGAGGCAGAGGGCGAGGCTCTACAACACGTCGACGGTCCTGACCGTGCGTATCGGCGTGCTCGTCTGCTACGTGGGTTTGATGCTCATCAACGTGGTGTGGGCGCTGTTCATCCTCAGTGACCAGGTGTTCGCTTCCATGACACGAACCCCGCCGCACGCCACGGACTACTGGACGTTGTCATGGTTCGTCGCTTCGACCGCGACAGTGGGCGGCGCGCTGGGCTCCGGCTTGGAGAGCGACGAGGCCATCCGGGCCGCCGCCTACTCCAAGCGGGAACAGGAACGACGCCACATGCTGCAGGACGACCACGGGCGCCAGGGTCCCGACCGGCAGCCAGCCACCTGTCACCTGGCAACAGCCGGAGCTGGCGCCCCCTCGTCACCGCGGCCCGAACAACCCGGCGGACCCGAGCGGTCGGAGTACCGGCCACGGACCCGGGCCGTGGCCGTCCGGGTCCGGGGATTCCGCTGGTCGATCGGTGTGGGGGCGTTTGGCGCGAGGGCCCAGGGGGACTCGCCCGGTGCCGCCGCCGAGCGCCGGGGCTCCGACGACCGGCCGGCGGCACATTTCCACCCGCCGGGTGAGCGACCCGCAGAGGCATGTCGGAGCAATGGATCCCGCCGCATCAATTGCCGGGAGTCGGCCGCCGTCTCCATCGCCGCCGTGCTGTGGTCGTGCCGGGACACCGAAGGAAGCAATCATGAAAGCAGCGGTCTATGAAGGCCCGCGAACGGTCACGGTGAAGGACGTACCGGACGCGAAGATCGAACACCCCTGTGACATCATCGTCAAGATCACCACTACCAACATATGCGGTTCGGACCTGCACATGTATGAGGGCCGCACCTCGTTCGAGCCCGGCCGTTCCCTGGGACATGAAAACCTGGGCCAGGTCGTCGAGGTCGGCTCGGCCGTCCGCAAGGTCCAGGTCGGCGAATACGTGGTCCTGCCCTTCAACATCGCCTGCGGCTTCTGCAAGCAGTGCGAGCAGGGTCTCACCAACTACTGCCTGACCATGCAGCCGGAACCGGCTCTCGCGGGAGCCGCCTACGGATTCGCCGACATGGGCCCCTATCAGGGCGGTCAGGCGGAACTGCTGCGCGTACCCTACGGCGACTTCAACGCGCTGCGCTTGGGGGAGGACGCCGCCGACCGGCAGACCGACTACGTGATGCTCGCCGACATCTTCCCCACCGGCTATCACGCCACCGAGATGGCCCACGTCAAGCCCGGCGACCAGACGATCGTCTTCGGGGCCGGTCCCGTCGGGCTCATGGCGACCTACTCCGCCCTCCTCAAGGGCGCCGGCCGCGTCTGGGTGGCCGACCACCAGCCCGACCGGCTGCGCAAGGCGGAGGAGATAGGGGCCATCCCGATCAACACCGCCGAGCAGAACCCGGCGGAGGTCGTCAAGGAGGCCACCCTCGGTCTGGGCGCCGACAACGGCTGTGAATGCGTCGGTTACCAGGCACACGACCCCGAGGGACACGAGGACGCCAGCCTCACGCTCAACGGACTGATCGACTCGGTCAGGTTCACCGGCGACATCGGCGTGGTGGGCGTGTTCCTGCCCGAGGACCCCGGCGGTGCCGAGGCCCAGGGGGAGCTGGAGGCGCAGGGCAAGGTCCCGCTCGACTTCGGCATGATGTGGTTCAAGGGCCAGCACATGGGCACCGGGCAGGCGCCGGTGAAGAAGTACAACCGGGCACTGCGGGACCTGATCGCCGGCGGGAAGGCAACGCCGAGCTTCGTCGTCTCCCACGAGCTCAGCCTGGACGAGGCCCCTACCGCCTACGAGCACTTCGACGCCCGTGACGACGGCTGGACCAAGGTGGTCCTGCATCCGAACGGACACGGGAACGGCCACAAGCGGTGAGGGATCGAAGGACCGCCGTCGCGCGTGTTTCCCCCACGGACCCGGGGGACGGGTGGCGATCGCCCCGGCTCCGGCCGGGGCCGCTCGGACGGCGGCCGCCTCCTCCTGCCCGGCTTCACGGACGCTCCCGCGGGCCCAGCAATGTCCGCTCTGACAGCGCCTCGTCCCAGCAGCCGCGGCCGCCGACCAGATCCTTCCGGCGCCGTTTCCCTTCAGCCTGACCCGCGCTCCTGAGCGTCCCCGGAGCAATCCATGATGCTGTGGTCGGCACAGGGCTGGTGGACCTCCCTGCCGACCGAGCATCGGTCCGCGCCTACATGGCATGGCGAGCATGTCTCCCCTGTCGAGGGCCCGACGCAGGACGGTGGAGAGCTCCTGGGGCAGCAGGTTCAGGTTGGCGATGGCCTTGGTGGTGAGCGGACGGCCACGGCCCCTGGGTCTGCAGCGGGCTACATGAGCAGGTTGGTGTGGGGGTGGGACGCCGGCTGCCGCCGGATGACCTTCCTGAGTGCCCGGTTGATCTCGGAGTTGCGACCGGGGACGTACGAGCGGATCAGCTTGTAGCCGCATGCGGTGTACAGGCCGAGGGCGGCGACGTTGCGTATGCCGGTTTCCAGCAGGATCTCGGTGCGGCCGCGGCCGAGCGCGTCCTGCTCCAGAGCGGCGAGGATCCGGCGCCCGAGTCCCTGCCCGCGCGCGGGCGGTGCGACGTACATCCGTTTGATTTCGGCGGCCGAGGTGTTGAGGGTGCGCCAGCCACCCCAGGCCAGTGCCGGTCCGTCCCTGAGCCGGACGACGAGGAACAGGCCGTTGGGGGCGTCGAATTCCGCGTTCTCGGTGGCTTCGGGGTCGTCGGCGGTGCCGTAGGTGGCCAGTTGCTCCTGGTGGAGGGCTTGGGCGAGGGTCCGGGCGTCGGGCTGCCGTAGGGGACGGCGGTGAGCGTCCTCGGCTGCACTGCTCCAAACGGGTTGCCACACGTATGCCAGCGGCCGACGGGGGCACGCGAGATTCATGGCCGATCTTGGAGAACTTCTGCAAGGAACCATGCGCCGCCGGCACCTGACCCCCCAGGCTCTCGCGGACCGGACCGGTATTCGCACCCCCCGCATCAGGGTTTTCGCGCAGGATGGGGCCCAAGGCCCCGTTCCTCCTACGGAGCAGGAGCTGGTCGAGATCGCCGCCGCCCTGCAGCTTCCCCTGACCGACGTCCTCGACGCCGCCCGCGCTCCTGCCGGGACACCGGCCTGACCCTGGTGGTGCGTCGGCGGGGCGGGGCTCATGTTCGAGACGCGCAGTCCAGCATCACACGCTGGCTTCGGGTTGGATCTGCTCACCGGCCGTACCGGTCAGCGGCGCGGTCCCGCCGATGGCCGGGGACCGGTGCGGGAGCCCCGGCGTACGTGCCGCCGACGGGACGGGAGCCGTGGAGCGGTCGCCAGGGTCCGGCGACTTCTCCGGCCACCCTCAGCGCGCGATCCGGGCTGAGAAGCCGACGCTTCGGTGCGAACCCGAGGACCCCGAGTTCGTGGCCCAGGCTGGTCCTACCGTAGGGAGCCCGCTTCAGCCGCCCGGTGCGGGGCTGCCGAGAACTCGCTCGCGGAGAGTGTCGGCGTGGCCGCAGTGCTGGCCAGCCTGCGTCCAGTCGGTGAAGTCGGTCGACAGTCCGTACAGCGGCTCGCCGGCCTCTCCGGCATAGCACCCGATTGGGCCGCGAGCCGGGGGGGGGCGTCGCTTGCGGCTGCCACTGACATCCGGGGCCGGTCGCGGTCAGCTGCGAAAGCGCGCGATGCGGATACCGCTGGCCTCCTCCTCAGGTACGACCTGGTCCCGCTCCTGGGGAATGTGCAGGGCAGTGCAAGCCAGCGCCCATGCTCGCCGCACCCACGTTCAGGTGGCAGACCAGGGCCTTGAGCCAGCCTGGTACTCGATCCAGTCAGCCGGCACGAGTGTTTGATCGGTGTCGGAGCACCACCGCTCAGGCACGTATGGGCCGAAGTGGGGGTGCTCACTGGCTGTTGTTGTTCCGAACTTGAGGAGACCGGTCCTCCCCCGCCATCGTGACCTCCGCGTCCATCACATCGAGCGGCAGCATGACCGCGCGCACCGGGTGGACGTCACGTCGCCGACGTGCCCGGCCGCATGGCGAGGCCAGAACACCCACAGGCACGACGCCTGGCGTACCGCCACCACCAGCGTCCTCGCAGCAGTGCGCAGCTTGTCACCCGAGCGGTGGGAGGCGAGGACGTCCGCACTGGCCAACCGGCGGCGACTGTGAAAATCGCTGTCCGATCACTGGAGCACGGTGATAGACATCCGGCGTGGAAAAGAACCTTGAGTTCCCTGACCTGTTGCGACTGATCGATGAACGGTCGACCGCCTTCCGCGCCGTGGTCGCCGCCGCGCCCGGTCTCGACGCGCAGGTGCCGACCTGCCCCGGGTGGACGCTGTTCGATCTGGTGAAGCACCTGGGTGGGGGAGACCGTTTCTGGGCCGCCATCGTCGGCGCGGGGTCTGCCGACGCTCCCCCGGCCGAGGCCGTCGCCGCGCGCGCCGCGCTGGAAGTGCCGCAGGAGCGTGAGGCCTTGCTGGCCTGGCTGGACGCGTCGACGCAGCTTCTGCTGGGCGCCCTGCGCGAAGCAGGCCCAGAGAGCGGTTGCTGGACGTGGTGGCCCGCATCGCAGTCACCGCAGACCGCCGGAGGCACCGCCCGGCACCGGGTCCAGGAGACCGCGGTGCACACCTACGACGCCCAGCACGCCGGGGGCTCCCCGCAGCCGCTGCCGGTCGAGCTGGCACTCGACGGTGTGGAGGAGTTCCTGTTCACCGTCTGCGCAACGCCGAGTGCCTGGCCGCACAAGCCCACGGCCTTCGACTTCCACGCCGCCGAGGGCCGCTCCTGGCGCCTCACCGTCGACGGCGACGGCGCACGCGTCACCCGCATCCCCGCACCCACCGCCGCGACCGGCGCGACCGGCGAAGACTCGAATGCAGCCGGCGCCTCCGTCCATGGCACGGCCAGCGAGCTGGTCCTCTACCTGTACGACCGGATCCAGGCCGACTCCTTGCACGTTGACGGAGACGCAGGGCTGCTCGACCTGCTCCGCGCCTGGGAGCCGGAGGAGAAGTAGGACGTGGCGGGGACGGTTGGCCGCGCCTCGAGCCGGTAGGACACGACTCTTCGCCAGGTTCGTCAGTCGCGGCACCGGGCTCAAACCCGCGAGGCGGCCTCGGGGCGTCACCAAACCGACCGTCTACCTGGATGGCAGTGCGCATTTGTCCGTCCCAGCGATCACGAGAAGCGACGCGACTGCCGTCGTCCCGATCTCGTCAACTGAGGTGCCGCCAGACGAAGGGCGCTGTTCCCAAGACGAATGCAGCAGAAGGCGACAACTCGTTGGAGGCCGAGCTGAGCGGCAAGGTTGCTGTGCTGGATGCCATAGGTCGCGTACCAGTCGGCGGCGAGGTCGCTCGTCATGATGGCGCGGACAAGCTCTGTCCCACGACGCTTGCCGGCGATCAGAAACGCAGCTGCGAGCAGGTCGAGGAGCGCCAGCGAGGACCAGTCATAGTTGAGTCACCTAGGTCTGTACCGAAAGTGGCTGGTTGTGCCTCTGTGGCCTGTGATTCTATGCCCGCGTGAACGTCGAGAGCTCCGGGGTGCCGGATGAGAGGCCGAGCCGCTGGGTCCGGTATAGGGCTGATGGCGATGTTGGGGAGTGCGTGCGGGTCCTCGCGGAGGTCCATGCGCGCGACGGCTATCCGGTGAACTGGCCGGATCAGCCCGGCGAGTGGCTGTCACGCGGCCCCCTGCTGGGCTCCTGGGTTGCCGAACTCGAAGGCGGCCTGGTCGGGCATGTCAGTTTGTCGCAAGGCGGCGAAGGCGATCTGGCCCCGACGTTGTGGAGCGATCGGAACGGGGTGACTCGGGGTATGACCGCCGTGGTCAGCAGGCTGTTCGTTGCCCCACAGGCGAGGGGACATCGGATCGGTGCACTGCTGGTCGGCCGAGCAGTGGAGGAAGCACGGCGTCGTGGCCTGCATCCGGTGCTCGACGTCGTCGCATCCGATACCGCGGCGGCAGCCCTGTATGAGCGGCTGGGCTGGGAGCTGATGGCCACAGTCGAGCAGCAGTGGAGTCCGCACCAGACGGTGGCCATCCGCTGTTACGCAGCGCCATCGTGACGTGGACAGTCATAGCCTCGTGGCGCATCACCGACGGTCGCCTTCAGAGCTTCCGCCACGCTGTCGCCAGGGCGGTTGCGCCAGGACCTGGTACCAGGCAGCGGGGATGAGCACGCCGGGCTGACAGCCGAACGGCACGTGGAGGCCTCGGTGGCCGCGGCCGTGGAAGCACTGCCCGGCGTGCGGAAGGCGAGCAGCCCGCTACGTCTCGCCGGTGGGGCTGCCCCACGCGCGGGAGCAGCCGGATACGGAGTGGGCCGAGGCACGGCTGGATGAAGCTGCGTCGCACTGTGGCTGACCGTCTGAAAGGCCGCCAGGTCGTTGACGGTCACCAAGAGCGGCGCGAGGCAGGCCCGGCTCGATGACCTCCCCGCTCGGGCGGCGTGCGCTCCACGGCTCGCCGCGGCTGCCCGTCGGCGTGGACGACGATGCCGGTGCCCGGGACAAGCGGAGGTGGCGGGCGCGGGCAGTGCGCACGTCCAGACAGGTCTGTCAGGCGGGAGACAACTCCGCAGCACCGAACGAGACGTCGAAGCGGTCGCACCAGATGGTGACGCTCACATAGGCGTTCCAGTCGATGTCCGAGGACAGCGCGTAGTTCTGATCGCCCTTGTTGCCCTTGTTGCCCTTGTTGCCCTTGAGCCTGCCGAGGCTGACGTGCTTGCCGTCGTCGAAGACGTGCCAGCCCGCCTTGCCCGCCGTGACCGGCGCGTCGGTGAGCCAGACGCGCAGGTCCGGCCCGTTGCTCGTGTCGAGGCCCTCGATGCGCAGCGTACGAGTGCCCTCCCCCGACTGGACAAGCTTCACGGAACCCGTGGTGGTGTGCTCGTGGCTGATCAGTTCCCCCCGGGCGAGTATTCGCAGCCCCGGCCGGGAGAATGTGATCATGCCCCGACGACACGTGCCCCATCGACCCGCCCTGCTCGACGACCCCGTCACCGGTTACCGGCACCGCTACTGCCGGCGCTGCGGCCGCGAGCTCACCAGCCCCGAATCCCGCCTCACCGGCTACGGGCCCACCTGCGACCCATCCCGCCGGCCTCCCCCCACGCCCGAGCACGTGGTCGACCAGGAGCCGCTGCCCGGAACCTGATCGAGGCCGCCCGGGACACATCATCCGGCGGCCACGGGCAACGAGGACTCCATGGTGACGGGGAGCGGCGCGGGCGTGAGGCCTTCTTGGCTTGTGGCGTTGGTGCCGGTGCAGATGACCTTGATGGTGGGGCTCGGTATCGCGGTGACCTCTGCCCAGGAGGGCGACCGGCTTACCGCCGTGGAGGGCCGAGTCGTCCGTGGGGCCCTCGCCTTTCGCGGTTCCACGGTCGACGGCCTGTCGGAGTGGTTCTCGGCACTCGCCGGCACCGAGGCTGTCGTCGGCATGACGCTCGTGTGCGTCACCGCTCTGCTGACGCTGTCGGGCGGGCGGAGAGGGAGGGAAGCCGCCTTTCTCGGCGCGGCGGTCGCGGTGCAGTCCGCCACCTTCCTCGTGGTCACGCTGTGCGTGCAACGGCCGCGGCCCGACGTGCCCCACCTCGACATGGCCCCGCCGACGTCGAGTTTTCCGTCGGGTCACGTCGGGGCGTCCGTCGCCCTGTACGGAGGGTTGGCCGTGCTGTCGCTGACCCGTGTGCGCAGTGCCTGGCGGTATGCCGCCCTGGTGCTGCTGCTCGTTCCCGCCGCCGTGGGGCTGTCGCGGATGTACCGGGGCATGCATCACCCCACCGATGTCGTGGGTGGTCTGGTCAACGGCGCCCTGACGCTGATCATCGTGGGTTCCGTGTTTCTGTCCGCCCGCTCCCCGGGCGGGGAGCGGGCCCTTCACCCGGCGGCTCAGGTGGGCATGGGGCCCGCCGGCCGTCGGACCGGGTCCACCCGTCACCGGCACAGCGGGCTCCCGGCCCCGAAGGAGCTGGCCGCGCGCGCTGCGCAACCGCTCCCCCACCCGACGCGATCCCCGAAGCACACACAGACAGGACGATGATGGGCACCGCCACTCGCGTACCGCAGAGACGTGACGTACTGGGCGAGGAACTGTCCGGCGACGAGGCATGGGCCGCTTTGCGCCGGTACGGAGGCTGGAGCCTTGCACGGGACTCCTTCATACGCTTCCGCTACGCCGACGGGTTCAGCCACTCGCGAGCCCTGGCGCTGCAGACGGTCCTGTCCCTCGTCCCGCTGGCCATCGCCGCCATCGGCCTGTCCGGTGTCCTCCACACGGAGGGCATCGGCCGGGTCGCCGAGCTGACGATTCGCCGGATCACCAGTGGTCCCAGCCAGGAGATGGTCGACGAAGCGCTGCGACTGAGCCGTCACCACGCGGGCGACGGGGGTCAGGCAGCCCTCTGGCTGGGCCTGCTGTTCTCTCTCCTCAACGTCACCACCGCTCTGTGCCAAGTCGAACGCGGCGCCAATCGCATCTACGGCAATGAGCGCGACCGCCCCTTTCCGCTCAAGTACTCCTGGGGGCTGGCCATGGCGGTGATGGCCGGGTTGCCGCTGGGGATGAGCTTCCTCCTCACCGTCCTCGGATCCGACCTGACCCAGGCGCTCACGGAGATCTACCGTCTCGGGCCGGACACCACCCGCACCTGGGGAGTCCTGCGCTGGCCGGTCGGAGTACTGCTCGCCGTACTGGCCACCAGCGCGATCTTCCGGCTCTCCCCGCGCCGTGACCAGCCCGGCTATACCTGGCTCGCCTTCGGCGCCGTCCTCTATCTGGTGCTCTGGAACGGGGCGACCTGGGGTCTGAGCCTGTACGTGGGGGTCAGCGGCTCCTTCACCAGTGTGTACGGCCCCCTCAGCGCGGTCATGGCGTTGCTCCTGTGGTCCTACCTCACCTCTTTGGCCCTCTTCCTCGGTCTGGCGTTCGCCGCCCAGCTGGAAGCCGTACGAGCGGGAGTGAACAGTCCCGCCAGGCCGGACCCGGGAGTCTGAGCAGGCCGGGCGCGGAAGCTGTCCACGGAGACCTCGACGCGCGGTTCCATGCCGAGGATGTCGAGCCGGCGTACGGCGGGGGCCGCTACGACCTGGCGGACGCCGCGGGCAGGACCTGCCCGCGGCGTTCGCGACATCTCCGGCTCGTGCCCGCGGTCGGGCTGTGGACCGCCGCCGGGGTACTGCGGCGCTCCCACGGGGCTCCCGACGCCCTCCCCACGGGCGATCCGCACCTGCCCGACACATCGGCTCCACCCTGACCGGATGTCGCGGTCCGGGCGCCGCCACCACGCCGGAACCGCGGCCGCCTACACCGGGCAGCGCCACTGGGCCGCCCGCCTCGTCCTGCTCACCGGCCGCGTCCTTGTCCTACGCGAACGCCGGGCCCCGCTCGCACGCATCGCCCGCTGCGAGCCCTCACGCGGGTGCGGCCGAGCACCTCCAGCGGCTCCAGATACCCGGCCGCGGCCCTGGCCCGAGCCCTGGCCCGGGCCTCGCCGACGGCCATCAGCAGCCGGCGTGGGTCGCCACGCCCCTCGGACTCCGTCCCTAGAAGGGTTCGGCCGCCCGCAGCAGACCGTGCGGAAGGTAGGGGGAATCGACACGGATGTCCCAGCCACGGCGGCGGGCGTGGCAGGCCAGGGCGAGGATGTCGAGGTTGATGGAGGCGTCCGGATCGTCGGCGCGGTCGGCGACCTGGTAGTAGTCGCGGTGGGCTTCGAGCGCGTCGGCCAGTGCCAGATTGAAGCTCTCCTCGTCGCCTTCCACGAGCTGCGACAGCAGCACGGCCGGCGGCATGTCGAAGCCCCAGTCCTTGGCCTGCTCGGCCTGCTGCAGCGCGCGCTGCGCGGCCTGTTCGGGATCGGTGCCCTTCAGATAGGCGTGAAGGGCTTCGCGGTACGCGCTGAAGGCGGAGCCGTCCGGGCGGGCGAAGGCAGGGCCGGTGAGGACCAGGGGGACGAGGTCCTCGCGTGTCCCGGTGATCAAGGCGAAGGCAGTGGCCTTCTGCCAGTTGTGGGCGCCGGCTTCCTCCTTCCGCTCGGCCGGGTAGCGCAGATCGCGGCCGTCGATGGTCACCTCGACCTCGGTGCCCGGCTCCGCCAGGGCGATGCGGAACAGGGCCGCCCCCATCTGGGAGGCCAGCCGAAGGTGCGCGAGCTGGACGTCCGTGACCCCGCCGGGGTTTCCCGCACGCCACTTGAAGAGGCGCTCCTGGTCGCCCATGATCCAGCCGAGCCGCCAGACAGCGAGGGGCTTCCCATCGGCAGCGGTGAACGCCTCCTGGATGTGCTCCTCGTACCCGGCCTCGGTCTGCGGGCTCACCGTCCAGTCGAAGGCCGGCCGCTCCACCACCAGCGGGCCCGCGGCGAGCGCGGCGACCGCGTCCGGTCGCCGGTCGCGGCCGAACCCCGCGACCCGCGGGCCCCGGGTTTCGAAGCCGGTGATCAGCGCGTGCGGAAGGTAGCCGGAGCTGACGGCAGGCACCCACCCCAGAGTCCGGTACGCGAGCGCGGCGAGGGCTATGGGAACGAGCGGCAGAAGAGTGCTCGGGGAGGCCGACGGGCCGTGCAGGGTGCTGTGCCTGACCAGGACGTCGGCCAGCGCGGCGTCGAAGGCCTCCCTGTCCTCGGCGGCCAGGGCGCGCAGCGTGCGCAGTGCCGCGCTGTCCGGCCGGTCCAGGAGCGGCTCGCCGGTCTCCTCGGCGCGGATACGGATCCGGTCCAGCGCCGCGTCGACGGCGGAGAGCTTGGCCTGCGCGCTCGGCGGGTACTCCGCGTCGTCGCCGGTGTCGTCCAGGACCACGGCCGTCATTCCGGTGGCGAGCTCGCCGGCGGGTGTTCCCTGCGCCTTCTCCGCGAACTTCTGCCGGGCGAAGTGGAAGGCCTCACCGTGCCACTTGGCCTTGTCCCTGAGGACCGTCAAGCAGAGCGCCTCGACCCACTCCCCGGGCGTGACACTCTCCTCAGGGGCGTCATCCCCCGGGTCGTAGCTCATGCCGAAGTTCACGTACTCCAGGAAGACCTGGAAGCTGCAGTGCGGGTGGTACGCCGCGTAGGCGACGGCGCCGGCCGCGGCCTCGGAGGCGTCCTTGAGGGCGGTCTTGGCCTCCGCTGTGTCGAGGTCAGGTGTCTCGACGGAGAGGGCGCCCAGGTAGTCGAGGAAGTCGTCGGCGATCGACTGCCACTCGTAGGTGGCCATCCGGCCGGCCCGTGACATGGACCGCACCTGCCCCGCGATGCGGTTCGTGAAGTCCTCGCGTGCCGCCGATACGACGGAACCGCCCACCTGGTGACGCTCTATCCGCACTGCCCTGCTCCTTGATCGAATCTCTGTGGACAGCCTAGACGCCGGATCTGACAGGGGGTTGAGGAGCCTCGGGGCCACGACCGGCGCGAGGTAGGTCTACGGGCCGGCCTCGATGAACGGCAGACCGGTGTGGAAGTGTTCGCCCTCCA
This sequence comes from Streptomyces sp. SP18CS02, assembly GCF_036322365.1. Lineage (NCBI taxonomy): Bacteria > Bacillati > Actinomycetota > Actinomycetes > Kitasatosporales > Streptomycetaceae > Streptomyces > Streptomyces sp. SP18CS02. The sequence goes on from NZ_JAQYXC010000269.1 coordinate 11,621, forward strand.
CGCAGTTGTCTTCCTCGGCACCAGGTACTCGGCGACCTCTTCGGTGGTGTCGGGTCCCCTGGTGCGGCACGCCGAAGCCTCCGGTTGCCCCGGGTGCGCACGGTCCGCGGCGTGCGCACCCGGGGTCACCATCCGCTCCTCAGCCCACCGGCATACCGCCCGTGGGGCTCGGGGCCGACCGAGCGTGCTGGAGCTTCTTGAGCATCGGGCTCAGCCCTGCCACGTCCTTCTCCACCGTCGACGGAGGCCTGCCCGTCGACGGCGGCTCGATGGGGTCCGTGGGGGGCGGCTTCGAGAGGGACACGCAGTTCGACCTGCCCGATTCCGCCGATCCGTTGACCGCGGTGACACAGAAGTCGTAGTTAGTTGCCGGGGAACAGGAAGGTGATGCCCGGTCGGGGGTGTCCGAGATGTATTCGTCCGCCGTGAAGCCGCCGCCCCTGTAGTTGTTGCGTACCCACACGCGGTAGCCGGCCGCTCCCTTCGACACCTTCCAGTTCAACTGGACGGTCGCGGGGTCGACGGATGCGATCGTCAGGTCCGTGGGTGTGGCCGGCGTACCCGCTCCCACGGTCACCGGTCTGGCCCCGCCTGGCAGACCTCCGCCCACGTCGTTCCAGGTGACGACCGCGACCAGGTGGCGGTGACCGGGCTTGAGGCCGTCGATGTGTACGGAGGTGCCCCTGACCGCCGTACTGTTGATGAACGCGCCAGGGATGTCCTTGTCCCAGGTGATGATTTCGTACCGGTCGATGTTGTCCGTGTACGGGCCTTTGGCGGGCTGCCAGGACACGCGGACGCCCGTGGCGGTGGCGCGGGTGACGATCCTCTCGGGTGGGGCTGCGGTCCTGGGGTGCGAGACCGCACTGACTGTCGGCGACCACGCCGACCGGCCGTCACCACCGTGGTCGGTACGGACCTGGTATTCCCACCGCAAGCCGTCCGCGGTCCAGGTCGTGTCAAAACGGTTCGTCGCGACCGGTATCTCGCTCCACTGGGCGACGCCCACGAGGCGGCTGCGGACGGTGTATCCGCGGGCACCGAAGACCGGCCGCCAGGTCACCTTGATACCGGTGGGGACGGACTCGGCGACGGGCCCGGGAACGGCGGGTGCCGGCCTTGCCGGGGCCGTGGGCGGAACTTCGGGAACGTGATGCCCGATGCCGAAATCGCGGTGCAGTGTCTGCTCGAAGGCCCGCGCGATCTGGAACTCTCCCAGCGCGTTGGGGTGCAGGCCGTCGTAGCCCGCCGGACACGCGTCAAGACCGCAGTCGTACGCGTCGGCCCAGTCCACCAGCTTCACCGGGGAGACGGGTGTACTCCAGGAGGGGAGCGCCTTGGCGAGCCGGTCGTTGTACTCGGCTGTGCTGGCGGGCAGGTCCTCGCGGCCACCGATGAAGGTGCGTTGGGGAACGTTGGCCACGGCGAACCGGATGTCCGGTCTGACGGCGCGCGCTCTCGACGAGCGTCCTCATGCTGTCGATCGTGCCCTGCGCGCCACTGACGAACCAGCCCATGTCGTTGAAACCGAGGCCGACGAGCACCAGATCCGGCTTGTACTCCGCTACCGTTCTGCCGATCAGGACCGTGTCCTGAGCCGCCTGGCGCCCCCAGACCGCGGAGTGGTCCCTGTCGAAGTCCGGGGACACTCCGGCAGCGTACTGGCCCATGACGGGTGGGTCGTCGACCGAGGGGGTGGGGGGGTCTCCTTGAAGCGGCGGCACGGCAGGGCCCGACGGGGCGGCCGGGGTCTTGGTTCCCCTGTACGGGCCCACGAAGTCGACGTCGATGCGCTGGCTCTTGAACCATTGCCACAGCCGGTAGCGCCACGTCCAGTCCCCTTCGGCGCCTTGGGTCATGGAGTCGCCGACGATCATCACTCTCTGGGGTGTGCCCCTGATGCCCCCTTGGAGCCGGGTCAGGGCCTCGACGAGTCTGGGCCCCACGCCCTCCAAGCTGCCGGCCATGAAGGACAGCACGCTGTTCAGGTTCGTCAGCCTGGTCGCGCTTTTCCACAGGAACTTCTGAATCTCCGCGATCATGTCGGTGGCGCCCCGGGAGGCGTACGCCAGCAACGCCCCGCCGAAGGCACCCTGGAGCGTGGGCCACACGAAGGCGGCCACCGCCTCGCCCCATACCTCGCCGTCCCGGAGCGATCTGCCGTCGAAGTGGGCTTGGAGCAGCTCGTTGCTGAGTGAGCCGAAAGCCCCTCCGAGGGCTCCACACACCGGAGCCGCCGCCGGCGCGCCCACATTTTGAAGGCGAGCGGGCACACCGTCGTCGTCAGGATGCCGACAACCGTGCCGAGGGCACCGGCGATGAACTTCTGCCAGGCGTTCGCCGAGGTGCTGACGCCGTCCGCCGAAAGCACCAGCACGAGGCTGTCGTCGACGGCGGTCAACTCCCCGTCGAAATCGGCGCCCGCCTCATGAGGCGGATAGAGCCCGACGCTGTTCTGCTGAAAAATCCTGGTGAACGACTCCCCCAGAGTCATGCCTGTGCTCTGGTCGGCATGCGTTTCAGCAACCAGATCCCTGGTCAGGTCGCGTATCCGCTCCCCGCGCGGCGGGGCCTTGAGGTCGGCCACCACGACCAGGTCGTCGTCGCTCTTCGCCAGCGCGCGCAGGTCGTCGCGCGTATCGCTCGCACAGTCGATGCTCAGGGCCACGAGCCCTTCCGCGCCCGCGTCGCCGGCGGAGGACGTGGCGTGAGTGGCGCACGCGCGGCCCGGTGCCGCCGCGCGGCCCTGAGCCACGGCGGACTCGGGGACCGCGACGAAAAGCAGCGCCAGGACATGACGCAGACCAATAGGTAAGGAGGTGCGGAGTGTCGCACCCCGCCTCTCTTGCGTACCGTTCCCAAAGTGGGCATGCCGTTCAGCACGTCCTTCCCGTTCCTGCATGACCGTTCCCGCATGATGCGGACATGACATTTGCCACGCGCTGCACAGGCGTCCGGTGCCCCGGTCCCATGGCCCGGGGCCGGTGGGGAGAGACTGCGTCAGCAACCATTCCGTGGTCAGGAAGTGTCGGTAGTCCTCGGGGAACCGGACTCCGAAGCGGCACTCGGCCTGCGCGGTCCTGTCGTTCGAACTCATGGGCCCGTTCTCTCAAGGCCGGGTGTCCTTGCCCGCGAGGGCTCTGACCGTGATTCCGTGCAGAGCGCTGGTAGCAGCTCAGTGAGAGCGGCGGCGACGGTGATACGCGAACGTCAGGGCCAGCAGCAGGGGGCCCCACAAGGTGAACAGACCGCTGACCGTCATCGCCAGCACGTCCCAGCCCTCGGCGTAGGGGAATCCGTCAGCACCGCCAAGGCGGAAGGCCCCGAACACCCAGTCAACCATCAGCGCGGAGAAGAAGACGCCTCCTGTCGTCGCGGGGAGGATCACCGCGAAGGGGGGTACGCGTCTGCCCCCCAGCTTGGGAACCCAGGTCGGCACGACCTCGCCCCACCAACGGACCAAGCCGAAGCTGAGCAGAGCGAATATCTCGGACAGAACGCTGAGTCCGACGACATAGGGAATGTTCCACGGTGACGGAGGCAGCACCTCCCCGCCCATGCCGTAGCCGAAGGCGATGGGCAGACGCCACAGGCACACGGGCAGTGCGACCAGAGGCATGGCATGGGCTGCTGCGGCAGCCCACCGGGGAACAGGCCGTTCTGTCGATGTCGTGTTGATGTGCGCCGTGTGGGTTCTCATGCCTCCACTGTGTCTGGGCGACCTGCGAGACCGCATCAACTCCACGAAGGATCTGCCTCCGCCTGAAGGGCGAGGAGCGCGGTCCAGAAGTCCGACCCCCGTCGCTGCCATCACCGACGTCATGCCAGGTTTCACGGCATACGGCATGGCGGCCAGAGTCAGACGCGAGGAGCGTGGTCAAGTCGCCTGCAATGCGGCAACTACAGGCCTGGGGGGCCGGCCCGGTCAGTGCGGGTCTGCGTCGTGCTGACGTGCGCGCCCCGACAGCTGCTACGTCCACCACATGGTGCACGCCCCCGGCGCCCGCCTGGGGCGGGTCGCCGGAGACATGCGGCGGTCAGACCGCGGTGCGCTGCCAGTGCTGGTTGCGTCCTCCGTTGCAGGTCCACTGCTCCAGTGCCGTGCCGTCAGTGGTCGACTGGTTCACCACGTCGAGACACTTACCGCTGTGGCGTGCGACGATCTGGAGGTAGCCGGGGTCGTCCGTCGGCCTGAGCTTCCACTGCTGGGAGTCCTTGCCGTTGCAGGTGTTCTGTACCGCGAGCGCGCCGTCCTTGTGGGAAGCGCCACTGATGTCGAGGCACTTGCCGCTGTGCCTGGCCATGATCTCGTGATTGCCGTTCGGGAGCTTCCTGAACCGGAAGTGCTGGTTGATCGCGCTGCCGCAGCCCCACTGGACCAACTGCGCCGCGTTCGTCATCGCGAAGTTGCCGACGTCGGCGCACTTGGCGCTGTTGCGGTTGGACAGCGTCTCCCAGGTCCCCTTGATGCCCTCCACGGTTCCTCGGGCGGTGTCGATGACGACCCGGGGCGAGTAGTCCATGGTCATGGAGGTGCTGGTGGGGAACTTCAGCGGAAGCCAGACGTACTGGGAGTCGTTGACCTTGCCGCCCATGGAGTCACCCCAGCGGTCGCCCATGTAGAGCCAGCCGGTTCCCTTGACGCCCTGCACCGGGATGACGTAAGCGGTCTGGCTGCGGTACGTCGTGGAGTCCCCGATGTCCCGCAGTTCGCTCCATGCGCCGGTGATGCTGGTGGCGGTGGCGTATTTCTGCTGGTTGGGGGCCCAACCGGTGGCGCCCGAGGTGAGGAGGAAGTAGATCCCGCCGCGCTTGAACATGGCCGGCGCCTCGCGGGACTGACCGACCCACAGCTTCTGGGTCAGGGACTGTATGCCGGTGTACGCGTCATTGAGACGGTAGACGTGGAGGTCGGCGTTCTCGTTCGCCGCGGAGATCATGTAGCCGGTGCCGTCGGTGTCGACGAAGGTGCTGATGTCGCGGGACATGTGCCCCTCGGGGCGGAAGCTTCCCTTCCATGTGTAGTCGCCGTCGACGCTGGTGGAAGTGGCGACCGCGGCACGTGCTTCGGTGTAGTCCGTTCCGTTCTCCTTGTGCATCCACATCACGAACTCGCCGGTGCGCTTGTTGTGGATGACCTTGGGGCGCTCGATGTTGGCATGCCTCAGCTCGGGGTGGCTCGCCTGGGTGAGGACGTGGTTCCTGAAGGTCCAGTGCTTCAGGTCTGTGGAGCGGTATACGGAAACCGCGCGGAAGGTGTTGTCAGGGTTCCGGTTCTCTCCGAACCAGTAGTAATAACGGCCGACTTTGACGATGCCACCGCCGTGAGCGTGGAGGGGCTTGCCCTCGGTGGTGGTGAACTGCGCGGCGTTTTCGACGCTCTGCGGAACGGGCTGGGGAGCCTGAGCGGCCTGGACGGTACCGCCGGTTCCGAGCGCGGACAGCAGGGTGGCGGACAGCGCGGTGAACAGCGTCACCGTCCGCTTGGTCCTTTGGTGCATGACGTGACTACCTCTGGAGTTCTGTACAGGCATGACGGAGGGGCGTGTGACTGGCGGCGGGTCAAGCCGCGTCTGCCGGGAGCGGAAGGCGATAGGCCGTACAGCAGGAAGCAACGGATGGCGAGCTCCGGCTGCGGCCGCCCGGTTGGTCTGCCGGGTGCCGCCTTCGCGTGACGCCGATGTGCCGCCCCGTTCGGTTTGCGTTCACACATCGGTTGGCCAGATTGTGTGGTTGTTCTGATGCGCTGTCAATAGATCTGACTAAAGCGGGACTTGATGCCATTGATGCCGCACCGATGTCTGTGCCCAAGGTGCCTGGTGATGGGTGCGAACGGCCTCACAGCAGTCACAAAAAGGGGCCGGGCTGCCATTGGCGCCAAGGGGTGAATCCCTCCCCTGCCGCCCCCGGGCAGAGCCAGAGGTGAGCTGTCGGCCTTGGGAGACATGCGCCTAATGCCGCGCGAAGAGGGGCTCATCTCGCAGACGCGCCACCCCCATTCGCGGGGTGGACGATGACGAGGTGGCCGAAACCCAGCTGCAAGCGGAAGCGGTCAAAGCCGATACGGGCGTGTCCGCGCTGCACCTGAACAGCCAGGGCGACGAACCGCCTTCTCCAGGAGGTGCCGACCGAGTGGTACACGCCCCTGGATCCCGACTGACACGAACCGGCCCCGTGGTGATGCGGCAGGGAACCCGCGGCTTCCAGGCCGCATCACCAATGCGCCGGCCGGCGGAAGGGCGCCTCTGCGAGGAAGGGCCCCGTACGGGGGTGATCGACGACGAGACCGTACGGGCCTGACTGTTCAGTGTCGTTCTGGGGCGGCGAGAGGATCAGCCGGGCTCGCCCTTGGCAATGGTGAGGTTCTTGGGAATGGGCGGGAGCAGGTGTTGCTGAGTGGTGACCTCGCGAATCGTGAGCGGGTCGGTGCAGGACCGCGGTGTGGAGGGGACGAAGGTGGGTCGGGGGCCGTTGGTGTTGAGGTAGCGGGCGGTGGGGGCGGGGCCCTTCAGGGCGGGGAGCCTGTACGCGGTGGCCTCGCGCAGTGCCTGTTGCGGGAAGTCGGCGGTCAGCTGGGCGACCTGGTCGCGTGCCGCGGCCGGCTGGGTGACCTTGGAGGCGCGGCGGGCACCGGCGCCGCCGTCGCTCTTGGTCGGGTCGAGGTTGGTGTTGAGCGTGGCGTGGCCGGGGACGTCGAGCAGTACGTCGGCGGCCACTGGGGTGGTGCGTGATGTGGCCAGGGCCTTCATCTCGTCCAACCCTGCGTCGGGTCCGGTGTCCTCGTTGCAGGCGCCGCGGATGCTGAGAACGGGGACCTTGTGGCTGACCGTTTAGCCGGTCGTACCGGGCTCGATGGCGACGGCGACGAAGCCCTTCCGGGCCAGGGCCTGTAAGAGGTAGGAAACGCCTGCGCCGTGGCGCGGGTAGTCCGGGCCGACGCCGGGCTCCTCCAGCTTCTTGGACTTGGGGTCCGCGCAGACCAGCGGCCAGGCCGCCTTCACCGGCCGGGCCACCACGCCGTCGGCCTTCGCCCCCGGTATCACGCAGGTGGTGTGATTGCCGTGCACGACGACCACGACCGGGTGGGGGCCCGTTCCGGCCGGTATACCCAGGACACCATGCGCCTGGGACGGCCCCGCACGTGAGGCGTCGGACATGTTCCGGATGGCGCCGGGCGGGAGCTGGTACTGGACGAGCTGCGGCTGGGCCGGCGTGGTGGGCCCGGGCTTCTGCACCACAGGATGCGTCGCCATTGGCTTGGCCGACTGGCCCTTCGGTCTCTCCGGCGTTGCCGATCGGGCCTTGGGCAGATGCTCCGCTCGGGAGGATGCTCGAGGTGTGGTGGCGGCGGGAGCGCTTCCCGAGGCTTGGGGGAGGCGGCTTATGGTGCCCCCCAGGGCAAGGGGTACGGCCATGGCCGCGATGCCTATCGAGACGGCCTTCGTTTTTGTCATGCCCAGCAGGATGGGCAACCAGACGGCGTGGTTCCCTGTTCTTGGCGAGTTTTGATCGGTGGGGTGGGCAACAACCGCGCCCAGGCCGCGCATGTCGTCCCTCGCCACCTGGCCGGCCCCGGCTCGGTGGATCTCCGGCCTGATCCTTCCCCTTCTACGAGCACCTGTCACGGCAGCGGCCCGAGGAGGCAACCACCTGTGCCCGTCGGCTACGACACCCGGTGTACGACGACTCGTAGTCCGTTACGAGGCCACCGTCCTCGTCGCGGCCATCGACGAACGGCGTCGATCGGCGCGGACATTGGCCAGGGCGTCTCTTTCGGATCAAGCTGAGGGGGCATCCCACTCTGCTTGGAGCCAGCTGAGCTGCGCCTCGCTGAGCGGGGGCTCAAACCCTGCAGGGAACATGAGCGTGAGTGGCTGTGGCCACATGCTTTCGGGCCCGTACGCGGATGACCTCGCTGCGGTGGGTGAGCGCTCCGGCGATTCCCATGCGGCGCAGTTGGCCGCCTGAGAGCTGGTGGCTGCGGCGTTCGGCCAGGTCGCTCAGGCCGGCGCGTGCGAGGGCGGAGGCGGACGCGCACCGGGCATCGGAGCGGTTCATGCCCTTGAACCAGCCGGGCGTGGGCAACCTGCTCACGTACCGTCAGTCCCGGGATCGAAACGTTCTGTTGCGGCAGCCAGGCCACCGCCTTGCGATACGTCGTCAGGTTTCGGCGTGCTGCGGGGTTGCGTCCTCTCCAGGTGACGGTTCCGCGAGTCGGTTCGAGGTGTGAAGCGGCAACAGCCAGCAGCGTGGACTTTCCTGCCCCGTCGGGGCCCAGCAGGGCCGGTCGATCATCCGGCCGTCCACGCGTACGGCGGCCCCCGCGGATTCTCCTGCCGCCGCGACGACGCGGCCAGCGGCGGGGTGCGCAGTGGATCGCCGCTCCGCGGTGGGACCGAGGTCGCGTACGCGTCGGCCTGGGGGACGCCGTCGCGCCGGATGGAAGGACGCGGGCGCGGAATGCCGCGGTCGCCTGGCTCGCCGCACACGACGGATACCTGCGGATCAACGCGGTGGACACCCCGTGGGATGCCTGCCGACCCGCCTTGAACCGGGCCGGGACCACGCCCTGATGCGCTCCTTCGCGGGCGGCCCTCTCCACGTCGGTGCGGCGCCCACCGTGCGCATACCTCAAGGCCGGGCGGTACCGGTCCGGAGGTCCTGGACCGCCGAACGTGCCTCGATCACCCGACCACGTTCGCCGCAAGGGCGGGCGCGCTGGACGGGTCCCGAGCCGCGGCCCACGCCAGGAAGATCTCCAACATGGATTGACATTAACAAACAAGCAACAACAGAATCGTACATGCCGGTCTGCTGCGGCTCCCTGACCAGGAGAACGCCTCCGGCGTGGGTCACCGGCCGCCACGGGCGGACCGAAGTGTGCAGAGGGGAACACCGAACGGGCATGTCCGAGATACAGGCAATACTGCGTGCGACCAGCACCGCCGTCTCCACCGCCGTCGCAGTCGAAGCAGCTGCCCTGGAGACGCTCACCGCACGCGAACGCCACGTGTTGTGGGTTCTTGGGGGTGGCGAGTCGAACCGTTTGCTGGCCAGGCGGCTGGGGATCGCCGAGCGCACGGTCAAGGCACACATCACCAGCATCACGCGAAAGCTGGAGCTCAAGTCACGGGTCGAGGTGACTCTCGTCTCGCTGCATCATCACGACCTGCTCGGCTCACCAGGGCTTCCCGCCCCTCCCCAAGTCGATCGTGGATGAGGGGTTCGCCAGCAGGCTGCCGGGGCAGAGCCGGGCCCGGCTGCCGCATGGGGCGGGGGCGCCGGGAGTCCGGGGCCGCGGCACAGGTGCGATGCTCCCGGGCGGGAAGCGGCTGGTCCTACCGTCCACGCCCAGCCGGAAGGCTCGTCGGAGAAACCGTTGTGCTGAAACGGAATCCGTGGGCATTGCCCTAAGGGGCAATAGCGCACGACCCGCACCGCATCGGAAAATCATCACACGCCGCGCCGGCACACCGGCAACAAATGACGGGCCCGCGCGCAGCGTCTGTCTCTGCATCACTTTTTCGCGTCCGGTCACATCCGTCTGCGCCCTTTCCAGGGCCTTATTTGTGCCCGGACAACGGTGCGACTTCCACGTCCACCGTATATGGGAAGGAAATATTCTCTTATGAACCGCTCGACCGTCCGTCGCGCCCTGCCGGTGGCCTCCGTTTCCCTTTCGGTGTTCGGCGCCTTCATGGTCGCGGCCGTAGCCGCACCGTTCTTCCTCAAGAGCTCCTTCAAGATGAGCAGCGAGTCGGCGTCCACCACCTGGACCTCGATCATGGCCGGCATGGATGTCGCCTCGGCCATCGGTCTGGTCACCGGAGGCCTCGCGATCGGCTCCGTGCTCATCTGGGCAGCGAAGCAGGCCATCAAGAAGGGCGGCCGCAAGGCTTTCATCGCCTGATACGGGCGCAGGACAGACCGGAACACCGGTTTCCGCCATCTCGCGGAAACCGGTGTTCCCGGTCGTCCGACGACGACCGGAACAAAAACCTGCACGGCTGAGCAGCGACGAGACGACGGACGGGCACCATGGGGGCACAGGCGGGCTCACTGTTCCGAAGACAGTGGATGAGCATTTCATGCGGAGCGCTGCTCTGGTTCGGCGCTTTTGCCTTCGGGTGGTGGAACGCGCCGGCCGATTCGACCGGCCTGACCAAGGTGAACCAGGAACCCGGCTGGACGCTCTTCCTCGATATCCTCATGAACAACATCGGCGTCTCCGCTGCCCTCTTCCTCGGCGTGGTGACCCTGGGCCTGGCAACGATCCCCGCCGCCCTGATCACGGGCTCGCTCGCCGGTTACGGCTGGGGGCAGGCGGCCCCGGTCCTGGGAACGGCCGGAACCATCCGGCATCTGCTTCCGCATATGCCACTGGAGCTGGCAGCGATCGCGCTGTCCGCAGGCGCGGGACTGGTGCCCTTGTTGGCGGGGGCGCGCTCCGGCCTGCGGGGGCATCCGCGCCGGACCGCCTGGTGGTCCCAGAGTGTCGACGCCTGCCGATTGTGGGCGGTTGCCGTGGCAGGACTGGTACTAGCAGCGGGAGTTGAGACATGGGTGAGCACATGACCGGCCTGCCGGCCTATCGGGAGGATCCGACCGCCACGACCGCTCCGCCGGACATTCCAGCACCAGAGCAGCAAGGGCGCTTCGCAGGACGGCTGGTGGACAGCAGACGCGGACACGCTCTGGCCGTATCAGCCGTACTGCTCTGTACGGCTGCGGCGTCACTGCCGCTCTGGGACAAGATCCGCAACGAGATAGCCGTGCGGCTGCCCGACGCTCCCGACGGCGCCGTCGACATCGGCGCCGCCATCGGCTGGAGCACCGCGCTGCTCGCCAACCTCGCCACGGTCGGTGTACTGGCCGCCGTATTCGGCGTCACAGGCGCGGCGGCGGCCCGGTGGGCGGCGCCCGGCAGCGACTTCACCCGCGCACGCCGGGCCTTCACCGTCGCCTGGCTGGGCTTCGTTCTGACGAAGCTCATCGGTACTGCGCTTGTCGCGCCGTTGTTCGGGTGGGTCGATGCCGCCGACGCCGTTCCCACGCTGACCCGCTTCGACGGTTGGATCGGCCTGCTCGCCGCGGCTCTTCTCGGCACCGGGCGGGCCGTCGTCCGAGCTCCCTGGCCGCGCGCGGCCGCCGTCGCCACTGGGCTCAGCGCCCTCTATGCCGGGACCCTGCTCCTGCTTCCCGCCACCTGACCAGCCCTCCCGGCCCCATCGTCTGCCGTCCCCTCCCCGCTCCGGAGAACCGTGATACATCGCCTCCTGTTCAGTCTCATGGGCAACCGCAAAGTCATCACCCTCGCCATCCGCTGCTGGGAAGTGATCAGCGACGGCCTGGTCCATCCCGCTGTACGCATCGCCGGCGGCATGGCCGCGACAGGGGCGGGGCTGTGCGCGGTCACCTACTTCGTCCGGTTCCGCGTGACGCTCGACGCCTCCCGCCGGGCGGTGGAGACCTCCCCCGACCTCACCGGCGACCCCGGAAACGTCATGGACATCCTGCAACTGCTCAGCCTGGTCTGGCTGATCAGCGGCATCGCCCTGATCGTCACTGGTCTGCTGGTCGCCATCGCCAGGATGGGCGGGCTGGTGGTCATCGTGGGCGGGCTCGTGTGGTGGGCGCCGCTCGGGTTCCTCGCACTCAGGTTGCCGGCCGCGCCCGGGCTGCACATGCTGGCAGGCGTCTTCCTCGCGCTCGTCATCCCCGCCGCCGTACTGTGCCCCGCCGGACGGTTCGCCGGCGGGCGCCGGGCGCACTCCTCCCGAAGGCCGTCGCCCGATGACGCGTGAGCCCACGGCCGCACGCGAATGTAGGCAACCGTTCCGGCGACGGTCCCGGGCCGGGAAAGTCTCTTGGCAGCGAAAGGTCGCGGCCCTGTGCGTGGCCGACGCGCGCAGGCGCCTCAACCTCATGACGGGCCCCGCCGAACAGGGGCGGACCCGCCGTCGCGTCGCCGCACTCGTGGTGTGCGCCGGATCGGCCGCCGGTCTCGGCTCGATGATCCTGCTCGGCCGTACCCTCGGGGCGCTCGCGCCGGCGACCGCGGTGTCCGGCGCGGACCTCGCGGCCTGGACGTGGACACCTGCCGTGCTGTGCGTCCTGCATCAGCTGGTCACGGTCCAGCCGTCGTCGGGCCGGTCACTGGTGGTGCCCCCGGACGAGGCGGTCCTACGGACGCTGCCGATCGGGCGGGGGCACCTGATCGCCGCACGTCTCGTCCTGCCCACGGCCGGAATCGCGCTCGCGCTCGTGACCGCGGCCGCCGCCGTCGCGGTGCCGTGGCTCGCGGCGACGCCTGCCGGACGGAGCCTGCTCCCCGTCGCGCTGGTGCATCTGTGCGGCGCGGCCACCTGCGCGGCGAGCCTGCGGATCCTGCTGGTCAGCCTGTTCATGGTCCGCGTCGTCAGGGTCTCGCACCTGCCGCGGGCAGTCCTCGCCGCGGCAGTCGGCTGGCTCGTCGGCGTACTCGCCGCCCCCCTCGTGGAGGCGCTGGGCGGCACGGCACACGCGAGGGAGATGGATCTCGTGAGCCGTCTGGGCCAAGCCGTCACCGACAGCCGCCCCCGCCTGTGGACGCAGCTGCACGCTCCGGAACGGCTCTGGTGCGCCGGCATCGGTTACTCGGCAGTGGTCGCCGGCGCAGCGCTGCTGACGTGGATACGGATCCGGGCGACCGAGCGGCGCGACAGCCGTGAGGCGAACCAGCCTGCCCGCGCCCCCCTCGCACACGGGAAGGCGACCCTCACCTTCGAATGGTCCCCCGGCCGTTCCCCACGCCGTCACGCCCTGGCAGTTGTCCTGCGCCTTACCTGGCTGCGGCTGCGGCGCGCCGATCCTGCCGTGGTCGGTGGAACAGCACGGCTACAGCGCCTGAGCCTGCTCGTCGGGGCCGCGTGCGCGGGAGCCGCTGTCCAGTCGGGTACGACACCCTGGCACTTGAACAGCCCTGCGCTGGCGGGGCTGTTCACCGCCACCGCACTCCTCGCCACCGGCGAGGCCATGCAGGTGGCCGGCATCGAGGCGGACCGCGATTGCTGGGACGTGCTGCGTCAGTCCCCCGGCCCGACCGGCGCGTGGCCCGTGGCCAAGGCGGTGGCTTCGGCGCTGACCGTGCTCGCGCTGACCGCGCCGTTCTGCCTCGGAGCGGCAGCGCTGTGCGGGACTCGGGGCGCGCAGTGGCCGGTGGCCGTACTCCTGCTGCTGGCCGTCGCTGCCGCGGCGGGCTGCTCCGTCGTCGTGACCTGGTATCTGGTCCCGGCCACCGAGTCGTTCACCGGCGGGCGCGTCACCCGGCCACCGACGGCCGATGTCGTCGAGGGCGTCGTGACCGCGACGGCCACCCTGCCCCTCGTGGCGCTTCTGCACCTGAGCGGCAAGGTGACCGGGGTCGGGATCGCCCGGGCCCTCGATGCGGTTCTGCTCACCGCCTCACTCACGATCGCCTCGGTCGGTGCCCACCGCTTGGCCGGCCACGACCTGCCGACGGCGCCGCCATCCGGACAAAGGGGCCGGCAGGAAAAGGGAGGAACGACATGACCCGCGGAGCGGTGACGGCAGCCCCATCGGCGGCCGTCGAGATCAAGGACCTGGTGGTGCGGCGTGGCACCACCTCTGTGCTCGGCGGCCTGACCGCCCGGATCGAACAGGGCGACGCGGTCCGTCTGGCCGGCCCGAACGGCTGCGGCAAGAGCACGCTGCTGTCCGTGCTGGCGGGCCTGACACAACCGTTCTCCGGCATGGTCGTCGTGGGGGGCCGCCCGCCCGGCGATCGAACGGTCCGCGCGTTGCGCGGATTCCTCCAGGAACCGCCTCCGCTCTACGACCATCTCACGGTTCGCGAGCAGGTGTCGCTGGTCGGCGGTCTGTGGGGTGTGCGGACCGGACCGCTGATGGACAGGCTGGCCGCACTCGGCGTCGGCTCGGGGCAGCAACACGTCCTGGTCGGGGAACTGTCGCTCGGCCAGCGCAAGAAGACGGGATTCGTCTGTGCCACTGCTCACGACCCCCGGCTGTTGCTGCTCGACGAGCCGTTCAACGGCCTCGACGCGTCGGCCGTTTCCACTGTGCACAACGATCTGCTCCGACGGAAGCGGGATGGCGTGACCATCGTGTGCGTCTCCCACACGGCCCTCGACGACGGCCTGCTCGACCGCACCATCGACCTGAGCACCGGGGGCGCCCGATGATCGACGTACGCGATCTGGTGAAGACGTACGAGGGCAAGCGCGTCCTGGACGGTATGTCGTTCCACGTCGCCCCGGGACGCGTCACCGCCTTCCTCGGCCCCAACGGGGCGGGCAAGTCCACCACGCTGCGCCTGATCACAGGCATGGGGCGCCCGGACTCGGGCGACGCCACCGTCCTCGGGGTGCCCTACCGGGACCTCCCGGCTCCGCTGCGCTCCGTGGGCATCCTGCTGGACGCGTCGGCAGTGCACCCGGCGTTCACCCCCCGGGCCCACCTGGCCTGGCTCGCGCGGACGCACCGCATTCCGCGTGACCGTGTGGCGGCGGTGCTGGACGTCGTGGGTCTGACTGACGCCGCCCGCCGCCCCGTGCGTGGGTTCTCCCTGGGGATGCGGCAACGTCTCGGCATCGCGACGGCACTGCTCGGCGACCCGGAGGTGCTCCTGCTGGACGAGCCGGTGAATGGTCTGGACCCCGCGGGAATCCGCTGGTTCCGCACGCTCGTACGCGCGCTCGCCGACGAGGGGCGGACCGTGCTCGTGTCGAGCCACCTCATGGCGGAGATGGCGATCGTGGCCGACCACGTCCTCGTGATCGGGCGCGGCAGGGTGCTCGCGGACGGGCCGCTCGCCGAACTCGTGACGACCGCCGGGACAGCCGTTCGATTGCTCTCGCCCCGACTCGGAGAACTGAGCGGGAAGCTACGGGCAGCGGGGGCAACGGTCGCCCGCACGGGGCCCGGCGGCGCCTTCGCCTCGGGTACGGAGGCCGTGGTCACAGGGCTGTCCTGCGCGCAGATAGGGGATCTGGCAGCGACACACGGCTACCCGGTCCATGAGCTGACACCCGAACGCCCTGCCCTGGAGGACGTGTATCTCCGGCTCACGGACGATGCGGCGGAGTACCGCGCGTCCACGCCGGCCCCGGTACCCGGAACGGAGAGGAACCGTGCTCGTGCCTGATGCCGTCGCCGCCGAGTGGATCAAAATCGGCTCCCTTCGGTCCACCTTTGCCCTGCTCGCAGCCGGGACCGTCGTCACGGTGGCGACCGGGGTGGGTTTCTGCCTGCTGGTAGGTCCCGAGTTCCGGCGCGCCGACCCGGCGGACCGCGCGGCTTTCGACCCCGTCGGTCTGTCCTTCGCGGGCATGCAGCTGGGCCAGCTCGCCGTCGTCGTGCTCGCCGTCCTCGCGGTGGGCTCGGAGTTCACCACCGGAATGATCCGCACCTCATTGGCGGCGGTACCGCGCCGCAGCACATTCCTCGCGGCGAAGTGCGCGGTGCTGACGGCCGTCGGTCTGGCGTGGGGCACGATCACCGGTGCGCTGTCGCTCCTGGCGGGTACATGGGCCCTCGGCGCCGAACTCGGCAGCCTGCCGGTGCCCGTCCTCGCCCGTACGGTGGCGGGAGCGGGCGCCTACGCGGCGCTGATCAGCGTCTGCGCCGCGGCGGTCGCCTTCCTCGTCCGCCGCCCCACCGCCGCGCTCGGCATCCTGCTCCCCGCCCTCTTCGTGGTGTCGAGCATGCTGGCCGCGTCCGGCCGGCTCCGCCCGCTGGCCCGATTCCTGCCGGATCGAGCCGGACTGCGCCTCATGCAGGTCCACCAGGAGTCGGGCGACCTCACGCCGTCGGTCGGCGGCTTGGTCCTGCTGCTGTGGACAGTGGGGGCAACGGCCGTCGCGGGGACGGTCTTCGCCCGCCGGGACGCCTAGGGAGTGTCCGTACGGTCTCGCCTGGCCCGCGACGCCCCGCGCACTTTCCCGTGGCCTCCGGGCACTGGGCCGGGATCTCGGCGCCACCGAGCCGCCCGCACTCACATGGGGGCGGCGAAGTCGGCGTCTCCGGGTATCAGTGGGTAGCAGTGGGACAAGCGGCGGGGTGCCCGCCCGCTGCATGGCGGCCTCTCCCACACCTGGAACGGGCTAGCAACGGCGCAGCGCTCGTGTGGAGCTTGTGGTGTACCCGCCCCGCGAGCGGCCCCATACGCTCCCCTACTGCACGCCCGCCTCATCCGACGGCCGACGGGGCAGCGGGCCGATTGCACCCTGTGCAGACCGGTGCACGACCATTGAGGACCTCCGTCAGCCGTCGTGACTCCCCAACCAGGCGTCTCACGGGTGAAGTTAGCGGTTTGTTATAAAGCGGGTCGCGTTCTTCACTAGTTCTCCTCCGTTGCCACACAGTAGGGTCAACGCACTTCAACCACCGGGAGGGCGCCTGAAGCGCGCTGCCGGAGGGTGGGCTCCGCGGCGCGACAGTGCGTCCGAAGGCCCAGGACTGTCCTTCGTATCGGGCCGCGTCAGCCGAGGGATCGGCCTGCCAGCCCTCGCGATCTCCGCCTGTCCGCTCTCCGGCTTCGCCTTCCGCTCTCCCATCGACCACTGGCTGAAGTCTCCGCTCTGCACGAGGAAACGCCCATGCCTATCGCCAATCCGCTGCCATCCGTCGGCCGCCCCGCACGCCTCCTGATCTCATGCACCACCGCTCTGTTGGTCCTCGGTGTGGGGGCAGCCTCCCCGGCCGCTGCCGCCGACTCCGTTTCGTACGACTTCGAGTCGTCCTCCCAGAAGCTGCCGTACATGGCGCTCAAAGGCGCCGGCCGCATTCTCGTCGGGCCCGCGCCCGGAGGGAAATCTGGGCAGGCCGCGCGCGTCAACCTCCCCAACGACGGCAGCTCGTTCAAGTCCGAGCTGGTGATCAAGGGCCTCGACGCGGGCAGTCATCGCTTCAGCTTCGCCAACTACCTCCCCGGCGACTGGCAGAAGCAGGACTTCGACACCATCGTCACCCAGTGGTTCAGCACCCAGGACGACGATCCGCGGATCAAACCCGTCCTGGCCCTCTCGATCCACGGCGGCGACTGGCGCCTGAAGGTCCACTGGATGAGCGGCGGTCAAGTACAGGAAAAAATCATCCCGCTCGGGACCGCACGTCTGGGCCACTGGAACCAGTGGACCTTCGACATCACCTGGTCCTCCCCGAACACACCCGGTTCGATCACCGTCACCCGGGACGGCGCCACCGTGGGCTCGCACCAAGGCGCCAACAACTACCACCGCGGGCAACCGCCGCACTTCCGGATCGGCGCCTACCGACCCGGCTGGCGCCCGGAAAAGGGACCCAGGCTCAGGGCCGGAGCTTCCGAGGCGGTCCTTTTCATCGACGACATCGCCATCACCAGTACGGCCGCCGGCGCCGCACCGGCCCCGCGCCCCACGGCCACCGGCAGTGCCGCCTCTCCCCCACGCCCCTCGGCGCCTTCGCCCGGTTCCACCTCCACCAGTTCGCCCTCCGCCCCCGTCTCCACGAAGGCCGGTGCGGCCCCGACCAGCGACGCACCCGCCGCCGCGGCCGCCGACGACACCGGCCCGGGTACGACTGACCACAAGACGGAGACCGACGGGTCCTCGCTCCCGAGCACTGGGGCGACCGGTGTGATCGGCATAGCCGCCGCCAGTGCCGCGGCGCTGGCCGGTGGCTTCCTCCTCCTCCGGCGACGCAACGCGACCGGCTCACCCCGAAGGGCACACCGCCGGTAGGATCCCCGGCCACCCTTTCCCCACGAGCTCGACCGGCCGGTATGGCGCCCGCCCCGCACTGCGCCATACCGCGCCCTTCGCCCAGGACCCGGCGTGAGGTCTTCCCTTGACTCGTGACCACGAGTGAGCAGGCCTTGACGTGTTCACTCCTGCCAGCAGGCTTTCGCCGGGTCCAGGTTGCGGAGCCCGTGCCGCACGTCGGGGTGATACAGAGCCGGTGGGGCAAAAGCAATCGACTTGAGATGAGGGCAGTGAACGCACATCGGTGTGGCTGGGGGGAACCGTGCCCCTGCTATCGGGACGGGTACCGCGTAGGGGGCACCTCGAACCCGGAGCAGTACGACGACTTCGCGGACCAGTGGATCAGGCCCTATGTCACGGCTCGCACGGAATCCGGCGAGGCGGAGGCGGCTGACACACTGCGGCTGTCGAGCGTCCGGGGCGCCGAGCCTTCGGGCGAAGTGTTCATCGTGATGCACGGCCCCAAGCCCACGGTCACCGTCAGCGTGTCGAGACCGCAGCCTGGTCGGCATGCCGCTCCGCGCCACCGCCCGCGCCACCGCCCGCGCCACCGCCCGCGCCACCGCCCGCGCATGGCGACCGCGGTGGCCACGGTGGTCGGGACGCTCGCGGTGGCGGCCGCCGTATGGCACTCGTCGGATGGAACCAGCGGCAAGGAGCGGGACCGGTCGACCGCGCTAGAGGTCGTCGAGCCGAGCAACCAAGCCACAGAGGAGACCACCGGCAGCACGACCACACCGCCCTCGCCTCCCTCTCCGGCCCCCGGCGCGGTCTCTGCCACTGCCGCTCCCCAGCGGTCCGCGCAGGGGCGACCGGCCGACTCCGAAGAAGCCGGTGAACCTTCCGGCACGACAGGCCCGGCCAACCAGTCCGGAGGTTCCGCGCCCACGGCGCCGCCTGCGACTCGGACGCCGGTGCCACCCACTACGGCAACGCCCCCGACCAAGCCGACGGAGGTACCGACCCCCCACCCCGTTCTCCGCCGCGGCGACAGAGGTGGCGCTGTCAACGACGTCCAGTCCCGCCTCTCCCGGATCGGGCTGTACGACGGCCCCATAGACGGGCGGTACAACGGCCCGGTCTCCCGGGCGGTGGGCGCGTTCCAGGACCGATACGGCATCACGGGAGACGAGAGAGGGGTCTACGGCCCGGCGACCAGAGCGGCACTCGAAGCGAGGACCTGATCTCCGGGCCCTCGCCCCCTGTGGGCGAGCCGATACAGCAAGGCTGAACGATGTCGACGCGAGCCGGACAGGGGACACGCCGGAGGCCGAAAGGCTACGGGCCGAGTCCGGCGCCTTCCGGCGGCGTGCCCGTGCCGTACGGGTCGCACCGGCACGCAACACCTGGGGCAACGCGTGGCCGAAGGTCGGCGACGGAGTCCTGGACGTCTTCCTCTCCCCCCAGGCGGAGCCGGTACGACGCGTGGACGGTGAGCACGTACGGCACTCCGGCCGCAGAGGCCGGCGAAGGGCGACCACGCGGCGGCGTGGTGCCGTCACCGGCGTACAGGAGCGGATTCGGGGAGCCGGATCCGGGTCCGGTCACGAAGCCCGGGGTGGCTGCGGCGGCGAGGCCCTCGGCGACTTCGGCCGGACCGCTCCGCGGGTGCTGCGAAAGATGGAGGGCGGCGGCGCCAGTGACGTGCGGGGCTGCCATCGACGTGCCCTAGATCTCGTCGGAGGCGTGGTCGGTCGCCGGTGTTCCACGACGAGACAAGGGAAACGCCCGGCGCGAAGAGATCAGGGCTGGAGCCGTAAGAGGCCATCTCGCTGTGCGATCGGCTCGGTGGACATGCGGGCAGTGAAAAAGGGGACTTGACGGGTCCGAATCCTGTCGACCGGGGCAAGTACGGCTCGAAGAACCACCTGATCACCGACCGGACCGGTCTGCCCCTGTCTGTCGGTATCTCCGGTGCCAACGTCCACGACAGCCAGGCCCTGATCCCGCTCGTGAAAGGCATACCGCCGATCCGATCCCGCCGAGGTCCCGGTCGACGCAAGGCTGAGCGCTTCCTCGCCTGCACAAGCCTCGCATGCACCCTGATCTGCTACCGCAGACCCACCAAATGAGATGACTTCTAAGGCGGGGCCAGGGGGTCGACCCGGGAAGAGTGGGACTAGATTCCCTGGCATGTCTTCGCATCTCAGTCATGGCGCGTCGGGAGCCCTGCGACGCTTCGCCGGATGGCTTGCTCGAGGGTCGGTGGGCCACCCGATGTTGGACGGGATCGACTACTGGGAAGAGCTGCGCGAGTCGCCCTCCCAGATGGAGGTCTGCGTCGCGATCTTCGCCAACGTTCTCGAACTGGACGAGCACGGCGAACCGGTCAATGAAAAGTACGCGGAGCGCCGGGCCGCAACCTACCTCTACTCATACTGCACCGGGAAGCTGCCTCCTGGGGAACCGGATATCGAGCCCTGGGAGTGCAGACTTTATTGACCGTCACCGGGCGAAGCCATTCGGGTAAGGCCGGCCCCGCTGGCGACCCCGCTCCCCCGCGTGGTGGGGCTATCCGGTGAGGGCGAAGGTGCGCTCGACGCGGGATCGAACCTGCTTGTGGGGCCTGGTGTGAGCCTGTTTCCAGTCGGGCAGATCCTCTCCCTTGCGGCGGCGGTGCGGCATGACGAGCCGGTACCCGGGTAGCCGCCATCTGCGATGGTCACCATGTTGCCGACAGCGTCCTTCGTACCAGGCTCCGCCCAGGTCCGGCAGTCGTTGCGATTGCCCGGCAACGGCCGGCCGACCACCACGATCAGACGGGTGCCGGCGTCGATGACCACCTGATGATTGGTGGAACAACGATAGTTCTTCGACTGCTCGGCCACCTTGTGATCCCGGTCGGGTACCAGGGTGCCGTCCACGATCAGCACCGCGTCCTTGGCGAACCGCTGGCGGGGACGCAGCGCGAACCTCGGGCCGAGGTCGTCGATCACCCGGTCCGCAGCCGACTTCGACACCCCGAACAGCGGAACCAGTTGCCTCAACCTCAAGTCCGTCCGCCAGTACGCGGCGACCGGGAGCACCCGGTCCTCCAACGACAGCTTCCACGGCCGGCCCCGGCCCGGGGCGTCGGCACCCTTGCGACGCAGCGCGGTCACCAACCTGCCGAAGGCGCGGGGGGCTCAGACCGGTGAACGGGGCTGTCCAGGACGGCTCGGACGCATGGCTCAGGACGCGGCGCCCGACGTTCGGCCCTCGAGCGAGCATCCGCCCACCTGCGCTGGGTCCGCCGCCTGCGGATCCGCTGGGAGATACTCGACGACATCCACGAAGCCTTCCTCGCTCTCGGATGCGCACTGGTCTGCTGGCGACGCCCGAACTCCCGACAGAGGTTGCAGGGCAGGCACGGTTTACGTTGACAGCCCGCTGGCCCGGCCTCAGGTTGGCTTGCGCCACACAGAAATGTGCTTCGCTGAGTCCTGGGTGAACGGTGCCCCGTCCCAGTCCGCGACGCGACGTTCCAGTTCGAGCCCCGCGATCCGTGCCATCAGGTCGAGCTCTGCCGGCCAGGCGTAGCGGTGCCGGGAGTTGCCGCGACGGTAGCGGCCATCGTCGCCGTCGCGGGTGAAGTGGTGCGAGACGAGGATCTGCTCGACCAGGTCGAAGGTGTCGAAGCCGAGATGCTGATCAGAGACGTCGAACGGCACCGCGACCTGACCGGGCGGCAGGAACCGCAGCGGCGGCACGCCCAGCTCGATGACGAATCGGCCGCCGGGCTCCAGATGACGTGCGGCGTTGCGGAAGCACTCGACCTGCTCGTTCTGCGTGAGCAGGTTCGTGATGGTGTTGTAGACGAGATAGACCAGGGTGAACTCGCCGGGAACTACGGTGGTCGCCATGTCCCCGATGGCTACCGGCAGCGTGACCTCATCGATCTTGCGCCGTAGCACCGCTGCCATGTGCTCGGACAGTTCGATGCCCACTACCGGCACGCCGCGTTCCCGGAGCGGGACGCCCACTCGTCCGGTCCCGATGGCGAACTCCAGTGCCCGGCCACCTCCGGCGAGCTCGGTGAGGAAGGCGAGAGTCGGTCCGAGAACGGCAGCCGAGGACATTCCTGTCTCCTCGGCGTCGTAGCGGTCGGCGATCGCACGGGTCCACAACTCACTGCTCGTCACGGCTGCCACTTTGCCGGGTGCCGAGGGGCGATGTCGACGCATTTACCTTCCACCAACCCCTGATTTCACAGTTCGGGGCGGGCCGGTACGGACCTTCCGGGGCACCCTCCGGCTCGGGGCAGTGGTGCGGTCGTTCTCCACGGCGCAGCGTGCACCGCCCATGGCTCGTCATCGACTTCCCACAGCACGACCATGCCACCGCACTGCCGGATCATCAGTGCCTGAGTGATCCAATCAACTCGGTTGCCTGATCTTGGCTTGATGCGTCTCGACGCGGGCAGACAAGCATCGGTTGAACCGGCGAGGCGGCGCCGGGGACGACGCCTTTCCAGTGGTTTCAGCGGCGTCTGCAGGCCCGTCCGGATCAGCAGGTGCCCGGGCCCGTCAGGTGCGGCCTCGCTCCTGGCCATTGCAAGGCTCGCGTGGTCGGCCGGCCTTTGAAGGGACACGTGCCCCCGCCGGTAAGCCGGTCTCATCGTTGCCGAGCACCGCTTCGGTCCCGCCGCCACCCTGACCGTCCGTCCTCTTTCCGCCGTGGCCGCCACGCTAGCGCATGTTCCTTGCGGCGAGGAGCGGATTCGCCGCCTTGCTGCCGACGAACGGTCGCGCTGCCCCGAACTGCCGGACCCGGACGCCGACGTCGAAGGTCAGGAAGGTCCCTGGTAGACGGCGACGGCGTCCAGGAGGATCGAGCCGGGCCGCCCCGGTCCGGCGACCGACGGCACGATCCACAGCCGCTCGACCGCGCTGGCCGAACGGGTGGCCGGCTCGGTCGCGACAGCGGACGCAGCCGCTGGATGACCCGGCAGACCGCCGCGGGCGATACCCCGGACAGCGGCGCGAGCTGCCGCAGGGTGAGGTTCGTGCGGTAGTAGACAGTCACCAGCACCTGGCCCGCCAGTGGAAGGCAACACGGCCCGCCGCCACCGGGCACGTTTCCACCCCGTTCACGCACGACCTTCAGCAGCCGTTCCAACTGCCGCATCCGCAGCACATGAACGTCTCGCTCCCTCCCAACGGCTCGCCCCCAAAGCGGCCGTGCCGTCGTCGAGCAGGAGGGCGCCCCCGGCCAGGAACCAGCGAGTCGCGTGGTCTTCCCCGCTGAGAGGACAAGCCGGGAACGGCAGCCCGGCAGCCGCAAGGCCGGAGATCATCTGGTGCACAGACCCGCCGAGGCCCGCACCTTCCCAACGAGAGAACATTACGCACATGACCCCGTGGATTCGCGCCTACGACGACCGGAGTGACACCCGGTCGTTCTTCGAACTCGACGGCGAAGGATGGGCCCTACGACGGGCCGACCTGCAAGGACCTCAGCGTCCCCCCGTGACTACGGCCTGTCCGGCGGAGGCCGCCAAGGCCCGGGACCACGCCGACCTCGCGGCGATGGCCGCCTGCGAGCGGGAGTACGCAGTCCGTTCGAAGGGCGGCCTGCACGCGTGCCAGGACGCGGGCCGCACTGCCGAAATCACCCGGCATGCATTCGACCGGCGTGCATTCGAGTCGACGTGGGCCGCTGCGCGACAGGACCCCGATGCGAGTCGCACTGAGGAGACGTGTTGATCACGGAGTACCAGCAGAAGCTGCGCGAGCGCTACCTCGCCGCCCCCGTCATGCCGGCCCCGGAGCCGTGGCGGCCGGTACATGACCGCACGACTCCCATCGGCGGCCTGCTCGGCATCGGCTTCGCCGTCCACCCCGACAGCGGGCACGACCTCGTCATGGTCGTCTCCAGCGACGGCCACGGGCTCTTCGACACGGTCACCGGCGAGAAGATCGCCCGCGACCGGGATCCCGACCCCGACACCAGCACCCCGGACGCCCACCCAGACCTCGCCTGCCCCGGTCTCGGGCCGCTCGAAGGCACCCAGGTCCGCATCGCCGGCATCTTCGGCGGCGGTCTGCACAGCACCACCCCCGACGGCTGGACCCTGGACGTCGTCAGCCCGGAATGGCCCCACGACCGCGTCATCCTCTCCGCAGACGGCGGGGCCAACAAAGGCCCAGCGGGAGAAACATGGTGGCACGTCTTCCACTCGGAGTACTCAGAACTCCGCACCGCCGGATTCTCACCCTCCGGCCTCACCCTGGCCATCGCCACCAGCAGCGACCTCACTCTCTGGACCCGCCAGCGGCTCCACTACGACGACTGAGTGCAGCTGCGACACCAAGGGCAGGAAAGGGGCAACTGAACCGGGCGGCGTGGATCTCCGCCCAGCTGGTCAGGTCCTTCAACTGCGGCCTGGCGGTGGCTGCCTCAGAGACTGATGACGATGTTTCGTGCTGCCCACGGTCATTCGTCCTCGCGGTAGGTCATGAACCAGTGGGTGTCGAAGTAGTGGGCCATTGTGAACGGTTGGTGCTCGTCGAGGAGGATGCGGCAGATGAACTCGGCAGCCGAGCAGTCGAAGGGTGCGAGGTCGCCGTCGAAGGTCCGGATGGCGACAGGCCAGCGGTCTGGGTCGGTGCTGTCCTCGGTTCGCCAGCAGTACAGATTCTCATGCTCCGTACTTGCCCAGATGAGCAGGCCATCCTCGCGAAGGTGGGTCCACGGCTCCTGGTTCAGGGTGAGGTACCCGTCGAAGGCGCCTTCCCCGAATATCTCCACCATGCGCTTGTAGTCCCCGGGAAGGGGCGTGCCCACCTCTGCCTCGACCTGCGCCCAGTCGACGTCCGGCCGCTGCGGCGGCGAGGTCCAGGCCGTGATGGCGGTAAGCCGCTCGACCCAGTCCTCGTCCCGGCCGGTCCCCCCGGTAGCCGGCACCTGTACTCGCCGCGGCGCGGTCGCCAGCACGGGCCGGACGACCCCTCGCGCGTCCCGCGCGGTCCCGGCGCCGATCCACTGACCTCCGTAGGCCCAGGCCCGGATCGTCTCGCCCCGGCCCTCGAGGACAGTGAGAAGAGCCGCGCCACGGGACTCGTCCACGGCCGGGTCCGTGAAGCCGTCCAAGACCAGGGTCCGCGGTGCCCCGTATCGGTCGGACAGCCTGCCGACGAGCATGTGCGGGTCGGTGTCCAGGGACAGGTGCAGAGATCCACTCGGGGCGGCGATCTGTTCCAGCAGGTCATTCAGCATCGATTGCGTGAGCTCCATGACGGACAGGAAAGCGCACTCCACTGACAACGGGCATCCGGTCCAGGTTCGGTACTGAGAAGTTGCGCAGCTGAACCACTCGCTCGCGCCGAGCCCCCGGTGTGCCAGCGGCACCAGCACACCGGCGCGGCAACGGTGCCTCACGAAAGGGTGTCGAGACCACGCCGGCTTGGGCCGCCGCGTTCCACGGCCCCCTCACCCGAGCGCTGACCGGCGTTGCAGCACTACAGGGCTCTGGATCTGCGCGCCCAGTCCGTGCGGGCGGCCCAGGTGCGGTCGCCCTATGCATGTGCCCTGTACAACCTCCCCCGCCTGCGGCCGGTAACTCCCCACCGGGCCTGGTGCCCGGTCCGTGGGGCTGGCCATCCCAAGCTGGAGCGGATCGAGTACGCGAGCAACGAGCGGCCCGACCGCACGTTCGCCTGCGACGAGTTCGGCCCGCTCGGCATCCGTCCGATGGCGGGCGCCTGCTGGGCCGCACGCCGTCGTCCCGACCGGCTGCCGGCGACGTTGCGCCGCACCCACGGTATTACCTCCTTCCATGGTTGCTGCTCCGTTGGCTGACGACCAGATGTGGGGCGTCGACCGGCGCCGCAAGGGCATCGACCACACCTGGGCGGCCATGCGGGCGATCCGGGCCGCTCGTCCGGACGGCGCTCCGATCTGCGTGATCCTTGACAACCCTTCCGCCCATACGAACTGGCGGATGAGGCGGTGGGCGGCCAAGAACAGGGTCGAGCTGTGCTTCACCCCGACCTACGCGTCCTGGGCGCCGACCCCCTTCGGGCTCACTTCGGGCCGCTGCGGCAGTTCTCTTTGGCCAACTCCCACCACCCCGACCACACCGTTCAGACGAGGGCCCTGCACGCCTACCTGCGCTGGCGCAACAGGAACGCGCGCCACCCCGACGTACTCACCGGCCAGCGACGCGAACGTGCCCGCATCCGCAGCGAGAAAGCCATCCGCTGGGGCGGCAGACCCCTGCGAGGAGCGGCATGAGGAAGGCCGATCGCCTCGTTCGCTCGATGGCGGACGCAGTCAACGTGCTAGGCGGAAGTGAACGACGGCGACGGCATCGGTTGACTTGATGTCGGGGTAGTGGAAGCGCAGCCTGTCCTGCAGCTCGGCAAGATCGCGAAACCCGTCGGCGATAGCGTCCGCCTCGGTCAACTCGGCAACGCTTTTGGAAGTGATCCCTGTGACCACACCGGACAGCACTACCTCGTCATCCAACTCGAACACCATGTTCACCGGGCCCGTCTCTACTGGGTCGCGGAACCGCACCGTGGTCGTCTTCCGCCCAGTGCGTACAGCATCGAGATAGGTGGGGTGGAAGTGCAGGGCCTGTATCGCGGCCGAGCACAGCGCTCCGTCGGACGCTGCGGACTGCTCCCCCCAGACATAAGCGTGAGGCAGGAGGTCGGTGATCGCGACACTGCGAATGCCGTCGGCTGCCGGCACCAGGACGCGGATGCCTGGGTGGTAGTCCAGCAGGACCTGCCGGTCCCGGCCACACGGCGCGAGCACGCCGCGCCCCGTGTCACCGACGGCAACAATCGCCGTCAGGTCACGTGCTCCCGCAGCACGCGCATGCCCGAGCGCCACCAACTCCGCGCAAGGTCCGCCAGTGAAGTGATAGAGGTTGATACCACCGAACATCCGGCCCTGTGCGTCTCGCACGGCTGCCCCAACGGTGTGCACCTCACCATCGCCGTTGGTCTCAACAACGCGCTGGGCGAACTCGACCAGCTCCAGATCTTCTTCCGTCGGCAGATTCAGCGTACTGTCCATCCAACAGACACTACTCATACACGTTCCCAGGCCATGCACATGCGCTGCCACCGGCTGAAGCCCAGGGGCCGCGCCGGGCCATGGACATGGATCCTGCACCCCGCCGACTCCCCGACAACGTCGCAGCGGCCTCGTGGGACTCGGTGATCTCCGACCTGCCCGGCCGTGACACTTCGAGCTCCCCGAACCATCCCGCGTCACGGTCACCAGCGGCATGGCCCCTTTGTAAGCGGTCGCAGACCCCGGATCGGACAGCGCCGATGGTGAAGGCGACGACGCAACCCTCACGGCGGATCCGACCGCGCCGCGGAAGCAGCGGCAAGGTCGAGCGGATCCATCCGGGACGCGCCGGTGCCCCGGCTTCCCCGGCGAGCGGGGAGGGGGCCGGGGCACCGGGGTACGGGTCAGCGGCGGTGGTGGCCCCAGGACTCGTTGTCGACGGTGCGGCCGCGGTCGTCGCGCAGGGTCGCGGTGTCGGAGCGGTTGTCCCACACGTAGGTGTGGCGGTCCTGGTAGAGGTCGGTGCGGGTGTCGCGGCCCTCGCCTGTGTGGATGCGGATGCTGGAGCGGCTGGCGAGGCGGACGTTGTTGAAGCGGTAGCGGTGGCCGTCCTCGTTCCGCAGGGTCCAGCCCTTGAGGTTCACCGCGTGGCGGGTGGTGTTGGTGATCTCGACCCACTCGGCGTTCAGTGACCGGTTGGTCCGGTCGTCGCGTCCGGAGCTGTCGGCCTGGACACGGCTGATCTCCACCTTCGGCGTCCGGTGGCGGCCTCCGTCATGGGCGGCGGAGGCCGGCAGGGCGACGGCGCAGACCATGGCGCCGGCCGTGAGGACGGTCGTGGCGGTACGGCGGGTGGTCGAAGAAGCAGACATGGGTGATGTCTCCTCAATGACAGTGCCCCACCAGCCGATGTCAGCTGGTGCGAGCGGTACGGGTCCCGGCCCGGTGCTGAGCCGAGGGCCCGGACTCTGCCGCCTCGCGGGCGTACCGGAAAGCCCGACCCCACCTCGTTACCAGTTACGGACATATCCGTAACTGTCGCTTTCGTAGGGCACGCATATGCTGCCGACGCGTCCCTGACATTCGCTGACCGCTACACCCACCCGGTCGCCCCTCCGCGGCGAGCCCTCCCGCGCTCCGGCGCGCCACCTCTCATGGCGCGTGGCGCACTCGGCCGGCGGAGTGACCAGGCCGGGTAACAGGTGTTCCGCGCGCTTTTTCGCACAACAGTCCGCTTGTCGTACGCGGAGACGAAATGCGCTTGCATGCGACACCGTCCAACGGCGGCTCCAGACAGCTGTACAAGGTGGCCTCGCGCGTGCTGACCCGCCCGCTCATGATCCGGTCCCGGGTGTCATGCATCGCGGGCGTTCGTGAGGTGCGCTGCCCATTCGACGTACTCCCCCGATTGCGACCGCCAGGTCCTGCCCCCGTGAGTCTGCGGGCGTCACCGACTCGGGTTTCTCTCAAGCTCGGGCACGTGGGCCCGAGTGACGTCGGGTTTCATCCGGGAGGGGTTCCTTCGGTCGTGGGGAGCCCGGACGCGTCCGCCGATGGCCCGGGGAACCGCAGCCGGAACAGCGCGCCCCCGCCCGCCGCGTTCTCGGCGGTCAGCTCGGCGCCGTGCGCCCGCGCGATCTGCCGGGCCATCGCGAGCCCGAGCCCCGAGCCGGGAAGGGTGCGCGCGGAGTCGGCGCGGTAGAAGCGGTCGAAGACGTACGGCAGGTCCTCGGGGGCGATCCCCCGGCCGTGGTCCCGTAGGGACAGCTCCGTACCCACCAGCTCCACCTCCACCGGTGTGCCGCCCGGCGAACTGAACTTGGCCGCGTTGTCGAGCAGGTTCGTCAGCAGCCGGGACAGCCGGGACGGGACCCCGGGCACGGTCAGCCGCTCCGCCGCCTCGTCCGTACGCAGGTGGAAGGAGGTCCGCGGCCAGTGCGCCCGGGCTGCGGAGACGGCGTGCGTGAGGAGCGCGGCCGGGCGCACGTCCTCCACCAGCGGTTGCGGTTCCTCGTCCCGCGCCAGCTCCACCAAATCGTTGACCAGTCCCGTCACCTCGTGCAGCTGGCGGGCCAGTGCCCCGGAAGCCCGATCACGCTGGGCGGGGGTCAGCCGGTCGCCCCTGACGAGCAGCTCCGCGTTGGTCCGCAGCGCGGTCAGCGGCGTCCGCAGCTCGTGCGAGGCGTCCGCGACCAGCCTGCGCTGCGCCGTCACCGACTGCTCCAGCTCCCCGAGCATGGTGTTGAACGAGGCCGCCAGCCGTGTCACCTCGTCCTCCCGGTCCGGCGGGCCGGGAGGCAGCTCGATACGGTGGCGCGCGTCCCGGGTCGCGGCGATCCGCTCCGCCGTCGCCGTCAGCCGGGCGATCGGGGCCAGCCCCGTGCGCGAGACCCAGAAGCCCAGGCCGGTTGCCAGCGCCACCCCGGTCGCACCCACCGCGACGAGCAGTTCGGCCGCCTGCCGCACCCCCTTGGCGACCGTGTCGGCGCGCAACGCGACCTGGAGCGCCTCGCCCTTGCCGAACGGCGTGGTCAGCAGGCGTGGTCAGCATCCGGCCGGGGTGAGCGCCGACCGGCACATTGCTCACGTATGCGGCGCGCCGGCCCGCCGCCACCTCCCGCACCGGCGCCGAGACCGGCAGCAGGTACGGCCGAGCCGGGTCGTCGGCGGGGTCGGCCGGCACGACCTGGGCGCAGGCCGGCGCGGACAGGAAGCGGCACTCACCCGCCAGGACACCCGGCCCCTCGTCCCGGTTCTGCTGGATCGCCAGGGTCGCCGACTGGGTCAGGTTCAGATCCAGCTGGTGGTACATCGCGTACCGGATGACGAGGAAAGCGGCGGAACACACCCCGACGGCGACCAGAGCGACGGCGGCGGACGCGGCGACCGCCAGCCGGGTGCGCAGCGGCCGTCGCCTGCGCCACCGGGCACCGAGCCGGCGCCGCGCACTCACGACCCGGCCAGCCGGTAGCCGACCCCGTGCACCGTCTGCACCAGTCTGGGTTCGCCCGCGGCTTCCAGCTTCCGCCGCAGATACCCGACGTACACCGCGAGAGAGTTGGAATCCTGCCCGAAGTCACGGCCCCACACAAGCTCCAGGATCACTTCGCGCGGCAGCACCTGGCCCGGGTGCCGCATCAACACGTCCAGCAGCGCGAACTCGGTCCGGCTGAACTCCAGAGGCCGGCCGGCCCTCGTGCCCGTACGGGTCGCAGGATCGACCACCAGATCCCCGAACGACAGCGCGGCGGGGCCCGACGGTTCCGGAGCGGTGCGGCGCCCGTATGGCCGGGCTGCCGAGCGTCATCCATGAGTCCAATGCCGTTCCCGGGCGCGCCAACCGGTTCGCCGCCCGCCTCACCCCGCACATCGCCGTCGCCTTCGACACCGGCCACCTCCCCGGCGCCGTCACCACCGGGATGCCCATCGCCGCCGCTCTGGCCGGCCTCGACCGCCATGCTCTGCGGCCCGCCGCCCGGCGCGAACTCGGTGTGCCCGAAGGAGCCCGCCTGGTGGTGTTCAACGGCGGCAGCCTGGGCGCCGCCCGGCTCACCGAGGCAGCGGTGGGGCTGGCGGACCGCTGGCGCGGACGCCATGACGTCCATCTGCTGGTCAAGACCGGGCCCGACGCGCTCCAGGCCACCCGCAACGCCCTCGCGGGCAATCCGGTCGCCCGGGCTCCGCCACCGGACGGACGACGTCGAGATGATCGCGGGCGACGTCCGCGACGCCGGGCGCGTCATGGACGCCGTCGCGGGCTGCGACACCGTCTTCCACCTCGCCGCCCTCATCGGCATCCCCTACAGCTACGACTCGCCCGGCGCCTACGTGCAGACCAACGTCACCGGTACCGAGAACGTCGCCGAGGCGTGCCGCCGCCATGAGGTCCGCCGGCTCGTCCACACCTCCACCAGCGAGGTCTATGGAACCGCCCGCACCGCCCCCATCGACGAGGACCATCCCCTCCAGCCCCAGTCGCCGTACTCGGCGTCGAAGATCGGGGCCGACATGATGGCCCTGTCGCACTGGCACGCCTTCGACCTGCCCGTCACGGTGGTGCGGCCGTTCAACACCTACGGCCCGCGCCAGTCGGCCCGCGCCGTGATCCCCACGATCCTCGCCCAACTCCACTCGGGTACCCGACGGATCAGGCTCGGCTCCCTCACGCCCACGCGCGACTTCACATACGTCACGGACACCGCCGAGGGCTTCCTCGCCCTCGCCGACTGCGACCGCGCCCTGGTCGTCAATCTCGGCAGCGGTCAGGAGATCTCCGTCGGAAACCTGGCCCGCAAACTCATCGTGGCCTCCGGACGGGACGCCGAGATCGCCGTCGACCCCGAGCGGCTGCGGCCCTCGGGCAGCGAGGTCGAGCGTCTGCTCTCCGACAACAGCAGGGCACGCGACTGGGCGGGCTGGCGGCCCCGGGTCTCCCTGGAGGACGGGCTCAAGCACACGTCGGAGTGGATCGCGGACCATCTGGACCTGTTCGCCCCCGGCCTCTACCAGGTCTGAGCCCCCGCACGGGCCCGTGCGGGCCGTGCGCACAGCCATGCGCGGGGCCCAGGACGTGCGGGACGCACGGGTATGCCCGGCGGCCACGGGCCATGGGGTTTCGCCTCGGCGCATGATGGCGTACGGGCGCAGTGCGGGCGTATGGGTCATGCCGTCGGCATATGAGCTGCTTCTTCTGCGATCCGTGCGCCTCTGCCTGCGCCGTGTGGCGGAGGTATGCGTGTGAGGGAGGTTGGGAGGTGTCCGGGTAGCGGGCCGCTTCCGGTCAGGAGATGACGGCCGGCCCGCGTCGTTACGGCTGAGAGCGCGGTGGACGGGATGCGGGAACAGGCGTCGAAGGCGCTCGAATCGCTGGTCGGCCCCCTCCCGGCCGACGCCTTCCGCGTCACCGAGGACGCACGGAGCGGCTGTGCGACCGACGGAACACCGTGATCGCCACGGTCCGCGCCGAACAGCCGTTTGCACTGTCGGCGATGCGGGCCGAGATCGAGGCGGTGCGGGGTGGCCTTCTTGCCGGTGAGTCGCCGCGGCCGCCGTCCAGCGTTTGCCTCGGCCGCTGGAGGCGGTCCGGAGGATGGCGGAGCTCCCGGCCGCCGGCGGTGAGTGCCCGCGGCCGCCCCGGTGTACGACCCGTCGGGAGACTGCCGGCGCCCAGGGCGGCCGGCGGTGCGGGTGGCCGTGGCGCTGAAGATTCCGCACTTTCGCTCTCGCGTACGACGACCTCATGGACGACGGTGCCGCCCGACCCGGGTCACGGCGGCAGCAGCTCCACCCGCCACTCTGGGTTACCGAAAGGTGTGGTAGATGCGATTATCGTTGGATGGCGGCGGGGTGGTGCCGGCGCAGCGGGAGTCCTTCGCGCACTCGGGTTATCTCGTCCTGCCCGGTCTGCTGCCCGCGTCGCTGCAGGACCGGCTCGTGCCCGAGGTGGACCGCTGGGTGGACGACGGACTGCGGTCACGCTCGATCGCGGTCTGCCTCGACCCCGGATCCGACGGCGATCCACCGCCCGTCATGGAGCTGGAGCTGCCCGCGCATGGTGAACTCCTGGTTCACGAGCCGTTACTGCGGATCATCGCGGACCTTATGGGCGCGCCGTTCGTCTTCCACCACCTGCACAGTGACCGGCACGCCCCCGGGGCGCCCGGCAAGCCGTGGCATCACGACTACGAGCCCAACGACCTGGGCAATCCCGACCTGGTGATGGTGCATGCGCTGCACTATCTGGGCGGCCTGGACGGCACGGTCGGCAGCCTCACCGTGGTGCCCGGCTCCCATCGCCGGCTCCGGGGCAGGCCCGCGCCGGCCCACCTCGGCACCACCGAACTGTCCGGCGAGGTGGTCATCGACGAACTTCCGCCGGGCTCGACCGTGCTCATAAACTCCGCTCTCCTGCACGGCCGCAGGCCGGCGCCGAGCCCACCCGGCACGCTGCCCCGTTACTTCGTCGACGCGTCGTACTGCCAGACCGGGGCGCGCTGGCGGCCTGTGAAACCGTACTGGCGGCACATGCTGGCCACGGCTCGCGCGATCGGTCTGGGCCGCGGGCAGTGGCCGGAGCTGTTCGCGGAGCAGCACTTCACCGAGTACGCCCGGCCGGCGTGAGAAAGGACAGTACGGATGCAGATCATCGGCCCCATCACCTTCGATGAGGTGCGCACGCGCTTCCGCCTGGACCATCCCGCCACACGGGTGCACGAGGCCAACACCAACCAGGACGCGGACAGCGCGCTGCGTCTGGCCGACACGACCTTCGGCATGTGGTCGACGGTGCGGCTGTCCCGTACCGACATCCGCTCGGTGCTGCTGCCCTGGCACCTCAGCGAAGGCGGCGGGCGCGAGCTCGTCCCGCGGTCCGGCCTCACCGTCGGCCAGGCAGCGGACCTGCTGCGCGCGCACGAGACGGAGTTCACCGCGGCCAACCCCGTCTGCTCCGCCAAACTCACTCGGTTCCGCACCTCTCCGTTCACCTCCGTCTACCTCACCACCCGCCCGGTGCCGCACGACCACTACGCGGGCCTCCCCACCGGCGACGGCCTGGTCCACCTCGACGGCCTGCACCGTCTGCTCGGCTGGGAGCTGGCCGGACGCCTTTCGCCGCACGAGGAGCTGACCGCCTACATCGCCGGTGACCTCACGCCGCTCGCCCGGGCCGCCGGAAGCGACAGCGCCCCGAACGCCACCACCGGAGGTCTACGTCCATGACGCGAGCGATGCGCTCTCCCGCTTCGCTGCCCGATCTGCTCGTACGCCACGCGCTGACCCACCCGGACCGGCCCGCTCTGAGCGACGGACCCCGCACCTTCTCCTACCGTCGGCTCGATACCACGGCCGGCCACATCGCGGCCCGCCTCGCCCGCCTCGGCACCGACCGCGGTGACCGGGTGGCGCTGCTCGGCCCCCGGGACGCCCGCATGTTCGCGCTGCTGCACGGCGTGCTGCGCGCGGGTGCCGTCGCCGTCCTGCTGGATCCGGGGTGGAGCCCGCGCGATGTACACCGGCGCCTGGACGCCGTCAAGGCGCGCCACGTTCTCACCACCACACCGCAGTTGCGCGCCCCCGAGCCGTACCGCACCGAGGACGTCGACATCGACGCCCTCGCCGCGGACGCCCGGGC
This sequence comes from Streptomyces sp. SP18CS02, assembly GCF_036322365.1. Classification (NCBI taxonomy): domain Bacteria; kingdom Bacillati; phylum Actinomycetota; class Actinomycetes; order Kitasatosporales; family Streptomycetaceae; genus Streptomyces; species Streptomyces sp. SP18CS02. The sequence goes on from NZ_JAQYXC010000269.1 coordinate 45,518, forward strand.
CGAGCCGGCCGTCGCGCCTTCCTGCGCGCCGGACGACCTCGCCTACCTGTCCTTCACCTCGGGGTCCAGCGGGGAGCCGAAGGCTGTCGCGGTGACCCACGCCAACGCGGTGCACTACGCGCTCGCCCTGAGCGGCCGGCTCGGCCTCGGCGACGCCGACGCTCCCCGCGTCGCCCATGTCACCACCCTGGCCGCCGACCTCGGACACACCTCCTGGCTGCTCGCGCTGGCGACCGGCGGTTGCGTGCACGTCGTGTCCGACGCGCAGGCACGGGACCCGGAGGCGTTCTGGAAGGCGACGGGCGACGCAGGGGTGTCGGTGCTCAAGACGACGCCCTCGCACCTGACGGCACTGCTGGCCGGGCGGCCGCCGGACACGCTTGCCCTGGACACCGTGCTGCTCGGTGGGGAGGCGCTCACCCGGTCGCTCGCCACTCGCCTGCTCCGGGACGGGATCGCCAAGCGAGTCGCCAATCACTACGGGCCGACCGAGACGACCGTCGGCGCCACCTGCTTCCTGGCATCCGCCGTTGACGAGCTGCCCACCGACGAGGCCACCGTGCCCATCGGCACCGCGATCGGCGAGGTGGAGCTGCGGCTCGTGCCGGGCCCCCTGGTGTCCGACGCCGCGGAGGGCGAGCTGCACATCGGGGGCGCGGGCGTGAGCGCCGGGTACTTCGGACGTCCGTACGAGACGGCGCGTGGCTTCGTCGCGCACGAAGGGCTTCGGATGTACCGGACGGGCGACGTGTGCCGCCGCAGGGCGGACGGCAACCTCGTCTTCGTCGGCCGCTCGGATCGCCAGGTCAAGATCCGGGGCTTTCGCGTCGACCCCGCCGAGATCGAGCGGTTCATCGAGGAGTTCCCGGGAGTCGCCCAGGGCGCGGTGCTGGTACGGGCCACCCCGTCGGGCAGCCAGCTCCTCGCCGCCGTACGTCTGGCCGACGAGTGCGACGAGGACGAGACGCTCGCCGCGCTCCACCTCCATCTGCGCGACCGGCTGCCGGACCACTCCGTGCCGCAGCCGATCCTCGCACTGCCCGGATTTCCGTTCGGCGCCAACGGGAAACTCGACCGCCCGCGGCTTGACGACGTCGTGTACGGCCTCATCGAGTCCCGGGCCCGCACCGTACGGCCCGGGCCGTGTGCCCCGGCGCGCCCCGACTCCGCGGCGCAGCCGGCGCCGGCACTGGCGCTGGCGCTGTGTGAGCTGTGGGCGGACGCCCTGGGTCTCCCCGCGGTGGACCGGCACGCCGACGTCCTGGGCCTGGGCGGAGACTCCCTCCTGGCGATGCGCACCATCGTCTTCCTGCGCAGGCGCGGCCATCGCGTCGCGTTCGAGGACTTCTACGACCATCCGACGCCCACCCGCCTCGCGGCGGTCGCTTCGTCCTCCCGGCGCCCGCAGCCGCCTACCGGAGCGGCCGTCCAGCCGCACACCCTGGCCCCCGGCCAGCGATGGCTGTTCCGGCAGCCCATTGACGAACCACGGCACTGGAACCAGTCCGTGCTGCTGCGGTGCCGAAAGCGAGTGGACGCCGGTGCCCTGTCGCGTGCTGTCGAAGCCGTGCTCCAGCGTCACACGGCGCTGCGCCGGCCTCTGGGCCCCGGCGGCCTCGGGGCGCTCCGACCGGCGGGCGACCTGGATACGGTGAGCCATTCACGGGTGGCGAAGGAGGATCCGCTGTCCGAAGCGGTCGGCGCGGTCTGCACCGAGCTGCACCGCAGCCTCGACCCGGAGGCCGGGCGCCTGCTGAGGGTGCATCTGTTCGCCGGGGGCCAGGGCGTCGACGACCGGATCGCGCTGATCGCCCACCACCTCGTCGTCGACGGACTGTCCTGGCGCATCCTGCTCGACGATCTCGCTGCCGCCTACCGGGCCGCGCTGTCCGGGCAGCAAGCCGAGCTGCCGCCGACAGCCGACTTCTACCGGTGGGCCGCGGCCGCGCCCCGGGCCGGGTCCGCGCACCCGGCGGTCGCGCCCCCGCTCCCGGTGGACGACGCCGCGTCGAGCACCGAACCGGTGACCCTGGTCTGGAGTCTCGATGAGCGGGCGACCAGCCGGCTCGTCGAACGCCACGGAGGCTCCCAGCGCCTGGAAGCAGTGCTGCTGGCCGCGTTCGCCGACGCCACGCTGGCCTGGAGCGGTCAGCGGCGCTTCGGTGTGGAGGTGGAGACCCATGGTCGCGGCACCGATGGTGACAACGCGTGGTACCTGGACACGGTGGGGTGGTTCACCGCGGTCAAATGGCTGGCCATCGACGTGGCAGACGGGACGCGGGACGTGAACGGCGTCGAGGACCTGGTACGGCGGGCGCCCCAGTTGCCGATGGACACCGAAGGAGTGCGCCCCGAGGCGGCGTTCAACTTCCTGGGCACCTTCCAGCTGCCCGATGAGCCCTCCTTGGACTGGTCGGTGGCGGCCGAACAGGCCGGGGTGGCCCGCTGCCTCACCGGGGACTCGCTCTACCGGCTGCGTCTCACGGCTCGGATCGTGGACGGCCGACTGGTGACCGACCTGGTGTACGCCTGGCCCCGGCTCTCGCACGCCGGCGCGGAGCGGATCGTCGCCGCGTTCTCCCGCACGGTGGCCGCCGCGGCGGATGTCGGCCCTCCCCCGTACACCAGGGCACCGGTGTCCACGTCCGGCCAGTTGCTGCACACCGGTACCGCGCCGCGGCGGGCTCACTGGAGGGTGGCACGTGAGCCGGTGCCCGTGCTGCTGACCGGCGCGACCGGCTACCTGGGCGGACACGTGCTCGGCGAACTGGCCGCGCGGGGCGCACGCGTGACATGTCTGGTGCGCGGGGACGACGACGCCCAGGCCGCCCGGCGGCTCGGGGGCGCCGACGTGGTGGCCGGCGACATCACCGCTGAGGGTCTCGGCCTGACCCCCTCGGGGCTCGCCCGGGCCCGCGAAGCACGGGTCGTCGTGCACGCCGCCGCGGATGTCCGTCTGGTGGCCTCGCCCGCCGAGCTGGAGAGCACCAACCATACGGCGGTGCGACGGCTGCTCCACTGGATCGACGCCCACACTCCCGGTGCCCGCTTCCACCACGTCTCCACGCTGGCCGTCGCCGGCGAGGTGGAGGAGGGGCCCGCGCGCCGCTTCAGCGAGGCCGACCTGCGCATCGGGCAGAGCTTCCGTACCCCGTACGAGAGGGTGAAGTTCCGCGCCGAGGAGACCGTGCGCGCGTGGGCCGCCTCGGGCCGCCAGGCGTATGTCCACCGCAGCGGTCACATCGCCGCGCACAGCAGGACCGGGGCGTTCCAGCGCAATGTCGCGGACAATCGGATCTACCAGACCGTGCGTGGCTATGTGCTGGCCGGGGCGGCGCCGAGCCGGCCGTCGCGGACGTTCGAGTTCTCCCACGTGGACACGGTGGCGGCGGGGATCGCGGCACTCGCCACCCACCCGTACACGGCGCCGGGCGTCTACCACGTCGAGTCGCCGTACAGCCTCGCTCACGACGAGCTGGTGGAGTGGATGGTCCGGCACGGCTATCGGGTCCGGCTGACGGACGACGCCACCTTCGCCGCCGCGCTGGCTCGCGCGGAGCGGAGTCATCCGGCCATGGCCCGGCTCGCCTCGACCTGGTCCCAGCTCGGCGAGCGCAATGTCGTCGTCGACAGCGCGTGGACCCGGTCCGTGCTCGACCGGCTCGGAGTGCGGTTCGCCGAGCCCCGCGCCGAGTGGTGGTCGGCCGCGCTGTCCTGGGCCGCCGACGTCGGTTTCCTGCCGCACCGGTCGCCTGATCGCCCGGCCCGGCCCTCCGACCCGTCCCGCTCTCACCGGGCGCGGAGCCTCGCCGACCCGGCGCTCTGACCCGTTCCACCTGGCTCGGTCCGCCCTCAGAGGGGACCGCCCACTCTCCTGGGAAGTGACGCGATGCCTCAGCTCTCCCCGATGCTCCAGCAGGCCACGCCCGTGATCGCCGTCCGCGGCGAGGGGATGTACCTGTACGACGCCGATGACCGGCGCTACCTGGATTTCACCGCCGGCGTCGGAGTGACCAACACCGGCCACTGCCATCCCCGAGTGGTCGAGGCCGTGCGGCGGCAGGCCGGGCGGCTGATCCACGGGCAGTACACGACCGTGCTGCACGACCAGCTGCTCACGCTGACCGAGCGCCTCGGTGAGGTGCTGCCCGAGGGGCTGGACGCACTGTTCTACATGAACTCCGGCAGCGAGGCGGTGGAGGCGGCGCTGCGGCTCGCCCGGCAGGTCACCGGCCGGCAGAACGTCATCGTGTTCGACGGTTCCTTCCATGGACGCACCATGGGCGCGGCGGCGATGAGCACGGCGGGCATCCGCTTCCGCGCCGGGATCGGCCCGCTGATGCCCGGGGTGGCGGTGGCGCCGTTCCCGCACGCCTTCGATCTCGGGTTGAGCGAGGAGGCGGCCGTCGAGCACGCGCTGCGCGGCCTCGACCATGTGCTGGCGACGGTGAGCGCGCCCGCCGAGACCGCCGCGATGTTCGTCGAACCGGTCCTGGGCGAGGGTGGTTACGTGCCGTCGCCGCCCGGCTTCCTCACGGGGCTGCGGGACCGCGCGGACCGGCACGGGATCCTGCTGGTGGTCGACGAGATCCAGACCGGCTTCGGCCGGACGGGGCAGTTCTGGGCCCACAGGCGCTCCTCCGGTGTCGTACCGGATGTGCTGATCACCGCCAAGGGACTGGCCAGCGGCTTTCCCCTGTCGGCGATCGCCGCTCCCATCGAGCTGATGAGCCAGGCCTGGCCGGGATCGCAGGGCGGAACCTACGGCGGCAATGCCGTGGCGTGTGCCGCCGCGCTCGCCACCCTCGACGTGATCCGCGACGAGGGCCTGGTGAACAACGCCGCCGAGCAGGGCCGCCGCCTCGCGGACGGACTGCGCAAGACCGCCGCCGGCGTACCGGCCATCGCCGACGTGCGTGGCTCGGGCCTGATGCTCGCCAACGAGTTCCGCCGTCCCGACGGCTCTCCCGACACCGACCTGGCCCGAAGCGTCCAACGCGCCGCCTCGGAGCAGGGTCTGCTGCTCCTGACCTGCGGGGTGCACGGGAACGTCGTGCGGATGATCCCGGCTCTCGTCGTCACAGCCGAGCAGATCGACGAGGCGCTGACGTTGTGGTCCGCCGCCGTCGCCACGGCGGTCCGGTGACCCTTCACGTGTCCGTACGCCCTCCGAAAGGACTGATGACGCCATGACGGGAACCGCGATCGACGACGTCGGCTGGACCAGGCGGCATCTGGAATCCGCGCGCGGGGTCTGGTCGTTGCCGGTCACCGACGACGACCGCCGGCTGTTGTGGACGGATCTGGTGGCCGGACGCCGGGGCGCGGGCGAGGCGGTGTACACCGCCGTGCGCTCGTTCGTCCGGGGCAGCCTCGACGCCGTGGGGTTCGTGAACGTACGCAACATCATCTCGCCGGACGCCCCCGACGCCGACCTCATCTCCGGCCTGTCGTTCCTCCTCGACGAGATCGGCGTGGCCGTTCCGCAGAACGCCCGGGGTGACCTGTGGACCGTGCTGCGCGACCGCGACGGTGACGGCGCCACCGAGCTGGGTTTCCACTGCGACACCTGCGACCTGCTCGTCCTGCTGTGTCTCCGGCCCGCCGCGGACGGCGGCGGCACCACCAAGCTGGCCAGCGCACGGCACGTCCACGACATCATCGCGCGTGAACGCCCCGACGTGCTGTCCCTGCTGCGGCAGACATGGCGTTTCGACCGCACAGGCCGCGCGGGCCGGCAGATCGTCGACACCCCGATCCTGTTCACTCAGGACGACGGAACGGTCGGCTGCTACTACCAGACCCGCACGGTGCGCGCGTCGGCACAGCTCGATACCCAGCGCCTGCAAGCCCTCGACTACTTGGACGAGGTCCTGTACCGACCGGAGATCGCCTTCGGGCTGCGGCTCGACGCGGGCGACCTGCTCATGATCCGCAACAGTCGCGTGCTGCACGGCCGTACCCCTTACGTGGATGCTCCCGGCCCCCGGGCCCGCCGGATCCTGCGCGCCTGGATGAACGAGCGGTGAGCGGCCGGGGCGGGATCGGGGTCGTCACCGGCGGCGGCAGCGGACTGGGCCGCGCGGCCGCGCTCGCCCTGCTCGACCGGGGCTGGTCCCTCGCGCTCGCCGGGCGGCGCGAGAAGACACTGGAGGAGACCGCCGCGCTGTCGGGCGCCGGCCCGGACCGGGTGATAGCGGTGCCCACCGACATCCGCGACCCCGACCAGGTCGCAGCGCTGTTCCGTACGGTCGGCGATCACTTCGGCCGGCTCGACCTGCTGTTCAACAACGCGGGCGCTGCCGTCCCGCGCAGGCCGGTCCCCCAGGTGCCGTTCGACGACTGGAACCGGATCATGGCCACCACCGTCACCGGAACGTTCCTGTGCGCCCAGGAGGCGTTCCGCATGATGCGGGATCAGTCCCCGCAAGGCGGTCGCATCATCAACAACGGCGCCCCGTCCGCCCATGCGCCCCGCCCCCACGCCATCGCCTACACCACGGCCAAGCACGCGGTGCTCGGCCTCACCCGGGGCCTGTCCCTGGACGGTCGCCCCTACCGGATCGCCTGCGGACAGATCGACGTGGGCAACGTGGCGCCGGCCGACGGAAGCCCACAGCCGCCCGCGATGCAGGCTGACGGCACCATGGCGGTCGAGGCGACGATTCCGGTGGCACGCTTCACCGAGGCGCTGCTGCTGATGGCGTCCATGCCCCTGGACACCAACGTGCAGTTCCTGACGGTTCTGCCCACGACGATGCCCTATATCGGCAGGGGGTGACGCGATGCTGGTCAGCGCCCGCTCCTTCGACGAGTACCGGGCCATGTTCGCGCTCTCGGACGACGACCTCGCGCTGCGCGTTCTCGACTGCCCCGGTGGGGCCGCGAGCTTCGTGGCCGAGGCCGGGTCGCGGGGCACCGACGCGGTCGCCGTCGATCCGCAGTACGGCCCGGGCCGGAAGCTGCTGGGTACGCTGGCGCTGCGCGAGATCGAGCACAAGCACGCGTACGTGGCCGACAACGCGGCGCGCTTCGTGTGGGACTGGTTCGGCAGCCCCGAACGCTTCACCCGGCTGCGGGCCCGGGCGGCGCGCGCCTTCACCGCCGACATCGCGGCCCGTCCGGACCGCTATGTCGCGGGCGCGCTTCCTCGCCTTCCTTTCGCCGACCGCTCCTTCGACCTCGTCCTCAGCTCGCACCTCCTGTTCTCCTACGGGGCACAGCTGAGCGAGGAGTTCCACCTGAGCGCGCTGATCGAGCTGGTGAGGGTGGCGCGCCGCGAGGTGCGGCTGTACCCGGTGGTGCTGCACGCCGATGACCGCCGGTACGCGCCACTGGGCCGCCTGCGCTCCGCGTTGGACGCCCTGGGCGTCTCCTCGCGGCTCAACCGTGTCGACTACGCGTTCCAGCCAGGCGGCGACCAGGTCCTCATCCTGGACGCCACCGCTCCCGGCCCGCTACCCACCGCCAGGCCCGGCGCCGACGTCCACGACCCGGTGCGCTGGCGGCACCCGTCCGCGCCCGCGGCCCGGGACGAGCCGTGACCCGAAGGGCTCCGTGATGCCGAACGGTGGGCAGGCCGTCGCCCGATCACCGTCCGCGGCGGTGGCGGCACCGCGGACTGCGCTCCGGCCGGGGAGGGGAACGGCCGTGCCGCCGGCCGGCGCGGCACAGTCGATCAGCGGCCACCGTCCGGGGAGTGGACGCTGAGGTCGCCGTGGACCGACAGAACGCCGGCCAGGTCACCGGTTCCGTGCCGCAGGGTGCTGTCCAGGAAGGCGAGAGTGGTCTCGGCGACGACACGCGGGCTCTCGGTACGGCCCAGGGAGCCTGCTATCGAGGGCACGGGCGGCAGGTACAGGGGGCCGTCCATGAACGTGAGGTGCGCGGCGCCGGGGATGGTGAGCCGGTGGCTCGTCGCGGTGCCGGACTCGAGGACCTTGGTCAGGCGGGGCAGGTAACGCGGGTCGGTCTCGGCGGTGATGGCCTGGGTGAGCGCGAGCGTCGGCTGGTGGAGGGAGGGTGAGAGGGGACCGCGGGGGTAGCCGTCCAGATCGATGACGGCGTCGAACCGTTGGTCGTGCCGGGCTGCCTGCAGGGCGGCGGCACCACCCATGGAGTGGCCGGTGACCGCGACCCGGCCGGTGTCCACGCGTCCGGTCAGCGGACCGGCGATCCCCCCTCGGCCCAGCCGGTCGAGTTGGGTGAGGACGAAGCCGAGGTCGGCGGCCCGAACAGCCGTCCAGCCGGCCGCCAGCCTGTCGTCCTTGTCCCGGTCTCCGGTGGAGACGGTCCTGGTGCGGATCGTCCGGCCGTCGGTGAGGACGACGGCGGCGGAGTCGTACGGGTGGTCGAGGGCGGCTACCAGATAGCCGTGGCTGGCCAGTTCCTCCGCCCAGGCGGTGTTCTGGGTGCGCACTCCGCCCGACCCGGGAGAGAACAGCACGACCGGGAACCGTCCGCCCCCGTCGGCCACCGGGGCGTTGAAGACCGCGTGGGTGCGGGCCCGCGGGACGCCGTCCAGCAGGAAGCCGGGCAGGCCGGCCCCGCAGGCGAGGGCATCGGAAACGGTGCGCGCCTCGTGTTCCGTGCGTCCGAGGTACTGGGCCCGTCGCGCGTCCACGGGGCTCTTCTGCGCGGGATACCAGAGCTGGGCCACGACGGTGCGCCGGTCGTGCGGATCGGCGGTGAAGCTCTCGGGTCGGTGCGGGTCGGTCCACTGCACCACGCGGGTGCCGACCGCGAAACCGCCCGACGGCTCGGGGAAAACGGGGACGGGGAAGGCCCAGGCGGCCACCGGACCCGTGGCAATCAGGCCGACGCAGGCCACGGACCCCGGCAACGCCAGCCACCATGGGGCCCGCCACCCTCGCCGGCCGGTACGGCGTCGCAGCAGAGGGAGGAGGCCGAACGGCAACGCGACGGCAGCGCCCGCCAGTACCGGCAGCATCTGCCAGCGGATCCCTCCGGCGCTCAGCACGATGGCGGACAGCACGAGAACCGCCCCTGCCGCGATCGTGACGCGTGGTCGGACAGCGGAGGGCAGCCAGCGCGCCACCACCAGCGCGACGGCAGCCGGCAAGGCGAGGACTTCCGGAGGGGACATGTACAGCCCCGCGATGATCTCGTTCACCCGGCCATCCTCACGGCGGGGCACACGATGCCGCATCGTCCTCCGGTCGCCGTCGCCCGCGACCGGAGTCGCCATCCGAGGCATGTCCCCCGTGCGACCGGAGTGGCAATCCGGCACGCGAGCCGAACGGCCGCTCTGCGACCGTGGTAGGCAGCGGGACTCCTCCTGCGGTCGTACCTCGGCACGGTGCCGTCAGCCGGTGGGCTCATGCGCTTCGCGGGCCCACGGCCTACCGTGACAGGGCCGCGGTACCCGCCGGGGAGGGCGGGTCGTGCGCTCCGTGTACCCGACCCGGCTCCGGCCGTACGCGGTGGTGGCCCCGGCCGGGGCCACCATGACGCCGAACCGACAGGGACGTGTGATGACCGAGGCGGCCGCAGAGCCCGGCAACGCCCACCCGGCGCGCCACCAGGGCCGCGTGCGGCGGACGAGGACAGCCGTACGGCCGACGGGGTACGCCGGTCCGGGCTCCGCGCGCGCGGCGCGACTGGTGGGAGCAGCCGGACGCCGGGGCCTCCGGCTGCCGCCCGTGGTGGGGGACTCGCTGTTGCCGGCGCTGCTCCTGCTCAACATCATGACCACGCGCGCGCCGCAGGAGCTCCCGGTGGCCGTGGCCCTCACCGCCGCGCTGGCCCTGCCGCTGATGTGGCGGCGCCGGGCCCCGCGCACGGTGTTCGGCGCCGTGGCGGCCGCGGCCTTCGTCCAGTGGCTGATGGACGTCCCGCTGCCGGCGGACATCGCCTTGCTGGTGGCTCTCTACACGGCGGCCGCGAACTCCGGCCGGCGCGGCACGCTTGTCGCCGGTGCGGTCGTGGAGCTCGGGGCCCTGCTGGCCTGCCTGCGCTGGGCGACGGAAGGGGCGTTCCTGACCCCCTTCGTCGCGGTGACCGCGATGGTCGTCGCCGCCGCCGTCCTGGGTGTCAACACGCGGACCACCCGTGCCTACCTCGCGGCCCTGGAGGAACGGGCCGTGCGCCTGGAGCAACAACAGGAGCAGCAGGCGCGACTGGCCGCCGCCGAGGAGAGGACACGTATCACCCGGGAGATGCACGACATCGTCACCCACAACCTGTCCGTCATGGTCGCGCTCACCGACGCGGCCCTCTACGCGCAGCACCGGTCCCCCGACAAGGCCACCACCACGATGCTCCGGATCTCCGAGACGGGCCAGCAGGCCCTGACCGACATGCGGCGCTCATTGGGCGTCCTGCGGACCGACGAGCCGGACGCGGAGCGCCATCCGTTGCCCGGCATCGGACAACTGGAGGCCCTGGCCGACCAGATGTGCGTGGCCGGGCTGCCGACCCGCGTCGAGGTCCGGGGCGGCCACACCCATATACCCGCCGCCGCACAACTGACCGTCTACCGTCTGGTACAGGAAGCCTTGACCAACACCCTCAAACACACGCCCACCGGCACCCGCGCGAAGGTCCGGATACAGTGCTCGGCCGAGACCGTCACGGTGGACGTCACCGACAGCGGCCCCCGCCCGCCGCTTCCCGGCGCCACACCCTCCGGCCACGGCATCACCGGCATGCGCGAGCGCTCGGCCTCCTACGGCGGGAGGTTGAAGGCCGGACCACTTCCGGGCGGCGGCTGGGGAGTCCATACCCGCCTTCTCCTCGGCAGCAGCGGAGCGGCGTCCGCATGACGATCCGCATCCTGATCGCCGACGACGAAGCGCTGCTCCGTATGGCCTTCGGCACGGTCCTGGAGGCCCAGCCCGACATGGCACCGGTCGGCGAAGCCGCGGACGGCGCACAGGCAGTACGCCTCGCCCGGGAGCTGCGCCCCGATGTCGTCCTCATGGACGTCCGGATGCCCGGGACCGACGGGATCGAGGCGACCCGGCAGGTCGTCCGGGTCTCCCCGCAGAGCAGAGTGCTGATCCTCACCACCTTCGACCTCGATGAATACGCCTTCGCCGGACTCAGCGCCGGAGCCTCGGGCTTCCTGCTGAAGAACACCAGGCCCGAGGAGTTGCTCACCGCGATACGCAGGGTGGCCGCGGGCGACGCGGTGGTCTCCCCGCGGATCACCCGCCGCCTGCTGGAGAACCTCCGCCCGCACATCCCCGACGGCGGCAGCGCCGGCCCCGACGAGCGGCTGGGCCGGCTCAGCGCTCGTGAGCGCGAAGTGCTCGTCCAGGTGGGCTGCGGCCTGTCCAACACCGAGATCGCGGCCACCCTGTACCTCGCGGAGGCGACCGTGAAGTCCCACCTGGGGCGAATCCTGCAGAAGCTCGAACTCCGCGACCGGATACAGGCCGTGATCTTCGCCTACGAGAGCCGCCTCATCCGCCCGGCCTGACGCCGCCGCCCGGAGCGCCCGGCGACCGTCCGCAGCCCCGGGTGTCACCAGCGCTGCACGATCGTCCGGCATGGCTGTGCCGAGGGGTGCGGTGCCGCGGTGAGCGCTCCGGGTCCACTGCTGCGGAGCCTCCGCGGTGATCACCGCGATCCGCGGCGGGCGCTGACGAACGGCCTGTCGGCGAAGCCATCGTTCACCGTCGTCCGATCCCGGCGCGCGGCGGGCACCGCCCCGTGAACGCCCTGAGTTGAGACATCCATCGAGGTGTACGAGGATGAGAGCAAATAGCCCTGTTCGGACCGGAATCGCATGACGCGACTGAGTGGTTGTCCGGTCAATGATCTCCGCGTCGCCAGCACGAAGACCGTTCTCTCCCCTTCCGTGAGCCGTGTCGCCACCGATCCCGTGGCCGAGTTCCGAGTGCCCGAAGCGCGCACAGGGCCGCGACGGGCCCTCAGCTCCGGGAGGCGGAAATGACGAGCAAAACGGTGCAACTGACCTGCCCGACCTGCGGAGAGGTGGCGACGCACGCGGTGGAGACGAATGGCGAGGTGGCGTCGGCCGGTCTGCGCATGCACAGCGATCTGTCGGGCATGAGGCGGCCCGGCGTCGGTTACAAGAACAGCCCGCATCGTTCCGGGGGGAGCCCGATGGTCCCCCAGGGCATCGTGATCCACTACACCGCCGGCCGGTACGACGGAGCCGTCGGCTGGTTCCAGAACCCCGTGTCGCGGGTGTCGGCGCATTTCGTCGTCGCCAGGGACGGGCGTCGGGTCCAGATGGTGCCGCTGCCCGACCCCGATACGGCCGGCCCACGGGACGGCAACTACAAGGCCTGGCACTGCAAGGGCGGTAACGGCATCTACTTCGGCATCGAGCACGAGTACGGCTACTCCGGCGCCACCGGTCCCGCGGACTGGACCGAGGAGATGCTGGACTCCTCCGCGGAGCTGTCCGCGTACCTGTGCAGCGTCTACGGCATTCCGATCGACGTACCGCTCGACCCGGACACCCGCGACTGGTTCACGGGACTCGGCGGTCACTACAACGTGCCGGGGAACGACCACACCGACCCCGGCCCGTACTTCCCGTGGGACTACTACGTCAATCGCGTGTGGGACTACTCCTACCGCCTGCTGGAGGTCCCTCCCCCATCCCCCTTCGCACCGTCCGGAACCCGGGCGACGGGAGCGTCGTCGCCCGAGTACCAGACGCTGTAGCGATCTCGTCGGCGCGAGGTGACGCCCCATGCGGAACGCCACAGTGACAGCGCTCGCCGCCTGCTCCTGCACACCGGGCCGGCTCGACGTCTTCGTCGGCGACGCCGAGGGGGGCGTGTGGCACAAGACCTTCGACGGGGAGTGGGGTGCGTGGCACTCGCTCGACCGCCCCTGGACGTCTCCCGGGACGCCGACGGGCCACGGCTGGCTGACCGCGTCGCCGTCCGGACCGGGCCGGATCGAGCTCCTCGCCCTCGGCGGCGGGCGCGATGTGCGGCACCGGAGCCTCGCGGTGGACGGCTGGACGCCATGGACGTCGCACGGCCCGCTGGCCTCGCACCCCGCGGTGTACGGGTACGCGGTGGCGGCGACCGAACCCGACGATCTGCACGTGCTCTTCCACGCCGGTGACCGGGAGATCGCGCACTGGCGGCTGAACGACGGAAGGACGGTGCTCCGCCCCGGACCGTACGCCCGCGGCCCGCTGCAGGCCGTCTCCGTCGCGCCCGGCCGGTTCGACCTTCTCGTGGCGGACGCCCGGCAGCGGCTCATCCTGCGAAGGCGCTTCTCCGACGGCTGGTCGGCCGGTTGGGACGAGTTCGCCCTCTTCCCCGAGGACGGGCCGGTGCCGCTCCGCTTCGCCGCGACCGACCACGGCCTTTTCGCGGCGGGCGCCACGGGGCTGTGGCACAGCACATGGACGGAGCCGTCGAAGTGGGAGGACCTGGGCGGGGACCTGACGGCCGGCGCCGGCGGTGCCACGCACCTGGCCGCGGTCTCCGAGGGCGGAGATGCCGGAAGGACCGACGTGTTCACCGTGTGGGCCGGCACTGCGCTGATGCACCGGTCGTTCGACCGTGACTGGTCCGAGTGGGAGCTGATCGACATCTGGGCCGACCCGCAGGGTTACCACGCGCTGCGCCCCCAGGACCTCGTCGCGCTGACCGTCCGGGGCACCGGGCTGCGGGAACGGGTCCGCCCCGACGGGGTGGTGGAGGTCTTCGCCGAACACGCGGGTGCCCGGCTGGTCGTGGAGCTCCCGCCGCAGCACGTCACCGAGACGGTGGCGGACTCGGGACCGGGCAGCCAGGCACGCATCGCGGGGCCGTCGCGTCTCGCGTTCACCCTCGGGCAGGAGGTCGTACCGCTCACGGTCGAGGGTGTGCTGAGCGCGATGGCGCGCCTGCCCCTGGTCACCGCGCCGGAGACCGCGGGGCAGGAAAGCACCCGACTCGAACTGCCCTGGCGCCTGCTGCTGGGGCTCCCGGCCGGCGCCCGGTGTGCGCACCGCGCCCTGCCCGCGCCGGGTGAGAACGGCACCACCGAGCTGTGGCACAGCCGCATATGGGTGCCCGAGGATACCGAGCCCTTGCGGGTGAGGCCGGTCAAGTCCCTCGCGAACGAGCCGGGCATGGCGACCCCTCTGGGTCACCACGTGGCGACGATCGCCGCGCTCGGGGCCCAGTACCCCGATCGGCACGTGGCGGTCGACCGTCTGATCCTGAGCGCCTACGGGGCCTGGTTCTCCGCCTCGGCGTCCTGGCCGACGCTGGACTGGACCCACCGGACCGCCATGGGAAGGGACTACTACGTCCGGGTCCTCACCCGCGGTGCGCTCTTCCCGTTCGGGCACCGCGCCGCGTACGTCGAGATGACGGAGCGACGGTTCGAACAGTCGCCGTCCGTCGTGGCGGCGCTGCGCAAGAGGCGCGTGCTGATCGTGACCGAGCCGACGCGCCGCTACGGCATCGGCCAAGGCGGTGCGCACGAAAGGGCGTTCCCCTTCCAGGAGGTTTCCGTCGAGCCGCAGCAGCTGACGGAGCTGGACGAGCCGACGTGGCTGCCCAGCAAGGCGTTCTGGCCCACCCGGTCCGCGGCGACCGTCCAGTTCACCGTACGGGCGCGGGCGGACCGGGAGGTCGTCGACTTCCGGCTGCCGATGCTGTTCGTTCCGGACACGGCGACCGGTACCTCCAACGCCTCGGCCCTCGACACGGAGTACGCGCGCGGGCCGAGGACGGGTACCCAGCGCGACAGCGGGCGCCCCACGGGGGACGTCGGCCGCAGGATCGCCCTCGCCATGGAGTCGGCGGCCCGCCCCCTCGACGGGGCGGTGCAGGAGGTGCGGTCGATGACCTTCGGCGGCGCCGGCACGGCACCGGCCGCGAACGGCGTCGGTTTCCACCCTCGGGTGACCCGCATGGAGGTGGCCTTGCCGGCGGTACGCCAGCTGCTCGGGTCCACGCCGACGGTGCCGGTCGAGTTCTCGAACGCCTTCCTGCAGACCGCCGCGGGTGCCCGGCCGCCCGATGTGATGCTCGCCCTGTTGCAGCCGAAGGTGCTCGACTTCGCAGCGGCGGGCGCGCGCACCGGGATGGTGGCGGCCCCGAACATGGCCGTCACCGAGATCGCGCGCAAGGCGGGTCCTGTCGCCGGCGGTCCCTTCCCGCCGCGGCCGCAGGACCTGTTCACCGAGGACGCCAAGCTCTTCGGGGTCATCCCTCTCCGCCGCATCGTCTCCGTCATCACCTCACGCCCGGAGATCACGTGGTCCGACGTCGTCGGGGCACCGTCCGCGAAACTGACGTGGCGGGAGAAGCTGTCGACGGCGGTGGAGCCCTTCCATCCGAAGGTCCCCCGGTCGTCGGTGTTCCTGGAAGTGGTGTCGAACAGCACCGGAAACCGGCCCGGCCTGCGCACAACGGGCGAGGTGACGGACTTCACCCTGGAGATTCCCACTCGCAGCGCCGCCTTGGTCGTCCTCACCTTCAACAACGTGCGTTTCACCGCCCACTCCGGCGAGCGCCCCGGCCTCACGTTCGACCTGGCGGACGCCCGGCTCGCGGGCAAGCTGAACTTCGTCAGGACGCTCGCCGAGAAGATCCCGCAGGCGGGACGTGGTGGACCGCGCATCGAGATATCGGCGGTACGGATCAGGGCGACGTACGCGATCGCCGTGCCCACGCTCGGCATGGGGGTCTTCTCCGTCCAGAACCTCGCCATCCACATCGGCCTCACACTGTCGCTGGAGAACCGGCCCATCGAGATCGACTTCGCCTTCGCCACGCGGGAACGGCCGTTCCTGGTGACGGTCTCGGGGTTCGGCGGCGGCGGATACCTGGAGCTCGGGGTGAGCGCCGGGGAACCCGACGGAGGGCTGCAACGCTTCGTCGGCGGCATCGAGTTCGGTGCGGGTGTCGCCATGGACTTCGGCGTCGCGGCCGGCGAGGTGCACGTCTTCGGAGGCGTCGTCTTCGTCAAGACGGGCGGCGATATCGAGATCACCGGCTACCTGCGGATCGGCGGCAGCGTGTCGGTGCTGGGTCTGATCCGGGTTTCGGTGGAGCTGACCCTCAGCCTCACCTACAGCGTGGAGCGCAACGAGCTGCACGGCACCGCCCGGCTGGTCATCAGCGTCGACCTCACCTTCTGGTCCACCTCGGTGACGCTGGAGTGCCGCAAGAGTTTCCCGGGCCCCGGACTCACACTCGCTTCCGAGCAGGACCTTCCGGAGGCACCCGTGGCTCCGCGGGCCTCGTCCGTCGAGACCGCGCTGGGCCCCCAAGGCCGGTCCTTCCCGTGGCAGACGTACTGCCAGGCCTTCGCGTGAGGAGCGCCCCATGCCGGTGACCAATGCGCAGCGACACTTCGTCTGGACCCCCATTCCGGTGGGACGCGCCGGGCCGGTGCCCGGTCACTCCGCTCCGATGGCGCTGCTGTCCGTGCTGCTGACACCCCGGCTGCTCGGGCCGGCCGGGAACGGGAAACTGTCGGACTTCGGTATGCAGACCTGGCCGCAACGGCTGTCCACCGTGCGGTTCGACGTCTTTCGCGGCGCGCAGCTCGTCACCTCGTACCGGGTCCCCCACGTCACGCCCGAGGACAAGGAGGTCACGTTCTCGACGACGCAGCAACTGTCGGCCTGGCAGGCTCTGTTCACCGCCGATACGCCGGTGCACCCGTACCGTCCGACCTCCTACGCCGGACGCGACGTCCGCGAGTTCCCCGCCTCCGAGGCCGCCAAGGAGCTGCGTGACGCGTACACGGCCACGGCCGGCACTCATCTGGAGTTCGACGGCAGGGTCCCGGAGGCCGACCCCGAGCTGCGGGCGGCTCTGGGCCGGATCGCGATGATGTGGCAGACCGCTCTGGGCCCGCTGGACGGCGCGACCGCGGACCCGTCCGCACACCGGTCGGCGATCGCCGAGGCGTACGCCTTCTACCGCCGCGACGAGGCCGCGTCCGTGACGCCGTCATCCCCTGCCTCGGCTGCCGTGCACGAATTCCACGACGTGGTGTCCAGGCTCGCCGACCATCCGATGCTGTTGCGCGCGCTCGGGCTGCTGATCGACATGGCCGTCCCGGCCGCTCAGCTGGCGCAGGGAGACGTCAAGGAACTGCGGGTCGTCCCTCGATGGCCGAATCCCGACAGCTCCCCGCCGTCCGGCTGGGCCGGTGCGGTGCAGAACGACCTGTCGCCGAAGACCGCCTACGTCCTGGACGGGAAGCGCTTCGTCGCCGCGTCGCTGACGCGACCGGGGGCGACCGAGTTCAAGCAGGGCTTGCTGCCGCTGGCCGATGCCGGGGTCGCGCCGTCCGCCAATCCGCGGTACGAGGTGATGCCCTTCGACGTGGACGGGGCCGCCCTGCGGATGGTCGGCGCCGCCCAGTCGGACGGCGCCCGGGCGCCGTCCGGGGAATCGGCGGACGTCGGGGCGTTGCCGGCCCTGCGCTCCATGGGCTTCGCCCTCGTGGAGCGGGACCGCGAGACGGAGCATCGCAAGCAGCTGCAGCGGGCACAGCAGCGGGCCACGGCCGAGGGCCTCACCACCTCTCCGCTGACGGCGGATTCGTTGCTGGGCGGCTACCGGATGGACATCTACGACGTGACGACCGACCAGTGGTACTCGCTGTGCCGAAGGCGGGTGCGCTACACGATCGGCGGGGTGTCGATCGGGCAGGAGACGTCGGGCGGCGGCCGCGGCGGGCTGCTGGAGGAGGGGTACGTACGTCCCGGGCCGGCGGTCACCGGGGCCGGGGCACAGGACGCCCTCTACGTCCACCAGACCGTGGCGGCATGGGACGGCTGGAGTCAGGTGGCGGAACGGCCCGAGCGGGTCGTCGACACGGGCGACGCGATGGCCGCGACGACCGCCCCTCCGCCCTTCGAGGCGGTCGTCGAGTGCGACCCGGGGTCGCTGCCGCGGTTGCGCTTCGGCCGTGAGTACCGGCTGCGGGTCCGTATCGCCGACCTCGTGGGCGGCGGACTGCGCTCCGACGACGCCGGGCCCGAGGAGGAGCAGTCGGAGCTGTTCACCCACCACCGCTTCGAGCCGTTGCTGCCACCGGAGCTGGTGCCGACCCGTGTGCTGGCCGACGGCGAGACCCTGGACCGGATGGTGATCCGCAGCGACCGCGGCACCCCGGCGGGCGACTACGCGGCCGCGCACGGGCATCGCGCCTACGATCTGCGCCACCTTCTGGCACCCAAGTGCTCGCTGGAGCTGGCCATCCAGCACGACCGCACGTTCGACGCCGCCCTCGGCCCCGACGTACCGGTCGCGAAGGTGAAGGAGTTCTTCGAGGTCGCCAAGCGGGCCGACCGAGAGCTGGCCCATATCCCCGGGGCACAGGTCGTGGGAGCCGAAGCCGCTTCGGGTATCGCCGCTCCCTACATCATCCTCCCCGAGACGGACGTCGCCCTGCCGTGGCTGCCCGACCCGGCCGGCTCGCACATCGCTCTGAATCCCCGGCCCCGGCCCGTCGACCCGGACACCGGGCAGTACGGAACGGTCGTCGGGGACAAGAGGACCGCGGTCTGGAAGGGCGCGTGGCCGACGTACGGGCCGATCACCCTGCGGCTGGTGGAAGCCCCTTCCGGCTGCACCCTCACCCGGTCCTCGGACCACCGCGTCTTCACCGTCGCCCTCGGCCCCGCCGAAGAGGTGACTTTCGACGTTCCGTCGTGTCCGGGGGACCGGGGCGTCCAGCTCTTCGGCATCGTCGCCTGGCTGGGCATCGATCCCGGCAACCCGAGCACGCCGGAGTTCCAGCACATCACCCGCGGCCGCAATCGCCTCGTCACACCTCCGCGGACCGTCACCCTCGTCCATGCCGTACAGCGGCCGGGGTCGGACCCCACCGGGCGGCTGACCGCCCATCGGGACGCCGGGGACACCAGCGCCGTCCTTCTCACCGATGATCTGAGGATCCACATCGCCAGTACCGGACGGCTTGACCTGCGCGCCGAGTGGAGCGACCACGAGGACCTTCCGCCGGCGAAGCCGACGTCACAGAAGCGGACGGCGTTCGTCGGCTCGTACGACGTCAAGCGGGCCCCTCAGCACGAGGCGTTCCCCACGATCCGCCAGGAGTTCGGTGACACCCGCCGCCGGCACGTCAGGTACGACGTGACCGCGGTCTCGCGTTTCCAGGACTGCTTCGCCCGGGCCACAGCCGCGGATCCCGAGGCATGCCTCGCCGGCGGAGCCCTCGGCGTCACCGATGTACCGAGCTCGGCCCGCCCACCCGCGCCGAAGCTCCTGAACACCGTGCCGACCTTCCGCTGGACCCAGACGAACGACGGTCAGCGATCACTCACCCGGTGGCGCTACGGCGGCGGGCTGCGAGCCCTCCTCGAACGGCCCTGGTACGCCTCCGGGGACGACGAGAGGCTCGCCGTCCTCACCTGGCCCGGTCCCGCGGCCCCCGCCGACGTACTGAAGTACATCAGCACCGCGGGGCGCGATCCGATCTGGGACACCGGCGCCCCGCCGGCGATCCTGACCGAAGCACATGTCCACGCACCGCGCGGCGGCGACCGGGCGGAGCTGCCGGAAGCGCAGCGCTCGCTGGATGTGATCGCGTATCCCGTGCAGTTCGACGATCAGGCTGACCGCTGGTTCGCCGACATCGACCTGTCGCCGCTCGTGACCGCCTCCTACTTCCCGTTCGTACGGCTGGCGCTGGCCCGCTACCAGTCACACACCGTGGCCGGGATCCCGT
This sequence comes from Streptomyces sp. SP18CS02, assembly GCF_036322365.1. NCBI lineage: Bacteria > Bacillati > Actinomycetota > Actinomycetes > Kitasatosporales > Streptomycetaceae > Streptomyces > Streptomyces sp. SP18CS02. The sequence goes on from NZ_JAQYXC010000269.1 coordinate 65,186, forward strand.
CGCTGTCGCCCTCCGTCCAGACGGAGCCGGTACAGCTGCCACCCCACCGCCGTCTCGTCGTGACACGCCGGCCCGACCACGGCACCGTGGTCGTCGACGGCCTCGGCCCCTCCGGCCCCCGGCCGAACACCGTCCGTGCGGAACTCCAGGTCCGGGACACCCCCGGACCCGGAAGCGCGGGCTGGACCACGGTCCTGCGCACCTCCGGCGCTCTGGGGCGGGTATGCGACCTGGACCTCCCCGACACCGGCGACCGGCCCCAACGTGTCGTCGTCCAGGAGTTCGAGACGTATCCCCCTGCCACGAGCGACTCGGGAACAGCGGTCGAGGGGACGGCACGGCTGGTCTACGCCGACATCGTCCCGCTGGGAGTGTGGTGACATGGCTGACCCGATATTCCAGTTGCTGCCGGTGGCGGGCCCTCTCCGACTCGCCCCCCGCGCCCACAGCGACCCGCCGCATGCCTTCCACGTCGGCGCGCAGGTACCGGGCGTGTTCCTCCGCCTCATTGCCGTGGGACCTGACTGCGCGCCACCCGGCGAGGCGGCCCCTACCTTGGAACTGCGCGCAGGGCTGGGTCAGTTCGCCGTGGTCCCGCCCTTTCCGCAAGAGGTACCCCTCCTCGATGAGATGCTGTTCGAGGTGGGCACCGCCAGCTGGACCCGCGAACCGCGGGATGTGTTCCTGGTGAGACTGAACATCGGCAGGTCGGCCGACCGCCCCTGGCATGTGCGGATCACGAACAACGCGCCGAAGGAGCTCTCCTTCGTGTGGGTGGTGTCGGATCTGGAAGAGGACACCCTTCAACCGCGGATCTCCATGCAACGGTCCCACGGGCGGATCGCTCCGGCGGGAGCCCCGATGGCGGACATCGAGGTCCGCGTCGGCAACGTCGGCCCCGGCACGCTGCGGCTGACCAATACGGCGGGTACCGACATGGGGCGTGGCTTCACCCTGGACGAGGTGACACCGACCATCCCGCCGAACGGATGCGGGCACCTCGTCATCAAGGTCGCCCCCATCGCACACCAGCCGTTCGGCGGTCCGGCACGCCTCTCCACCGACTTCGTCCTGAAGAGCAACGCCCGCGACAAGGAGGAGAAGACCCTCCACCTCACACGCTCCGAGAAGATCGAGAAGGAGAGCAAGGACAGCAAGGAGACGAAGGACAAGGACGGCAAGGAGGGCAAGGACAAGGAGCAGAAGGACGGGTCGCAGGAGCAGAGGATGGTGCCGGACCCCTTCTCCCGGCCTGCCGGCCCGGCCCCGGCCCGGGCGAGCACGGACTCCGCGCACGTGCACTTCATCCCGCCCGAGCTGCGCCCCGACCTGTCGGCCAGCGCCCTGGCCCGGGAGGACGAGGGATCCTAGGACGGCGGAGGTCGGCATGTGGCTGGTGCTGTGCAACCCCGGGGACCAGGCGGCGCGCTGGGTCTGCACGGGCCTGAGGGAACGCGGTCCGACCCCGGTCGAGCTCGTCGATGCCGAGATGCTGACGCGCTCGGTGCGGTCCGCGCACTCCATCGAGGAGGGTCCGGCGCGTTTCGAGACGACGCTTCCGGACGGTCGCGTCCTCGCGAGCGACGACGTCGACGGCGTGCTCAACCGGCTCACCTACGCACCCGTCGGGCATCTCGTCTTCGCCTCGGTGACCGACAGCTGCTATGCCATGGCGGAGATGAGCGCGCTCGTGCTGAGCTGGCTCCAGTGCCTCGCCCCCGTCTCGGTCAATCGTCCCAGCCCCTTGGGCCTGTCCGGCCCCTGGCGTTCCCCCGCCGAGTGGAGCCTGCTCGCGGCCGGGGCGGGGCTGCGGGTGGCACCGCTGCGGCTGTCCGGTGAGAGCCCGACCACGGCCAGGAATCCGGTGGACCGCACCGTGGTGGTGCTCGGCGAGCACGTCTTCGGCGGCGAAGCGGTACCCGGCCTCGTCCCGGGGTGCCGACGGCTGGCGCGGGGGGCCGGTGCCGACCTCCTGGGGGTCGACCTGGAGCTCGACGACCGGCACGGCGCGCGTTTCGCCGGGGCGACGCTCCTGCCCGATCTGCGGATCGCGGGCCCCCCTCTCATCGCCCGCCTGCACACATATCTGACCCGGCTGCCGGCGAGGCCGTGGTGATCGTCGTCTGCGGCATCGCGAGCGAGCCGCCGGTCGCGCTGGTCACCGAGGCGCTTCGCCATCAGGGCCTGCCGTACACCATGCTGCATCAACGCCGTTTCATGGACTCCTCGCTCGACATCCGGGTCGAGGGGACCACGGTGCTCGGCCGGCTGCGGTGCGACGGCCGGACCGTGCCCTGTTCCTCCGTCACGGGCATCTACACACGGCTGATGGACTGGCGTCTGCTGCCAGGGATGCGCGACGCCGGCCCGGAGACCCTGCGGCGATGCCAAGCGTGGCACGAGACCCTCGACAACTGGATCGAGATCGCACCGGGATGCGTGATGAACCGCTCCTCCGCGACGGCGACGAACGGGTCCAAGCCCTATCAGGCCCAGCTGATCCGCCAGGCCGGCTTCCGGGTCCCGGAGACCCTGGCCACCGACGACCCGGACCTCGCCCTGGCCTTCCGGGCCCGCCACGGCCGGGTGATCTACAAGTCGATCAGCTCGGTGCGGTCGATCGTGCACCTTCTGGACGACGAGGCCGTCGATCGGCTGCCGCTCATCCGGTCCTGCCCCGTCCAGTTCCAGCGCTACATACCGGGTGTCGACGTCCGGGTGCACGTGGTGGCCGGCGAGCCGTTCGCCACCCGCGTCGACAGCGACCAGGTGGACTACCGCTACGCGGGCCGGTACGGCGGCCGGGTCGAACTCACTCCGTGGGACCTGCCCGAAAACCTGGCACGGCGGTGCACGGACCTGGCCACCCGCCTCGGGCTGGCGCTCGCCGGAATCGACTTGCTGCTCGCCGACGACGGCGAGGTCTACTGCTTCGAGGTCAACCCGAGTCCGGCGTTCAACTTCTACGAGGACCACACCGGCCAGCCCATCTCACAGGCGATAGCCCACGCCCTCGGGCGCGGGCTCACCGCGCCGGCGCGCCCGCCCATCCCGTAGGGGCCCCCGATTGACACCCGCTTCGACGCGAGGAGCGGTCGGCAGGTCCTCAGAGGTCACCTCCGGGGGCGCCGGGAGGACTGAGGGCGCAGGGTGAGGTCAGCCGTCGTCGGAACGGGTCGTACGAACGCTGTGCTGCGAGCGGGCGCGAGCGAGGAACGCGGCGAGGTCTCCGGCGGCCTCGGGCTCGGCGGTGGCGAGCCGGGCCGCGAACGCCGGCCGGTCGACGCCGACACCGGGAGCGAGACGGGCGAGTTCGGCGAGCAGCGCGGCGTGCGCGAGGACCGGCGGCGGCAGAAGGCAGGCCGCGGCTTCGCGGGCCGCCGGGTCGCGGTAGTGCCCGAGGTGCGCGGACAGGGAGTACGCGAGCCAGGCGTCGACGTCGGCCTGGGCGTGGCCGCCGGCGCGGCGGGTGAGCTCGTCGCGTACGGCTTCGTCGCCGTCGCGGGGCTCGGTCTGCTCCAGCGTGCCCAGCTCGCGCAGCGTCTGGAGCTCGTCGGCGCGGGCGGTGACCCGGGCGGCTTCGCACAGCCCGGCTTCCCGGGCGGCGGCCGCCGCGGCGTCGGCGGCGAGCTCGGCCTGGACGACGTCGTCGGCAGCGGGGTCGTAGACGGTGCCCGGCATCGCGGCGGCGAACAGCTGGTCGAGGCGCTCCCACTCCGCGAGCTCGGCCCGGCCGCGGGGGTCGTCGGCCAGGTCCTCGTGCTGCGAGTCCTGCCGGGCGAGGAACCGGGCTTCCCCGAGGGCCGCCGCGATGGCACCGGCGTCCATGCCCGTGGCGCGGCGACGGACCGAGCGCCGGCCGATACGCGCCGGGTCGATCCGTTCGCGGAACGCGGCCGCACGGGCAGCGAGGGGTCGGCGGGCTGTATGCCGGGGCGTGGTCATCAGAACCTCGTATTCAGGGTCGACTCGAAGAGCGGGGCGCCGCCGGAGCGCTGGATGACGGCCCGCCGCATGGCGCCGCAGCACGACAGGTGCCACGACCAGGGCAACGGGACTTCGTCTCCGGGGCGATGCGGCCCACGGCTGTCACCGGGTCGGCGGCTGTTCGGCACCGGTGATTCCGGAGGACAGGGTTGTTGTCGCCGAGCACGGCCGCCTCCGATCGGCTGCTACGGCGAGGCGAGGGGGACAGTGACGGCGAGGTAGCCGTCACTGTCCGGCCGAGGGGTACCGAGGGCGTTCATACGGGTGGCCAGATGGCCGGCCACCCGTGTGGTGAGTGGCCCGTCCGGCGTGGCCGTTCCCTCTGGGCGCAGACGGGTTTCGTCCTCGCTCGGAGGGTTGCCGCCGAGATAGCGCGCTGCGTCCCTATTGGTGACCCAGCAGGCAAGCGAGACCTCGGCCTGTCCGGTCGCTACCCGGCGTACGCGAACACCGGCGTACAGGGTGAAGCCGTCTCCGCCGAAGGCCACCGTGGTGGAGAGCCCCTGGCCGTCACCGCATCGGTTCATCAGGTCCCGCACGGCCGGCTCCACGACGGCCCGCGCCATCGGCTCTGCGTAGACCATCCGGTCTCCCCCCTCCAGCGCCGAAGTGTCCCCGGCGAGGCCCTCGACGACTATGCCCGACCCGAACAACGGGCCGGTGACTCCGGTCTCGGGGACGACGGTCTGTCGCCGTGCCGTCTTTCGGCACAGCTCCCACTGTACGGGCGTGCCGGACTGCTCGTGCTCCGGCTCATGCATACGGACTCGGCCTCCTCCGTCAGGGCGGCTCCGAGGCGCTTCCGCGGGGTCGTCAGCCGGACATCGGGCCCCGCCGCCCCGATCCCGTCGGAGGAGCGGGGTCTGCGGGGAATGCCGCCCCGGCGGGTGAACGGCGGGCGGCTCCCGGCGTCCGTGGACCGACCGGTCGGGCAGGGCGGAGTCAGCCGGCAGCGCGGGCGGACTCCGCCCCCGGTTCCGCCGGGGACAGGACGGCGGCCGCCAGGTGCTCACGGAACCAGCGGTGCCCCGGATCGGCCGAGTTGCGGGGGTGCCAGGCCATCCCGAGGTCCAGGGGGGCCAGGTCGAGGGGGATGGGAAACGTCCGCAGTCCCATGGCGGTGACGGTGTCGGGGAGCCAGCCGGCCAGGCTGAGCGCGACGAGGTCGGTGTCCCGGGCGAGCATCATCGCGCTCGTGTGACTGGGCACCACGACCGCGGTCCGGCGTTGCAGCCCGAGTTCCGCGAGCGCGCTGTCGATGGGCCCGAGGCGCTTGCCGAGCCGGGAGATGCCGATGTGGTCGGCCGCGGCGAAACGGCGGGCGTCGATCCGCCCGTCGAAGAGGGGATGACCACTGCGGGCGATACCGACCAGCGGCATCCGCGTGAGCTGCCGGGTCCGGATCTCCGGGTCCAGGTGTCCGAGAACGCCCAGTTCGACGTCCACCCAGCCCTGCCGCAGCCCAGGGCCGCCCTCCACGGCCTCCGGCAGGAAGACGACGTCGACCTGCGGGGCCTCCGCGTGGATCCGCTCGGTCAGGATCCCCGCCAGGCCCACCAGCAACAGGTCGGCGGCCTGCACGGTGAAGGTGCGCCGGAGACGCTCGGTGTCCAGACCCGGACCGGGCCGCAGGAGGCTGTCGCAGCCGCGCAGCAGCGCTCCGACCTCCTCCCGGAGTTCCACGGCGCGCGGGGTCGGGACCATCCCCTGGCCTGCCCGGACCAGCAGCGGGTCGCCTACGGCACGGCGGAGCCGGGCCAGGGTACGGCTGACCGCCGCGGGCGAGGTGCCCAGGCGCTCCGCTGCGCGGGTCACGCTGTTCTCCTGGAGCAGGGCGTCCAGGGCCCGCAGCAGATTGAGATCCATCAATCCCTCCTGAGCTGCATTATTACGCCTGAGTCAATGATTGCGTGCCAATCCGTGCATTGCCGCGGCATCCTCCGGACCGGAGAGTGGGAATGCCCGCGAAGACGCGGGGCATTCCCCTCACCCCTTTCGAGGAGCCGCTGTGCAGAAGTCCCCCCGTGCCGGCCGGGAAGGCGACGTCCTGGCCGTCGTCAGTCAGAGCGGACCGACTGTCTCGTTCTTCGACGCCGCCTCCGACCGGCACCTCGGCGATGTGGAGGTCCCCGCCGAGCCGCACGAGTTGTGCTTCGACCCGGCGCGGCGACTGCTGTGGTGCACCCTGACGTACCACTCGGGCTACTACCACGCGAACGGCGGCCGGCGCACCGAAGTGGCCGTCATCGACCCTGATACCCGTCGCATCGTCGAGGTCGTCGACCTCGCCCCGGCACACGGGCCGCACGGACTGGCGCTGGACCCGGTGCGCGGTCGCCTCTACGTCAGTGTGGAGAGTACGGACGACCGCTCCGGCGGGGTCGTGGTGCTCGACACGGAGACCCGCCGCCCCCTGGGCCGGATCGACACGGACGCGCCCGGCCCGCACTGGTTCGCCATCGATCCGGCGGGGCGGACGGGCTGCGCGACCAACAAGGAAGCGCCGTTCGTATCGGTCGTCGACCTCGAACGGGGCACGCTCACCGCGAAGGTCGAGGTACCGGGCAGTGAGGGCCTCGCCATCTCCACCGACGGCACGCACGCCTTCGTCGCCGCGCCCTACGGAAACTTCTCCGGCGCCCCCGAGGAACGGCCGCCCACGGGCATCCTGGTCATCGACACCCGGACGGCGTCCGTCGTCGACACCCTGCCCACCGGGGACATCGTCCTGCCGGTGCACCTGACCTCGACAGGCAAACTGCTCGCGGGCGAAGTGCGCATGGCGCCCGACGCGGTCTCCCGACTCGGGCGACACGCACCGGGCCGCCTCACCGTGTTCTGCGCCCGCACCCGCAAGCAGCTGGGCAGTCTCGAGGTCGGCCTCTTCCCGCTGACCATCGCCTCGTCCCCCGACGGCCGGCTCGCCTATGTGGCCTGCGTCCTCTCGTCCACCGTCGACATCGTCGACCTGGAGACGCTGGAGCGCCTGGCCCGGCTGGACATCGCCAGGCTCGACGAGCCAGGCGCCCACGGCCTCGCGTACATCCCGCACCCGGCCTGACCGCCCCGGGCCCCCGGGCCCGGGGCGGGTTCGGCCGTCGCCAGGGTCACCGCTTCCCGTCGTCGCTCCCGGTGCCGCGATCGGGCGCGCTCATGTCGCCCGTGGCGGGGAGGCCCTCGGCGAGCCCGTAGCGCAGGTACACGGTGCCCTTCGGGCCGGCCGCCGGGGGTTCGAGCAGGGTGAGGCGGGTGGGCACCGCGCCGCCCTCGAACACCTTCTTTCCCACTCCGAGGACGATCGGGTGCAGCCAGAGGTCGAGGCGGTCGAAGAGCCTCTCGCGCAGGAGGCTCTGCACCAGGTTCAAGCTCCCGACCACCTTGATGTGCTCGTGCCGGTCACGGATCTCGCGCACCGCGGCAGCCAGGTCCGGGCCGAGGTGCGTGGAACCGGCCCACGAAAGGTCGGGCCTGCCGCGGGAGGCCACGTACTTCGGGACGCTGTTGAAGAGCGTGGCGATCCCGTCGTCCTCGCCGCCCTGCTGGTGAGGCCAGTAGGCGGCGAAGATGTCGTACGTCCGCCGGCCGAGCAGGAGAGCGTCCGTGCCCTCGTACGCCGCACCGACCTGCGCCCCGGCGACCTCGTCCAGCAGGGGCGCCTGCCAGCCGCCGAACGGGAACCCCACCGGGTCCTCCTCGGGGCCGCCGGGCGCCTGCCCGACGAGGTCGAGGGTCGCGAACATCTCGATGTGGATAAGGCCCATGGCTCACTCCCGATGCGTCGATTGGAGGCGATTGCCCCCATCAAGAGATAGACCTGCGACTGCCCGCGGACTCATTGCCGCGCCGGAACCCGGCCGGACCGCACGGCACGACAGGTCCCCGGCTCATGGGGCGGCTGCTCATGGGTGGGCGCATGACCGATCAGTGGTGGGTGGCGTACGTCAGCGGGTCGAGGCGGCGGCGGGCGCGGGATACGAGGGCGGCCAGGCGTTCGGCGCTGTGGAAAGCCGAACGCGACGCGCCGTCGTCTCCGGGGACCGTCGCCGCGGCTGGGCGTTGCAGCCGCGTCGGGGGTGGACTTCCCCGTGGCCCCGTGGCCCCCGTGGACGTCGGCGTCGGTCTCCGTGTGGAAGACCATGAGCGTGGAATACCATGAGCTGCCGGCCGTCCCGCTCGGGGCGAACACGGCTGCTCCGTATGGACCCGTCCGCTGGGGCGAAGGTGGATGGAACGCCCCTCGGACTCGCGTCCGCGCAGCCCGGTGCGGACCAGGCGGGCACGGCCGGCCTCGATCGGCTCCGTGTACGGGTCGTCCATGCGGCCGGCCCCTGCCCTGGGCGAGCCGGCCAGCACCGGGGCGTACCCACGCGGCGGCCGACGCCGTGACCCGGATCGCCGGACACGCCGCAAGGTCGCCACCCGCGCACCGGCCGGAACGCGGTCCAGCGACCGGATAGCCGTTTCTGATGTGCTGGGGACGCTTGAACCCATCGCGATGAAGGCGTGTCAGAGCGAAGGGCCGGGCTGAGAACTCACCCGCTGTTCCGGTCCTGGGCGGCCATGACCTCATCGCCGTGCTCGAAGGCCCAGGCGCCGAACGCGTCGATCGGGGCGAGCAATGTCCTTCCCAGAGCGGTGAGTCCGTACTCGACACGGGGCGGCGCTTCGGCATACGCGTGCCGTTCCACCAGACCGTTGAACTCCAGCCGCCGCAGCGTCTCGGTCAAGACCTTGGGGCTGATGCCGCCGATGTGTTCGCGGAGTTCGCCCGGACGCCTGGGACCGTCCCGCAGGGACCAGAGCACTACGGCGTTCCAGGTGTTGGAGAGAAGGTCGAAGGCGAGGCGGGCGCGGCAGTCGGCGAGGTAGGCGTCGGTCGTCACGTACCCAATGGTGCCTGACGGGTTTCCTAGTGTCGTCCCGGAAGCGGTTGAAGCAGACGCGGAGAGGGATGGATCGATGAAGATCGGTGTGCTGGGAACGGGGAACATGGCGGATGCACTGGCCACGCACTGGGTGCGGGCCGGGCATGAGGTGTTCGTCGGAGGCCGCGACGAGCACAAGGCCCAACGGCTTGCGACACGCATCCGGGGCGGTGCGGGGTACGGGAGTCTGCACGCGGCGGCGCGCTTCGGCGAGGTGGTGCTGGCCGCGCTGCCGTACGGTGCGGGGGCGGATGTCGTCAAGGAGCTCCGGTCGGCGCTGAACGGGAAGGTCCTGCTCGACTGTGCCAATCCGGTCGGGCCCGGCTTCCGGCTGCTGACGGAGGGCGGCCCCTCGGCGGCGGCCCGCCTTGCCGCGGCGGCACCGGGCGCGCAGGTCGTCAAGGCGTTCAACCTCTGTCACGAGGACGTATGGCGGATGACCCCTCCGTTCTTCGACGGTCAGCCCCTGGCAGTTCCGGTCTGCGGGGATGACCAGGCAGCGCTCACACGGGTGTACGAGCTGGTGCGGGATGTGGGCTGCGAGCCGGTGGCCGGAGGCGCGCTGGAACGTGCCGGACTGCTGGAGGCGACCGCCGCGCTGTTCATCGGACTGTGGGTGGCGGAGCAGGTCGACGTACGGGCGATGGCGCCGCCGTTGGCCTATGCGACAGGCCCACGTGCTGAGAGCGTGTGAGGCGTACCGGTCGACGCGTCAGGCGTCTCAGGGCTCGATGCCGAGGCGGGCACCGTCGGTCTGCGCTACCGGTTCGCACTCGGCGACGGCCTGGTCGCCCCCTCGATCGCCTCGGCCCGCTTGGGTTTGGCCGTCGTCGATCACGGTGGCTGCACGGGTGAACGTCGTGATCGCGGCTGGTCCGGCGGTGACCAGGGAGTGCCCGGAAAGTATCGGGCCGTGGATGGCGGGGCGGCGGCGAGTTCGTCGATGCCCCATGCCATCTCACCGAAGACGGTGAAGATCCCCCTCATGCGTCTTCACGGCGGTGCGACACATGAGCGCCAGCAGCGCGTGACGTAGTGCAGGGTGACCGTCCCGTCGCGGGCCGCCGAGCGGGCGACGGCGCGCACGCCGCGCAGCACGTCCGCGCGTTCCGCCGGCGGCAGTCCGATCACGTGGGAGCGGGACGCCGCCAGGGCCACGAGCTGATCGGGCGTCAGCTGCTGGGTGTGCGGCACGTCCTTCTCCTCGAAGGGCGAGAACGGCGGCCCGATCTCGCCCATGCCGGACAGCGGGTTGCGCCGGACGCTGTCCTGGCCCGCGATGAGCCGGGTGAACTCCGCTTCCCAGCCGTGGAGTTCGGTCCGCAGATTCCACATCAGGACCAGCCTCCCGGCCGGCCGCAGGACCCGCGCGAACTCGCGCAGGGCCGCGGTGCGGTCGAACCAGTGATAGGCGTGGCCGACCGCCACCACGTCCACCGACCGGTCCGGGAGCGGCAGCGACTCGGCGGTCCCGGCCCTGACCGGCACTCCGGGCAGCGACTCGGTACACCGGCTCCGCATCGTGGGGTCCGGTTCCACGGCCACCACCTCCGCACCCGACTCCAGCAGCGCGCGGGTCAGTTTGCCCGTACCGGCCCCCACATCGACGACGCGGGGCCGGCCTGCGCCCACGGCCCAGGCGACGGCGGCCGGCGGGTAGGACGGGCGGCCGGCGTCGTACTCCCCGCCGGCCAGCCCGAACCGCAGGGCGGGTGACGCCCGCCCGTCAGAGCCGGACAGCATCGAGGAACCGTCCCCAGCGCTTGCGCGTGTCCTCCGCGATCCCGCCGGAGGAGACGTAGTCGTCGAGCGAGTCGTCCCACACGATGGACTGCTCGCGCTCCGCCAGCCGGGATGCCCCGTCGAGGAAGGAGACGTCCAGGCCGGGCAGCAGCTCGGACATCCAGTAGCTGAAGTAGTAGAAGACACTGCGTCCGGGGCTGAAGCTGGCGTTGCGGGCTTCGTAGTTCTCCAGGCTGAAGCTGGGATAGACGCCGTCGCCGATCTTCTTGGGCACCTGCCACATCGGGTAGGTGAACAGCACGTCGCCGATGCGCCGGTAGGGCGCGGGCAGCGGCATCAGCCCGCGGACCAGCCGGGACAGGTGCTCGGCGACGATGTCCTCGCGGTTGGCTCCCAGCGCGACGGCCTGGACACCGGCCTGCCGGGCGCACGCGGACAGCACCCGGCGCAGCAGCCAGGTTCCCAGGAACTCCAGGTCCGCGTCGGGGAAGAGTTCCAGGAAGTGGTCGCGGGCGTCGGCGATGCCGCGTATGCCGCAGAGGTCGGCCGCTTCCGCCTCGTCCACCACACGCAGCTCGGTGCCGAGGGAACCGCACAGCTGGCGTGCGTTGTCCACCTGGGTGTCCCAGTCCGGGATGCCGAGCATCATGACGGGACGCACCTGGGAGGGTTCGAACCGGCCGCTTTCGATCATCGCCGAGAGCAGGGCGTTGGAGTCGCCCCCTCCCGAGGTCCCCACCACCACGCCGTGCGGGACGTCCTGCGGCCACGCCTCCAGGGTCCGGGCGACGCTCTGCTTGACGAAGGCCAGGCACTCCTCGGCGGTCATCTGCGCGACCACGCGCTGGAACGCCCCTCCGTCGGGGCTGGGGAACGTCCACTCCGACGAGGCGTTCTCCACGGGGCGGACGCTGGTCGTCTCATGGCCCAGCAGACCCGGGATGTTGATGTTCCGGGAGATGCGGGCGATGACCTCTTCCTCGCCGTCCCCGGTGGTCGTCGAGGGAAGGAAATCGGCTTGCCGGCGGCCGTCGCCCAGCGGAGTGGTCCGGTAGGTCCAGACGGCGCTCAAGGGGATGCCGAACTGGCGGAGCAGCGCTCCCAGAGTCTTCGCGGTGTCGTCGGCGAGCAGGTACTCGCCGTGATTGGTCTGCAGGCGGACGCGCATGGCTGCCCCCGTCGAGGTGTGCGGATGTCGGTCGTGGGTGGGCGACGGGGCCGGCAGGCCCCGCCGCCCGGTCGGTGCCGTCAGCCCATCGCCACGCCGGAGCTGCAGCAGGCAACGGTCTCGACGCCGGATTCGGTGACGAACGGCGCGTGAGCGCCGAGCACACCGACCTCGGCGGCACCGAGAACGTCGAATTCCGCTTCGACGGCCAGGCTGTCGCTGTAGACGACGTACAGGGTCTTTTCCATGTATTCACCCCCTCTATGGATCTGTGGGCAATCGAATCCATGGGCTCCGGATGAGCCAGGTCCGACTGTTTTCACCAGGGTGGTGCAGGGGCGTCCGACCGGCAGCACAGATTCGACTGCCGTGGCTGGAATCGCGCACAACCAGCAAGTCAGCGCCCGTCGCGCCAAAGCGCGGGAAGAATCCGCTGCTCGGCCTTTGTGAGCGTGCATGGCAGTTTGAAGCCCTGTCAAGGCCCCGTGTCTCCCCATGCCCTCGACGGACAGGCCGGAATAAATCCGTCGGTGATGCGCCCGGCAAGTGCCCGTTGACCCCGCCGGACCGCGCTGTTACCGTCCCTGACGGCTAGTCGACCGATAAGGAAGAACGCCAACCTGACTGTTGGGGGCAGGGTGGAATCGACTCTCCTGGTACAGCCACGCATTGCGCGGATTGCCGAGTACGCCAAGTTTTCCAAGGAAATCGGAGCAGGTTTCGAGCTCATCGAGCCCTCATATCCGGACCACCTGGACAACCTTGACGCGTACCTTGAGGAAATACATCGCTGGGTGCCGCCGTCCGCTGTCCAGGCCGTGCACGGGCCGTTCCTGGACATCGTTTTGCACAGCCCTGATCCCGCGATACGAGAGGTTTCCGAGCGGCGTGTACGGGAGAGTCTGGACTTTTGCGAACGAGCCGGAGCCCGGTTTCTGCTGCTGCACAGCAACCATCTGCCGCTGATCAGGGAGCACGACTACGACGAGATCTGGCTCCAGCGGAACGCGGAGTTCCTCTCCGGTCTGGAGCCCCGTCTGCGAGCCGCCGGCATCACCCTGGTGATGGAGAACATGTGGGATGCCGACCCCCGGCTGCTGGTACGGCTGGTACGTGCGGTCTCCTCGCCCTCCGTCGCGCTCTGTCTCGACGTGGCTCACCAGCGCGTCCACGGCTCAGGCGGCCTTCGCTCCTGGTGGGAGACGGCCGGTTCCCTGACGCCCTACGTCCAGTACGGGGACAACTCGGGGGCGGCCGACGAGGACCTGGCGCTCGGGGAAGGCACCGTGGACTGGCCCACCCTGGACGCGTGCCTCCGCGGCACGGCGCACGCGCCCGTCGTGATGGCGGGGGTGGGATTCGACGCGGGTACCGCCAAACTGCGGCGCTCACTCGACTTCCTGGAGGACAACGGGTTCTTCCCGTTCCCGGCCGCTCCCGGGAAGCACTCCAGGACATGAGAACCCGTCGGCACCTTCCCGCCCCGCTGGTCGTCGAGGATGTGCCGGAGCTGACCGGCGGGCCCCGCGAAGCCTGGGACCGCTGCGCCGAGTCCGCCCAGGCGCCCTTCTTCTACCGCTCCTGGTACCTGAACGCCTACCGCAGGCATCCCACACAGCCGTACCGGAGCGTCCATCACCTGATGTTCCACCGCCCCGGCGGCGGAGTCGAGGCCATCGCCCCGGCCTATCTGCAGGGCGATCCCCTGGGAGTCCTCGGCGGCGACGGCCTCTGCCTGGTCAGCGGCTGCTGGCAGGCGTACCACTCCACCCTGGCCGCCGTCGACCGGACGCCCAGCGCCCTGGACGCGGCAGCCGAGGCGCTGCGCCGCGGACTGGCCGGCGCGGCACGCCGCAGCCGGGCGCCACGCCACGGGCTGGTCAACGTTCCGGCCGACGACCCGGCCGTGCCTGCGCTCACCCGGGCCTTCGGTCCCGGCACCCCGATCGACAGCCTGCACGAACTCGACCTCCGTGGGGTGCGCGACTTCGAGTCCTACCTCGCGCTGCTGTCCTACCGCACACGTGGCCAGGTACGGCGTCATCTGCGCCGTGCCGCCGAGAACGGGGTCGACGTGGTCATCCGCCGCCCCGAGGGGGAGCTGCTGGAGACGGCGGTCGGCCTGATGGTCGGCACCGCCGAGCGCGCCGGCGGCCGGGGATTCCTCACTCCCGGGCGGCTCTCCGGCTTCCTCCGCGAGACCGCCGATCACACGCTGCTGCTCGTGGCACGCGGCCAGGACACCGTGTACGGCGTCGGAGCCGTGGTGCGCGACGGGTCGGCACTGCACACCACGACGGCCGGATTCCGTACCGGAGATCTGCCGTTCAGCGTCCATACGCTGCTGCTCACCGCCGCCGTCCGCGAGGCGATCGCCACCGGCTGTGATCGTCTCGTCGGCGGTCGGCGGAATACGGAGGTGAAGGTGCGGTTCGGGTTACGCGAACAGCGACTGCTCGCCTTCATCGGGCGGACGGGCCCGTGAACCGGTCCGCATCCGTCCGGCCCCCGGCAGACGGGCTGAGGGTGAGCGACGGGATACCCGACGACTGGGATCACGGGGTCCCCCCCCGGCCAGTCGATCCTGCGCCGTTCCTGGACGCAGCTGGCCCTGGACCGGCTGCCGGGACCGCCGCTGGTCTTCGAGCGAGGCGGGCTCCGCCTGCTGGGCGCCGTGGCCGAAGCCCCGGGCGAGCGCCCCCGCGCGGACGCCTACACCATGCTCTCCGGCGGCACCGCGTCCCTCGGCCTGGCCGCCGACGGCCCGTGGCCCTGGGCGGCACTGCCGCCGACGGCCGTGCACCCGGCCCTGGTCCTCACCATGCCCAACTACCGGCTCTCCGTGCTGGGGTCTCCCTCGGGGCCCGCTGCCGTGTCCGCGCTCCTCGACGGGATCGGCCGCTGGCGCCGAGCGCGGGGGATCCGCTCCGTCGCCGTGCTGTACGCCTGTGAGGAGCCCGGGCATCTGCTGACCGCCCTGCGGGGTGCGGGGGCCCGGATGCTGCCACTGGCACGCGAGTGTTTCCTCGACATCACCTGGCGGGACTTCGACGGCTATCTGGCGACGCTGCCGAGCAAACGCCGGGTCGGCGTACGGCGGGAGCTACGCGCCCTCGCCGAGGCGGGGACGACAGTGCGTCAGATCCACGCCGAGGACCACCTCGACGAACTGATCCGGCTGCGCTGCCAACTGGTCGCCAAGTACGGCGGCACCCCGGACGCCGCCAAGGAACGCGCCTTCTTCGGACGTGTGCGGGACACTTTCGGCCCGGGAGCGCTGACCACCTTCGCGACCGAGCACGCGGGGCGGCTGATGAGCTTCGGCCTCTTCGTCCGCGACGGTGACCACTGGACGGCGCTGCTGACCGGCAGCGACTACCGCCGTCCGCAGGCCAGGCTGGGTTACTTCGCCACGCTCTTCTACGCACCGGCCCGAACCGCCCCCACGCTGGGCATCACCGCGGTCGGCTACGGGCTCGGGTCCTGGCAGGCCAAGACATCACGTGGCTGCCGGACCAGCATGCTCTGGGCGGCAGCCACCGTACCCGGAGAGGACAGCGCTCTATGAGCGGACAGGAGCGACAGATACACATCTCGGCGGAGGCCAAGGATCTCGTACTCGCGACCGGCGACCCCCAGGAGGTACGGGACGGAGTCATCGAGTGGTACGAGAACATCGGGGGGCGTCCGTTCTTCGAGCGACTGTGCCGCACGTTCTACGACCTGGTCGCCGAGGACGATCTTCTCGGCCCGCTGTTCGACGGCCGGTGGGACGTGCACGCCCGCCGCCTGGCCGCCCACTTCCACCGGATGTACGGTGCCGGCGACCTGGGACAGGCATGGAGCAGCCGGCTGCTGCGCGCCCACTCCACCTTCCTGATCGGCCACAGCCACCGGCGCCGCTGGATCGATCTCTTCACCGAGGCGGGCCGGAAGGCCGGTGCGCCGGAGCCGCTCTTCTCCGAACTCGTCGGCATCATGCTGATCGCGGCCGGTGATCTCATGGCGGCATCCCGTGGCGCGGCACTGGAACGCGGAGAGAGGTTCGACACCCAGGGGAGGCCATTGACGTGACCGGAGAACAACCCGCCGTCGTGCCGCCGCGTCTCGGCGGCAACAGAAGCTTCACGGCCCTGTGGTGGGGGCAGGGGGTTTCCCAGGTCGGCTCGCAGATCTCACTGGTCGCCCTTCCCCTGGTCGCGGTGGTCACGCTCGGCAGCGGACCGTTCGAGGTGGCCGCGGTCGCGGCGGCCGAGTATCTGCCGTCGCTCTTGTTCGGCCTGGTGGCCGGGGTCCTGGTGGACACCATGGACCAGCGCCTCGTCATGATCGTCACCGACCTGCTGCGGGCTGCCGTCCTCCTCGCCGTTCCCCTCGCCCACCTGGCCGACGCGGTCTCCGTCCCGCTGCTGTGCGCGGTGGCGTTCCTGCTGGGCCTGTTCACCCTCTTCTTCGACCTCTCCTACCAGTCGGCGCTGCCCCGCTTGGTCGAGCGTGAGCAGTTGCGGGCCGCCAACGGGCGGTTGGAGACCACCCGGAGCGCGTCCACGGCGGCCGGACCTCCGGCCGGCTCGGCACTGGTCCAGACGTTCGGCGCCCCGCTCGCTGTGATCGCCGACGCGGTCTCCTACCTCGTCTCCTCCTTGCTGATCCTTCGGGTCCGGCTGCGTCCCCGCACCCGATCCGTGGCCCCCCGCACCGTCAACGGCCTCCGGGGCGACCTGGCAGCCGGTCTGCGGCAGGTCCGCAGGGACCCCCGGCAACGCGCGGTCATCGCTGTGGCCGCGACGTCCAATGCCGCGACGGTGTCGGTGGTCAGCCTGCTCCCGCTGTGGCTGATCAACGAGCTCGGGCTGCCGGCCTGGTCACTGGGGCTCGTACTGTCCTGCGGCGCCGTGGGCGGCGTCGTGGCCGGGTTCGGCGTGGCCCGGCTGCCCCAGGAGATCTCACCGAAGCGCGCGATCGGCGTCGGTCTGGTGGTCGCCGGCGGTGCGTCGGTCCTGGTGCCGCTCGCCACCGGGCCGGCCGCGGTCCGGCTGGCGATGGTGTGTCTCGCCGAGTGCGTCGGGATGGCGTGCCTCACCGTCATCGCCGTGACGTGCATGTCGTGGCGGCAGTCGGTGACGCCCGAGCATCTCCTCGCCAAAGTGATCTCGGTGGCACGCACCGTGAACTTCGGCGTCCTGCCCCTGACGACGCTGGCCGGCGGAGCGCTGGCCTCGGCGTTCGGCATCCGCCCGGTGCTGTTCCTGGCGGCGGCGCTCGTGGTGGCCGCGCCCCTGTGGATGGTGGGCGTCCCGGACGACGAACGCCTGCGGGACGAGAAGGAGATCGTCACATGACGGGCCTTTCGACACCCGACTGGGACACCGCGCTGTTCGCCATGATCACCCCTGACGCCATCGCCCGGGGCGTGGCGCGCGCCATCGTCGACCGGCTGGAGGCCGGCGGTTTCACGGTCGGCCGGTGCAGGGTCATCGCGCCCTCGCACGACCAGGTGGACAGCATGACCGGAGCCCAGATAACCGGGCGTGGACAGGTGTTCCGGGCACGCGCCCTGCACGCCCTGTTCGACCTGGGCCCCTCCTTGGCACTCACTCTTGTGGACACCCGGTCCCGGCCCATCGGCCAGCGGGACTCCGACGCCGCCCGGCTCAAGGGCGCGGCGCCACCCGCCCCCGCCCAGCCCGGCAGTATCCGGCACGGCCTGTGCGCCCTGAACACGGTGCTCAGTCTGCTGCACATCGCCGACAGCGGCACCGACTCACGACGCGAGTCCGCGATCCTGGCCCCCGGCAACGCCTGGCTGGACGGCCGTCATCTGGACTCGCTGCTGGAGCTGCTCACCCCCGCGGTGCCGGAGCGCCGAGGCCACCGGGAGGTGGTCCGGGCGGTGCACGGACGGCTCATCGCCACCGTGGGTTGCGTACTGGACCCCGAGACGGCGGCCCGGCTGCTGGAGGCCTCCTCGGCCGGGCCGGCCGAGGAGCCGCGGCTCGCCGGGGTACTGACCGCGCTGGAGGAATCCGCGGACCCCGAGCGGGCGGCCCCGTTCGCCCGTCTGCTCCGCCACGACTTCACCACGGCCGGTGAGCCCATCGACATCGATTCCATGGAACTGCTGCTGGGCACGCTCGGCGTCGGCCTCGACGCGTGGGAGCGCGCGGTGCTGGAAACCTCTCAGCATTTCCATCCACCACACGCAGCCAACCGGAAAGGAGCCCGAGATGCGTCAACTGTGGCTGTGGACCGCTCTCCTGGCCTCACGGAGCGTCGATAGCGGAGTCGCGCGGGCCGTTCTCGCCTCGGAGCCGACGACGCCGTCGGGAGACGGCCTCCATGACCTCCTGTGGCGCGGCAAGGTGATCCGGGAGGCTCACCGGCGCCTGTCCGAGTGGGCCGCCGGGGACGGTGTCCCCGCCCCGGCCGTCCTCGAACCGCTGCGGGAGCGGCTGGGCACCGCGGTCGGCGAGGACGACGCCTGGCGCGACCAGGCCATGGCCCCGATGCGGGAGGCGCTGCGGGACGCACAGGACCACGGGCTCGCGGTCATGAAGGGGCTGGCCCTCGCCTCGCACTACGACGAGCCGCTCTCCCGGCACATGGGCGACGTGGATCTGCACAGCCCGGACTGGCCGGCGGTGGTCGCGTTCTGCCGACGGGCGACGGAGCGGGGCTGGGTCTGGGACGTCACCGAGTTCCCCTGGGTGAAGTGGGACAAGGGAACGCTCTACGGGCAGTTGTCCCTGGTCACACCGGACAACCGCGACCCCGTCGCCCGCATCGACCTGCACGTCGGCCCCTATTCCGTCGGCCCCAACGGGAGGGTCTACGGCCTCGGCCATGCCGAGGGCACGGCGCTCGAGGTGCCCAGCCGCCTGTGCGATCCCGTGACGCTGGCGGTCATCCTGGTCGCACACGCGGCCAACGACGGTTTCCTGTCCTTGAAGGACCTCAACGACTTCGCCGCCCTGACGGCCGGCGGAGACATCGATGCCGCGTCTCTGGCGGAAACCTGCCGGGCGTTCGGTTGCGAGCCGATTCTGGATCAGATACGCGGGACGGTCGCCGCCCTGAGAACTCTGGGCGGACCGGACGGCACCGCCGCGCTGCTGGCCAGGGCGACGGCCGGGCCGCTCACTCTGGTGCCTCCCGAGGGCAGGAACCGGGCCCTGCTGGCGGGACGGTTCGCCTACCGTCTCAGCCGGCTCGACGGAGACTCCGTACTCGGCGCTCTGCGGGTGGCAGGCTCCTCCTACCGCTACTACGGCGCCGATCTGTCCGTCCGCCCGGGGAAGCCGTCGGCCCGGATGGAGCGCCGCTGGCGCAGGCCCGACGTGTGCTGGCGGTTGGTGCCGCCGGAGAGCTGGCCGGCCCCCGCGGGAGCGGATGCGGCCGGCGGCCCCACCGCCGGCGAGGAACTGGCCGACGGCATCACCCGGCACACCCGCGGATCCGCGGTGGCCGTGACCCTGGCCGATCACGTCTTCGTACCGACGGTCTGGGGCGAGGTGAGCCCGGAATCGGTGGGGTTGGCATCAGAGTTGCTGGCCACGGAGAGCCAGGCATGAGCCCGGACGTCATCGACCTCTCCGGAGCGGCCCCCCGCCTGCCGGCCGACGTCATGACCCGGTTCCACGACCACCTCGCCAAGGCCGCCTCGGAGCCGCGTCTCTGGTCGGAACCCGCGAAGTTCGGGGACCCGCTGCTGCGGGAACAACTCGCCGCGCGTCACGGCCGCCGCCCCGACGAGGTGTGCGTGACCGCGGGGGTGCGCTCGGCGGCCCTGATCTACGGGCGTACCGCCCACCACGTCCACCTCGAACGACCCACCTTCGAAGGGCTGGTGCCGGCGCTGACCGTTGCCGGCGCCGCACTGAGCCGCTGGACCTGGGACGAGCCGCCCGCCGTCGACCGGACCCGGGACGCCGGCGGCACCGTCCTGGTGTGGGCCACCTCCCCCTGCCGCAATCCGGACGGACGCACACTGACCCGGGAGCAGTACCGGACGCTGGCCCGGCTCGGTTCCCGGCCGGACACCACCGTGGTCGTCAACCGGACCTACGCCATCGGGCCCCCGGACGACCTCCCGGACGGACTCGACCTGGTCGGCGGTCTGCACAAGACATGGGGCATCGGCGCCCGGATCGGGTTCGCCATCGGTAACGGTTTCGCCACCCGGGCGGTGACCGACCTCGCCGCCTGGGCGCCTTCCGCGATCTGGCAGCGGGCCTGGGGCGGATTCCTCGCCGATCCCCACTACGACGAGGCGGCTGCGCGGATCCGGGGAGACGCTCTCCGAGCCGTCCGGGCCTTTGCCGACGAGGCCGGGCCGGCCGACGCGGAAGCCTCCGGATCGCCGCATCTCCTGCTGGACCGCCCACCGGGATGGACCGGTGCGGCGTTCGCCCGGGCACTGGCCGCCGTCGGCGTCAAGGTCTCCCCCGGCACGGCCTTCGGTGCCTCCGCCCACCAGGTCCGGCTGTCCTTCACCGGCGTCACCGAGCGGCAGGCCCGCGCCGCGGGAGGGCGTCTGGCGGAGCTGGGCATCCTGGAGCGCCGTCCGCCGGAGCACGCGTCATGACGCGCCGGATGCGGGTCACGGTCGTGGGAGGTGGTGCGGCCGGGCTCTGGGCCGCCCGCCGGTTCCGGGACCTCATGAACGGCGAGGTGGACGTGGAGCTCTTCGACGACCAGCCGTCGGAGGA
Source organism: Streptomyces sp. SP18CS02 (assembly GCF_036322365.1). Classification (NCBI taxonomy): domain Bacteria; kingdom Bacillati; phylum Actinomycetota; class Actinomycetes; order Kitasatosporales; family Streptomycetaceae; genus Streptomyces; species Streptomyces sp. SP18CS02. The sequence goes on from NZ_JAQYXC010000269.1 coordinate 85,717, forward strand.
GGGGCTCGGCATCGTCCTGGAGTCGTCCTTCGTCAGCTTCCTGGACCGGACGGTCCCCGGCACCGGCGACGACATCAGGGCCACGGCGTGTTCCTGGGACCGGGTGACCGTCCGTACCGGCGGCCGCGAGGTGTCGGCGGGAGGACACCACATCCATGGCCTCGCGCGGGGGCGCCTGCGGGCGATCCTGCGCGAACGCGTCCGCTCGGCGGGCGTCACGGTCCGGGAAGGCCGCCGACTACGCCGGGAGGAGACGGTGGCCGCCGACCTGGTCGTCGCGGCGGACGGGGCCGGGAGCACCTTCCGCCAGGCCCTCGCCGGCCGGCTGGGGACCCGGATACGCCCGTCACGGACGGGCTATCTGTGGGCCTCGGTCCGCTCGGCGCTGGTACGCCCCGGATTCCTCCTCGTCCCGGCCGGAAGCGGTCAGCTGGTCGGCCACACCTATCCCTTCGGGCCCGGCCGGCACACCATGGTGGTCGAGGGACCGGAGGAGCTGCTCCGCGCCACAGGGCTGTGGCCGAGCGCGGGCCCACAACTCGCCGACCGGCTGACGGCCCTGTTCCGGTCCGAGGTGCCCGATCTCCGGTTCGACGTCCCGCGCCGTGGCTTCCGGCGTTTCCGGACCGTGAGCAACGAGCACTGGTCGGCCGGCCGTACGGTGCTGGCGGGGGACGCCGCGCACACGACTCACTTCTCCATCGGCTCCGGCACCGCGCTGGCCATCGAGGACGCCGAGGCACTGGCGAGGCACCTCGCCGGCGCACCCTCCCTCGACCAGGCGCTGCGCGGTTACCAGAGCGAGCGAGCGGAGGCGCTGGGCGGCATCCGGCTCGACGCGGAGGCGAGTGAGGAATGGTTCGCCGGAATCGGCCACGCTGCCGCCGCGGACCCGTACCTGCTCATGTTCGCCCTGCGAACCCGGCGCGACATCACCTCCTACGCCGGCTTGCTCCGGCGCGACCCGGGCTTCGTCCGGGAGGTCATGCGCCGCCTCGCGGCCGGGACCGACGGTGCGGCGGAACGTCCCTCCGCCCTGCCCCTGCGGCTTTCGGACGGCCTGTCACCGACCGGCCGGATTCTCGCCGAACGGCAGGAGCCGGGGCTGCCCCGCGGGGTGACCACACTGGTGGACACCGCGCAGGACACCGGTACGGGATCCGGGGTACCGGTGGCACTGCTGGCCGATGGCGAGGAACTCATGGAGAACGGAGCACTGCGGCGGCCGGGCCGGCGCCTGCCGCTCGGGCTGCGGCTCACGGGCACGGCCCGTCCCGGGCCGGGTCCGGACACCGCCCGGTGGGATTTCCTCGCGGTGCCGGCCGGCCCGGGTCCCCGCGTCCTGGCCACCCGCGCCGCTCTGAGCCGGCGGGAGGCGTCCGGAAAACCCGTCGGTCTCCTCGCTCCCCGGATGTCCCGCGACGAGGCCGACACTCTGATCGCCGCCGGTCGCGTCGACTTCGTCATCCGTGCCACCGGGGAGCCCGAGGCGGGGGGCACGCTTTCACCGGCCGAGGAGAGGGACAGCACATGCCACGCATCCTGATCGTAGGTGGCGGCCTGCATTTCCAGCAGTTGCTCCGAGACCTCTCCCCCGACATCACCACCGCCGTCCTCTGCCGGGCGGGCACGCTCGGTTCGGTGCGGGGGGTCGAGCACCACCACGCGGTCGTCGTCCTGTCCGACGACGCCCGGGCGGACGACTGGTGTGCCGCCGCGAAGGCGATCGACCGGCTCTGGCCGATCGACCGCATCGCCTCGTTCAGCGAAGTGGACCAGGACAAGGCGGCCGCCGTCGCGCACCGCCTCCGTCTTCCCTTCAGCTCCCCGGACACGGTGCGTGCCGTGAACGACAAACGGGAGACGCGTGCCCGGCTGCGGTCCGCCGGGATCGAGTCGCTGCCGTACCGGCCTGTCGATTCCGTCGCGGAACTGCGGGAGTTCTTCCACGAGGCGGGCCCGCCACTGATCCTCAAACCCTCCCGTGCGCGGGGCAGCATCGGGATATCCCTGGTGCGGCACCCCTCGGACATCGACCGTGCGTTCCAGCGCTCCGTCAGCGCCTCCGGCCCGCGTATCGCGCCCTCGCCCCTGCTGGCGGAACGCTTCGTCGACGGCTTGGTGCTGTGCGTCGACGCGTTGACGCACCAGGGCGAGCACCACGTCTTCGCGGTGAGCGAGACCGTGGTGGACCCCGGGACCCAGGCGGATCTCGCCCATGTCACACCGGCCCGGCTGCCGGATGCCGCCGTCCGCACCGTCACCGGCCACGTCCGGGCCGCGCTGGACGCCCTGGGGGTGGAATCGGGGCTGACCAACACGGACGTCATCCTGGGCCCGGACGGACCGGTGATCGTGGAGACCCATCTGCGTGCCTCCGGCAACCGGATCCCCGAACTGATCCTTCTCGCCACGGGCCTCGACATCGTGCGGCTGTGGCTGCGCCAGATCGCGGGAGAGGACATCGCCACCGCGCCGCAGCTGCCCCGCCCCGACCGGACGCCGGTCTACTCCCGCGCCGCTGCCATACGCTTCCTCACCACCCGCGAGAGCGGCACCTTGCTGGGCATCGACGGCTGGGACGAGGCGACCGCCCTGGACGGAGTCCACCATGTCGCTCGGCTTGCCCCGGACGGGGCCCGACTGGAGGGGCTGCAGAACGACTCCTCCTACCTCGGCGAGGTGATCGCCCTGGCGGACACCGCGTCGCAGGCCCTGGAACGCTCCGAGGCCGCCGTCGGCTCACTGCGCGTGCGAGTCGGGCCGCCGGGCGACCCCGCACGATCGGCCTGAATCCTCGACTGCGGCATGGACTTCCGATGGGGGCGGTGACCCACCGGGTCCTGCCGGGCGTGCCCGGTGGTGGCGGCTGGGGGCTGTGACGCGCGAAGCTCCCCGTCCGTCGCCACCGTGCCCCTTCCTCGCTCCTCCCACGCGCCGCCGGCCTGGTTCTCCCGGCCGCAGGACCCGATCACCGCGCGAAGGGCGACGCCGAGGGCCCACCGCCCACGGCGAGGTGACCGGGGCGGCGGACCACCCGTCTTCGACCGCGAGGCATACGAACGATGGTCTAACTCCCGGCCGTGGCGGCCGTGACCACCGTGATCGCGACCATCGCCGCCTGCATGTCACGGATGGCGGCACGGACGCTCTCGGCCGCCCATTGCCCGGCGGCCACCTCCCCCATCCTCGCGGCCACTTCCTTGCGCGGGCTGTCGGGAAAGGCCAGGCGGTGCAGCTTGGCGGCGTGGATCAGCGCGATCAGGCCCGCCGTCCGTGCGTCCGGCTCGACGCCGCCCAGTACGACGGCGCGGAGCCGTTCCCGCAACTCGGCCTCGATGGCGCCATCGGCCTCGGGATAGCGCCGTATCGGGAACACGCCGAGTGCCTTGTGCTTCTCCTCCACGACCACTCCGCGCCTGCACAAGCTCTCCAGAGCCGCACCGACGGCCTTGGCCTGGTCCTTCGTCAGCCACTCCGTCACCCGTCGCTTCCTGCGACCGCGCAGCCACGTCGCGATCAGTGCCGTCCGGCTGTCGAGCAACTGGTCCCCGGTCGGCATCGTGTCCGTCAGTTCGAGGTACTTGCCTGCAACGGACACCCGCCCGGCCAGAACCAGTTCGAGCAGGATCCCTCCCGAAACCGCCCACCCGGCGGCCTGCCGCTGCTTCGCCGACCCGGACTCATCGTCCAGGGACAGCAGCATGATATCCTCGGCCAGTGTGATCGCCATACCCACTACCCCCGTGCACGCCCCATGATCGCTTTCTCGTGATCAGACGCCCTGAGCCGCCAGGAGGTTCCCCCGCTCATTCCGGCCCTGGGGGGGGTGTCGCGCCGATCTTGCCGGGCTCGCGACACCTGGCACCGCCCCGCGCCGCGTTGTCCCCGGTCGAGAGCATCACCGGATCGGACGCACCGGTCGCTCTCGGCGATACCTCGCTCGCCTGTGCAGACCCGGTACAGCGAGATCCGCGAGGAGCGCACGGGAGTGGTACGCCCACGCCTTCGGCGACCAGGGCCCCGCCCTTCGGCCCATGGTCGCCGGCCACGGTCAGAGCCAGGGATCGGGACGTGTGCGACGACGCAAGCGCACCGGTCCGGCCAGGAGCGGTCCGGCGCGGGCGGCAGGGAACCGCTGGTGCGCCACGTCGCTTTCGCGCCGCTGCGGCACGGCCGGCCGTCGTGTGATCCCGGCCGGCCGGCGCCGCCGTCCTCGCCGGATACGCGGCCATGGACCTCAGATCTGGTTCAGGCCGCCGTCGACGTACAGGCTCGATCCGGTGATGAAGCTGCTCTGCTCGGAGGCGAGGAAGGCCACGGCGGCGGCGATCTCCTCCGGGTGCCCGAGCCGGCCCAGCGGCACCTGCGTAGCCAGGTGCCGCCTGAGGCCGGCGGCCTGCTCCGGGTCGGGAGCGAGTCCCGACGGACCAGGGGTATCGGTCGGACCGGGCGTGACGGTGTTGACCCGGATGCCGCGTCCCTTGAGTTCGTTGGCCCAGGTGCGGGCGAACGATCGGGTGGCGGCCTTGGACGCCGCGTACACGCCGAACGCCTCCGCGTCGACGTCCACATTGGTGGAGCCGTTCAAGATCACCGAGGCGCCGTCATTGAGCAGTGGCAGTGCCTTCTGGACGGTGAACAGCGTGCCCCGGACGTTGATGCCGAAGAGGGCGTCGACGTGCTGTTCGGTGACCTGTTCCAGGGTCGCGAACGCGGCGACGGAGGCGTTCGCGAACAGTCATCACCACCTTGGCATTCGGCATCGCCGTGCAAGCCGCGAGCGGCGTCGGCCGCGATGAACTCCAGGCGTTGGCCGACGCCAGCCTGCGGAACTGGCCGCTCTCCTGAGAACCGCCCGGTGTTCTTCTTCGCGAGCAACCGCTCGTCATAACGGCTGCCCCTGACCCACCACCTCACCGCCCAGGCCCGGTCCTGGCGCATCACGGTCCGCGCGGGGAGCCCTCCTCCGTTGCCTGCGGGGGTGGCGGTCAGGCCGTGTGCTGGTACGTCGCGTAGGTGATGTAGCCGGCGTCGCCGCCTTGGCAGAAGGTGTTCCCGTCGGCGGGCGCGAGGGGCAGGCCCGAGCGCAGGCGTTCGACCAGGTCGGGGTTGGCGAGGAAGCCGCGGCCGAAGGCGATCAGGTAGGCGCCCAGACCCAGCCAGTGGTCGGCTTCCGCCCGCCCGGTCTGCTTCGGGCCGCCGGGCATGACGGGGCTGACGATGAGGGTGCCCGGCCAGGCCCTGCGCGGCCGGAGGAGCTGCACAGGGCAGCCAGGCCGAACCGGAGCCTCGGCCTCGCTGAAGCGGGGCGATCTCCCCAGCGGCCCTCGGGTCAGCCGGCGTCCCAGAAACCGGAGGCCACCCGCCTACCGGAGGTACATCCGGCGTACACGCCCCTGCGGTCCCCGTAGGCGCGGGTGTACGTGCTGTACTTGGTGCCACCGACAGAGCACGCGATCCAGGTGCCGTACTTCTCCGGTCCGGTTCCGTCACACCAGCCGGTGAAGCCTGTGGTGGTGAAGCTGATCTCGTAGCAGTCGCCGTTCCAGTCCTTCACGCCAACGTCGGTCGCACTGGCTCGCGAGACGGCCGGAGCGGCGACGGTCTGTCCGGTTCGACTCGACGAGGCACTCGCCACTTCAGGCGTCAGTGCCAGACCGCTCAGGACCATTGCTCCGATGGCGGTGTAGATGCGGTGCTTCTGCATAGTGGGTCCCCTCGATGAGATGCTTGGTCGCTTTCCTGCCGGGCACGTGCGGATGACGGTGGCCCGTTCAGCGCGAGGCCTGGTCACCCGGTTCTGTGCTTCCGTGGAACACCCTCGGACTCCGGCCTGGGACAGACCTTGCGCGAACCTTGAATTGCCTGGTCAGAACGTCGGCGGGCCGTTCGAAGCGTTTGCCTGACCATCCCTAGGGGCGGCTCGTGCGACCTGCGCTGACGTATGCCGGCACTCGTGAGGCGCGTCGTCGGCGGATACACGCGCGGCCGGTGATCCACATCAGGAGGGGGACCGAAGAACGCGCCGATGGCGATCGCCGGCCGGATCGATGCGGCGCTTCGCGCTCGCCGGCAGCCGAAGATCAGTGACCGACGCCGGGGGCGGCCGCCGCGACCGGGATCACCGTGGAGGCCCGCCGATCGACCCCACCGACGACAGCCACAGGCCGGACTCTGCCATGGCGTCTCGTCCTGGTGCTCTGCCAACTGGTGCTCCGTCGACGACGACTCGGCAAGGGAGTAGTCACATGGTCACCTGGCCAGCGACTGCATTGCCGTCCTCGGCCGCCGGGACCGCGTGGTCATCGGCCGGACGGCTGACAGCACGTGGAGCGCGGCCCGCGAGCCAGACGGCGATCCGCTCCTGCAACTCGCGGTCGGCACGATGGTAGTCCCACGTCGCGAACCACTCCAGGTCCCGCAGGACGTTCTCCGAGCGGTCCGGGTGGGGCACCGCGACCACGTCGACGCCGATCTCGCCCGTCGAGCAACCGATGTACACGCTGCTGTCGAGCGCCATCATGCCGAAGCCCGGGTGACCCGCGCGGATGCCGAGGAACGCTGATGCCGCACCCCGGCCCATGATGTCCCAGCGGTCCAGGAGCCGGACCCGGGTCCAGGCCGTCGGTTCGGCACGGCGGCCCCAGTGCATGTCCTGAAGAAAGGCGCCGTGCGTGCGGATGCCCTGGGGAAGCTGGACGAGGAACTCGCGCCGATGATCGAAAAGACCCGAGGAAACCGCCAGGTCGTACCAGTCCTCGTTGAGACGCTCGACGAGCCGGGAGGTCTCGTACCGGTGGGAGAAGCGGCCGACGATGTCCTCGGGACCGTATCCGAAGACCAACGGCATCGTGCCGTCCGGCACGGCGTCCGGGATCACCTCGAGGCCGGCCCGCCGCAGCGGCCGGTACATCTTGCGTTCTCGCTCCTGGATGCCCACAGGTCAGTGTTCTACCAGGGCCGGCACGCCGAGCTCTCCCCGGCCGGCATGGGTGAGCGGATTCCGGTGCATTGGCCCGGGGTGATGCAGTTCCGGAGCTCTCGTGGCTCGTGAAGTCCCGCCTGTCGCGCGCCAACAGCGACTGGAGTGGGGCGCGACGCCGCGGAGCTGTGGCCCTCCGGACCGAACGCCAGAAGGCCACGTCGGCTCGTGACGCGAACTACAGTCCGGGCACGACCTTGCCGCCGCCCGTCCGATTGACCGTGCTGTCGTCAAGAACGCCGCCGGCGTTGTCGTTCACAAACTCACCCGGCTTCTGGAGCCCCTTACCGACGCTTTCGATGAACGTCTTGATCGCCTCGTCCTGACCCGCGTTCTCTTCCACGTGCGTCACCACGTTTGTGATGAAGTCAAGCTGCTCCTTGTCGGACAGCTGCGCGCCCGAAGGACTCCGCCCGGTGCGCAGGACCTTGCCGATCAAGTTCGACACCATCTGAGCGCCCTGGCTGATGCCGCTCATCTCCTCGTACCCGCTCTTGCTGTACATGCGAGACTCCGTTCATCGAGTTCGCCGAGGCACCGTTCCTTCAGCGGGTGCCAGCGGCGTATGCCCATCAACGCCCATCCTTGTGTGGCACCTGCGCGGCGAACCATCTGATCCAGCCCATACGGGTGACGTCCATGGTCAGCTGCCGTGCGACCCGGCCAGCCCTTGGCAGCGCGCCCCGCCACAGGGGGCGGCATCGGCGCACGGCTGACCGTCATCGGCGGCCGGCTCGAAGCCGACGAGCCTTTCGACGCAGGCTCGGCGCGCGGGCTCGCCGAGGAGACCGGGATCCGCATCGCCCGGGAACGGCTCGAGTTCTGCCCGCTCACCCGTTTCCACGCCGCGGACGGCGAACGGGTGGTGGGCGCTGTGAGCCTCGTCCGTGACTGCGAGGGCGAGCCGTACAGCCAGGAGCGGGGCACCCACGACGAGCTGCTCCGGGTCGATCCCACCGGCCCGCCCACCGACGGTGTCTCCTACCGGCTGTACGCAGCCCGCCGCCCAGCACGCGTGCCGGGCGTGCGGCGACGGCGTTCTGGCCGCCGCGCGGCGGGGCGGCCGGCGTCGTGGAGGGGTCCGGCCGGCCGGCCGACGCCTGCGGATGTGTCTCGTCGCGCGCGGCACGCCCCATCTTCTCCGTGGTGGACGGAATTTCGTCGGAGTCGGTGATGCCATCGGCATCCCGATCCACCTGGGGTCCCGCCAAGTACGGACAGACGTGCACCGTTTGGTGGTCGACGTGGTGGTCGGCGCTTGAATGGCCACGTACCGTCGGCCGGTGCGACTTCCTCCCCCACCTACGGCCACGTTGTCCGGTGACTGTGAGGGGTCGCCTCGGAACTACCGCGAGTAAGTGATCACATAGACTCACTGGCCATGGACGACCGTGTGCGGGGCAGCTTCGAGGTGAACGGGCGCAGACTCTCGTATCTCGATTTCGGCGGGCCGGGCCCGGTTCTGCTCGCTCTGCACGGGCATTTCAGCGAGGGCGCGGATTTCGCGCCGCTGGCCGAACGGCTGGGCTCCTCATGGCGTGTGATCGCGCTCGACCAGCGGGGGCATGGTGGGTCCGATCGGGCCACCGACTACGAGCGCAGCAGCTATGTCGGCGACGTCACGGCCTTCCTCGACCACCTCGGGCTGGCAAAGGTCGCGCTGCTCGGTCATTCCCTGGGCGGAGTGAACGCCTACCAATTCGCCGCCCGACATCCCGACCGCGTCACCGCACTCATCGTCGAGGACATCGGAGCGGTCTGCGACATCGACCTGACCTTTGCGAAGAACCTGCCCGACCGCTTCGCGACCCGGGACGGGCTTGTCGAGGCTCTGGGCGCGGCCGCGCCGTACCTGGAGCGGACCTTCAGGGAGCGAGCAGACGGCTGGGGGTTCTCCTTCGACGCGGCCGACACGGTCCGGTCCCAGCAAGCACTGTCCGGTGTCCATTGGCACGACTGGCTGAGCGTTCGATGCCCGACCCTGCTGATCCGGGGCACGCGCAGCGACGAACTGTCGGCCCCCCACGCCCGTGAAATGGCAGCGAAGCGATCGATCGGTCTCATCGAACTGCCCGCCGGGCATGTCGTTCACCACGACCAGCCCGACGCCTTCGCCGAATGCGTACGGCTGTTCCTCGCCCCGGTCGACAACAGCGCCAACCCGTAACCCAACGGTTCGGTCGCCCGGATCGCAGCCGCCGTGCCGGCGCGGATCAGCCGACACCGGCCCCGAGCAGGGTTGAGGCTCAGCACCCGTCCGAGGGCATTCTTGACAGTGCCGTCCGTCCTGGCGCCCGGTCAGCGGCTGGATGACGGGCGGGTACGGCCCGAGGCGGGCCACGTTCCGGCCGCCGCCCGATCAGGCGTAAGCGGAGTTGAGGGCCGCATGCGCGCGGAGCGGTGCCTGGGAGCACACGACATCGTCGGTGTGCGAACGGGACCGGCGCGCGGTGACGTACGAGCCTCCACGGTCGCGGTCGGCCTCCTGGGGACTGACCTGCACGGCGGCGGGTCGGCGGCGGTTCCGGGGACGGGCATTCGGGATCGTCTCTCAAGGCCGGCACGGGGCCTCCGCACCCGCCGGTGGCCGAGCGGGGTCGGCGGGTGACGCGGCCGGTCGCGGGGGGGCACGCATGGCCGGCAGGGCCGGTACCCGGTACCGGCCGAGGACGAGGAAGCGGCCGCCGAGCGGGAACGCCTCGGGTGGTGGGAGCTACAGCCATCCATTGCGGCGGAAGCTCCGGTGGAGCAGGGTGCACGCGCCGACCATCACCGCGACGGCGAGGGGGTAGCCGTAGGTCCACCCCAGTTCGGGCATGTGGGCGAAGTTCATGCCGTAGAGGCCCGCGATGAGGGTGGGCAGGGCGAAGATGGCGGCCCACGCCGAGATGGTGCGCATGTCCTCGTTCTGCCAGGTCCCTACGCGGGCCAGGTGCGCGTCGAGAACGGAGTTGAGCAGTTCGTCCAGGGACCGGACCTCGGTGTCGGTGCGGTGCACATGGTCGGCGACATCCCGGAAGTACGGCAGGGCTTCTTCGGGCCAGCCGGAACGCGGGCCGGCGAAGTCCTGGACGACCGGCACGAGGGGCTGCACCGCGTCACGGAACTCCAGGACCTCCCGTTTGAGGGAGTAGATCTCCTCGATCACGTCCTCCCGCGCCGAGGAGAACACCCGGCGCTCCAGACCGGTCAGATCCCCCCGCACCTCCTCGGCGATGGCGGTGTAGGTGTCCACGGTCGCGTCCAGGAGCGCATGGAGCACCGCCACCGGGCCCAATGCCGGCATGCCGGGGTCCTGGTCGAGCCGGCGGGCGGCTTCGAGCGCGGGGTCCACCCGTCCGTGGCAGACGGTGAGGGCGAAGTCGGGACCAAGGAAGACCATGGCCTCGCCGGATTCGATCTGCGAGGTCTCGTCGACGTACGACAGCGTTCTCAGTGCCACCGACAGCACATCGCCGTAGCGCTCACGCTTGGGACGCTGGTGCGCCTGGACCGCGTCCTCGACCGCCAAGGGGTGCAGGCCCAGCTCGCCCGCCAGCGCCTCGACCTCCGGCGCCGACGGATCGGTCAGACGGATCCACAGAAACGTACCCTCCGGCGCGTCGCGCAGCCGCTTCAACGCTTCCTCGCTGCCCTCCACCTCTTCTCGTGTCCGTGCACTGCCATCACTGCGGTAGATCACACACTCCATACTTCACACCTGTGCATCGCGTCGCGATTCATGCTCCTCACCTGGAAACAGCACCGAAGTGGTGGGCCCGCACTGTCAGGGCCACGAGAGCGAGCGCCCCGCCCGTGGCCCGGCTCCTGGCGCCGGGCCGCACCACCCAGGCGGAGCCGCTGGAACGTCCCGCGCCCGCCCGGCAGGGCTTCGGGGCCTGCCGGGCGGGCGCGGGGATCGGTCACCGGGCGGTCGTTTCGCCTCAGCCGGGCCAGGTGCCGGTCACGCGGTGCACGGTGGCGGCCCCTGCCCTGTCGACGGCGGCCTTCACGACGGCGAAGATCGCTCCCTGGACGGCTGCGGCCAGCAGGACTTCCCGCCAGCTGCGGTCCCGGTCGGTAGCGTCAGGGGCGTCGTCGTCATGGCCCAGCACCTTCCAAGCCTGCTTGAACGCCGCTCCCGCGATCATGCCGCTGCCAGCCCCGAGGACAAGTCCCACGGGCTTGTAGGCGATCTTGGACGCTTTCATCGTCACCCCTTCCCACGGCGCTTCTTGACCAGCACCCAGAGTGCGACGGCGGCCACCGCCAGCAGGGGGCCGCGACGCCGACGGGCAGCCCTCGTGACCTGACCTGCCGTGTCGCCGAGGCCCTCCGGGGCCCTTTCCTGGAACTTGCCGGCCACCACCGCCGCCGCCTGGACGATCTGTTCCTTCGCCTGCGCGGCCTTCTCGGCCACCGGGTCGGGAAGCTTGTCCTGCGCCACCCGCAGGGCTTCGGACGCCTTGTCCTTGGTGTGCGCCGCCTTCTGCTGCACCTGGGCCTTTGCCTCGGTCGTCTTCTGATGCACCTGGGCCTTCACATCCGCCTTGCCGGCCAGCGCCTCCACGGTCTGTCCGAGCTGCTCGCGCGTGGCCTCCGCATTTTCACGCAGTTCCTCAGGGGTGAGGGCTTCTTCATGGGACTGCGGCTTGTCACTCATCGGTGCGCCTTCTCCTTGATCTCGGCCACGTCGGCCTTGACACTGTCGATGGTCCGCTCGGGGACGGGCGGGGTGGCTCGGGCCACCTGCTTCTTGCCGTTCAGGGCCAGCACCGCGGCGATCACCAGCAGGACGCCGCAGGCGATCAGCGCCGACGCCCACACCGGCAGGACCAGGGACAACGCGGCGATCCCCGTGATGACCAGGGCCTGCAGCGCCAGGAACACCGCCGCGCCGGCGCCGCCGAACAGTCCGCCGCCCGCTCCGAACCGCTTGCCCTTGCGGACCATCTCCGCCTGTGCCAGGCGCATCTCGTCCCGTACCAGCTGGGACACCTGCTGCGACGCCTGCGTCACCAGCGTCCCGACGGAATCGTCCTGACCGATGTGCCCGGTGGGACGGTCATCGGTCCTCATGGTCATTCACCTGCCCTTCTTCTGCCCTTCTCCGGGGCACGGTCCCCGAACGAGGATCCCTGGACTGTCGTCAGCTCTGTTTCCACTTGCCGCCGGTGGCGGATGGACGGGTGTCGGCGCCGAAGCCGACAGCGGCAGTGCTGTACCCGGGAGCCGCCCTCCTTCCGTCAGCCAAGCCGCTCATGTGCGGCAGGTGCCCGCCGTAACGTCGCTCATGCCCAGAAGATCGATCCCTTTTGCCCGGACCCGGCACCCGTGGCTCCACTGCGCCGGAGGCCCGCTCTCCGATCCGGTCTGCACCACAGGAAAGGGTCCTGATGACCCGAGACGGAGTTCGTCGGCACCACGCGGTGACCTTGTCGCGGATCTCGTCGCCTGCCTTGGTCCGTACGCGGGACCTGAGGTGCTCGTTCCCGTCGGTGAGCCACGCCCGGATGTCGCCTTCGAGGGCCGGGGACGCAGCGGTGGACACAGCGCTTGGGCTTCTTCTGCGCGATGGGGAGTCCCGCCAGGCAGGTGGTCGGGGTCTTCTCGTATCGGGTCGCGATGCCTCGCCACTGCTTCAAGCGGCTGATGCGGCGTTCGACGGTGTTGCGCCGTCTGTTTGCCTCGCGGTCGAAAGCAGGTGGCCTGCCGCCTGGCTTCCGCGCCGTAGGCGGTGGCCGCGTTGATCGGCCGGAACGGGGATCACCGCGCGGATCCCGCGCCTGCGCGGGTGCTTGCGGATCGCGCGGGAGGAGTACGCCTTGCCGGCCTGGACCACGTCCTGCCTGGTGCGGGCCGTCCTCGCCGCCGAGGAGCCCGAAGGCAGGCCATGACGTGTGCAGAGGCGGGTGCGTCGCCGCCTGTCCTGCGGCGGTCAGTACGAAGGCCGGTGGTCGGCAGTGGGCATCGGAGGCCAGGCGGATCTCTGTGGCCGGTCCGCTGCGCGAGCGGCCGATTGCACGGTCTGCCGATTTCGCCTGGGCCTGTTGTGGACCCCTCGACCGTCGCCGTACTCCCCAGGGAGGTGGACCCACTGCGATTCCGTCCGGAACGTCCAGGCGATCACGTCGATCACCTCTCGGCGGCCCCTCCACCCGCCACCCCGTCCCGGCGTCCGATCTGGGGGTGATGGATCGATTCGCACCCACGCGTCAGCTCACGGCCCACAGCAACCAACGATCAGATGATCCGGCGGCAATGATCAGGTGCTGGTGCGTGTCAGGCCAACTCGAAGCCACTCTGGAAGACACCGTACTCCGCAGGCGTCTCCCAGCAGGTGTAACGGCAGCCGGGGAGATCCGCGAGATCGATCCCGAGCTCTTCCGCCAGTCCGGCGGCAACGGTCCTGCCTGTCCGAGAGAGGTCATCGGTGTCCTGGTAGCAGGCCAGGGCTCCCCGCAGCTCGATGACCACATACTCCACACGCTTCCCCGAGCCGGCCATCGGCCCATCGCCATGCGGCTCGTGCCGGGCGTCCGAGGGCTGCCCACAGAGCCCACAGCTCACGTTGTTTCTCGAGGCATCCACGGCGGCATCGTACGTCTCTCTCGAACAGCCCGCGGTCATGGGTCGCCTCCGTGCGAAGGCATCTGGAAATCAGCCCGTTTCGGGCGTCTTCCGTCGGACCCGGCAAGATCCGGAGGAGAGGGCCAGCCGTCGTTGCGGCCTCGGACCAACCCAAGCAGCTCGCCTCACAGCCTATGGCCACCGATGACCCGGGGGGACCGTCGAGCCGTACCTGCCGACCGGTGAGTACGGCCGGGCTGGGGTCAGGCGGGCGGGTTGTCGGAGCGGGCGTCGTACACCGCGCGGGCGGCGTCGATGTGCGTCAGGTGCGTGACGCTCCACTCCAGCAGTGGTGCGGTGGCTTCGCGGAGGGTCCTGCCCATCGCGGTGAGCTCGTAACTGACATGTGGCGGCATGACGTTGAGGACGGTCCGTGTGAGGATCCCGTCGCGTTCCAGGCTTCGCAGGGTGACGGTGAGCATGCGCTGACTGATCCCGTCGACGGCCCGCTTGAGTTCGGTGAAGCGGCGCGGCCCCTGGCTGAGGTTACGCACGACCAGCAGCGACCACTTGTCGCCGACGATGCCGAGCACTTCACGTGCCTGGCACGGTTCCTCCGACCACGCCGGCCGCGACTCGCCGCCCACTGTGCCGCTCATGGTTACCTCCAGAGAACCGGGGCACCGAAATGTGCCTTATTGATCGGGTGCGACAGGTGAAGCACGATGATTTCGGTTCCCGAAGAGTACCGAGGCACAAACAGGAACTGAAAGGTTCCCGCGCCTCCACGCCCCAAAGAGAAAGAAAAGTTCATAGATGTCAACTTTTATACTGATACACGGTGCCTGGCACAGCGGTCAGTGCTGGGAGCGGGTGGTCCCCCTGCTGGAGTCGGCCGGACACCGCGTGCTCGCGCCCTCGCTGACCGGCTACGGCGACAAGGCACACCTGCTCGGTCCCGAGGTGGGGCTCGACACGCACGTCGAGGACGTGGTGAAACTGATCCACGAGGAGGACCCGACCGAGGTCGTGCTCGTGGGTCACAGTTACGCGGGGCTGGTCGTCTCGTCCGTGGCCAACGAGATACCGGAACGGATCGCGCACCTGGTGTACCTCGACGCGATGGTCCCGGAGCACGGCGAGAGTGCCGTCGACGTGCAGCCCATGACCCAGAACCTGATCGACCTGGCCGCCGGGTCCGACAACGACTGGCGCATCCCGCCGCTGCCCGAGATGCCTCCGCCCCTGGGCCTGTTCGGGGTCACCGGCCCGGCGGACGTCGCCTGGCTGCGTACGATGCTCTCCGACCAGCCAGTACGCTGCCTACGTCAACCGGTCCGGCTGGACAACCCTGCCGCGGACTCGATTCCGCGCACGCACATCCACTGCGTCGGGGCAGAGCCGGAAGGCATCGTGCGACGACCCGTTCCCGCGACACAGCCCAACGGCTCCCCGGCACGGATACGGGAACTGCCGACCGGACACGACTGCATGATCACCATGCCGACGGGCCTGAGCGAGATCCTGCTTGAATGCACCCCTCGCTAGGAGTGTCTTCACCATGGCGTCGTCTGCCCGAAGGGCGGGGCCGGCGGCCTCCGGTGCGTGCGATCGCAAGGCGGAGGAAGGAGCCACCGCGGTGGGGGTACCGCCCGTGCCCGTAAAGCTACGGGGGACATGGGCGACCGACGACAACGCGGTGAGCGTGCATGTCAGACGTCGTCGGCCAGACGGGATCCTGAGGACCAAGGGCCGGGCCTTGACTGCGGCAGTGAGCCGGAGGAGTTCGTTGTTCGAGGTGCAGGGCCATGTGCGCCCTGTTCGTCGAGCAGGGCGCGGTTGCAGCGTCCGACCTCGCCGTTGGTCTGCGGACGGCAGGGACGGACGCGCCCGTGGGTGACGCCGGCGGCGGTCAGGGCCCGGGCGAAAACGTGGCCTCGCAGCAGGAGCCAGGCGACACCGACATGCAGGGCCCCCGTTCAGGGGTGCAGCATGACGTACGCGCCCCGTGTCCGCCCTGCCTCGTTCCGGTCACAACACCAGCGCCACCCTGGCGCGAAACGGTGGCATGCATCACACCGGAAACCAGCGTCACGGAACCATCACGACCTCTTGAATCCCATCGACATCTCGCACTTTGTCGGTTGTCGTCACACATTCCCCCATCTCCCTGAATGTCCATTCCCAAGACATGTGGCGGTACGTGTCAACATGCCAGGTCAGGACGGTTCTGCAAGGTCGTCTCACATGATCCCGCCGAAGGCCGCGCAGCCTTCGGCACGACCGGAAGCCCTTTTCAAGTCAGTGCGTCGGGCACACCCGCACAGACCCGCAACGCGACTTGCCAGGCCATGACGAGGTTTCTAAGAATGGCGGCCCGCCCGGCACCGGAGCGGCACGGGCGTCAACGCTTCGCAGACACCGAGTGAGGTCACACATGCAGAAGCACCGCAAGAAGACTCACTTCAAGAAAATAGCCATCGGCGCGTTCACCGTCGGCATCGTGGGCATACCCACGACCGCGATGGCGTGCCTGTACCCGGAGGAGCCAGGGGCTGCCCAGGTCGGCACTCGGGGGAGCCTGCCTCCCTCGGGCGACGCCTCCCCCCTGAACGCGCAGGCGCAGACACAGGCACAGACGAGCCCGGAGGGCCGGACGGACGTCGCGGACCGCCGTGACCGCACCTGGCCGTCGGCAGGGCAGGCCACGCGCACCCCGCAGAAGCCGAGGCCGTCCATCAGAACCACGAAGCCGCTCAAGCCGACGACGCCCAAGCCGTCGGCCCCGAGCACCTCGACAAAGCCGACGGCCCCAGCCGTTCCGGCCGATGTGGCCGCCCAGGTCGTGTCCCTCGCCAACAAGGAGCGAGCCAAGGTCGGGTGTTCACCTCTCGCGGTGAACGCGAAGCTGACAACGGCCGCCCAGAACCACAGCGAGGACATGGCTGCCCACAACAACATGTCGCACACCGGCTCCGACGGCTCCGACCCGGGGCAGCGCATCACCCGAGCCGGGTACACATGGCGCGCGTACGGCGAGAACGTCGCCTACGGCTACAGCACCCCCGAGCAGGTCATGACGGGGTGGATGAACAGTCCCGGCCACAAGGCGAACATCCTCAACTGCTCGTTCACGGAGATCGGCGTCGGCCTTGCGCAGCCGAACTTCTACTGGACGCAGGACTTCGGCACGGCCCACTGACGGAGCCGGCCCCTCGACGCCCGGCACGGCAGGCCTGCTTCCCCGGTCCGGCCGCATCCATGAACGGCCGCCGCCATCACCGGGGCCGCTGACGCGTTTCGGCGCCCATCCCGGACGGTGTACGCCGTGGCGTCCCTCCAGGGCACCGGCGCGCGCTCGGCTCTCGGCCCGGCCGGCGTCGGCCCGCGTGCTGGGTGCAGCAACGGCCCCGGTGGCTGCGAGCCACCCGGGCCGGACTGCTCGTCCTCGTGGTCGGGGTGGTCGGTGCGGTGCTCGCCCTGCATGCGCGCGTGGTGGGTCCTGTCCCCACCGTGGGGCGGTGCGGGTGGACGGGGCTCCGTCGCACTGCTCAGTGAGCGGTGTGCCTCGTGAAGTTGCTGGTCACGGGTCTGGTGTGGTGTTGGTTCGGGGTACTCGTGCTGGTCGTGCGGGGCAGTCTGGGGTGTAGATCGTCGGGCGGGGTGGTTTTGCTGGTTCCGGCCCGTGGTCGCCGGTGCTGCTTCTACGATCCGGCGCATGATGGACCCCGAGGTGCTGGAGCGGATCACCGCTCGACGTCGGAACACGCTGGCGGGCACTGTCCGCCGGGAAGATCGCGGGCATCGTGCTGGCGGTGCTGCGCTGTGACCAGCGGCCCGGCGATCTGGCCGGCGGGAACGGGATACACCGCACCACCGTCACGCACTGGGTCCGCGAGGTCGTCGCGAAGAACTACTCGGGCAAGAGCAAGTGCCATGGCCTGCTCGTCATCGCGCTCACCGACGAGAGGGGCCGACTGATACGGGTCTCCGCGGTGCGGCCCGGACGCACCTTGGAGATCACTGCCTGCCGGCACGACAAGCTCACCGCCCACCTGCGGGCGGCTGGACTCGGCGCCATCGCCGACCTGGGCTTCGTCGGCCTCGACGACAGCGGCCCGGACACCGACCCAGCAGTGATCACCGGCTACAAGGCCGCCCGATACCAGCCCCTGACTCGCGGCCAGAAACTGTCCAACACCACACTGGCCGCGGTCCGGGCGCCGGTCGAGCACGGCTTCGCCCACCTGAAGAACTGGAGGGTGCTCGGCAAAGTCCGCACCGACCCGAAGTGGGCGACTGCCCTGATCAGGGCCTTGCTGGTCCTGACGAACCGCGAAGTCTCCCGGTGACCGACGATCTTCACCGAAGACATCCGCCCACAACCAGGCCGAGCACCCCACAACCCACGCACACCAGAGCCCTCACCAGCAACTTCACGATGCACACCGCTCACTGCACGACGCTCCTGTGCCTGTCTAGCTCGACATCCCTGGTCAGCCGCAGGAGCGTCGATGGTGTCAGTCGCCCTGGCCGTACAGCCCGGCCAGCTCGGATCCGCCGGCCCAGTGGATGTTCGTGATCTTGTTGAGCGTGTTCGGGTCGCTCACGTACGGCTCGGCTCCGCTCTCGAAGAGCGCCCAGACGTGCTCGTTGCCGTCGGAGTTGCCGTACGCCAGGCCCTCCATCATCGAGGGGGCGCGCATGCAGAAAGCCGTCCCATCGGTGATGTCTGTCTCGTACGACGTGGGTCGCACCCAGACGTTGCTGCGGTTGTCGCGGCCGAACGACGTGGCGAAGATGTACTTGTCGCCCACGACCGCCATGCCCTGGGTCTTCGTCGGCACCCAGCGCTTCTTGCCGGTGTACGTCAGCGCACCGGTGCTGCTCGTCGAGTACTGCCACATGCTTTCGTGGCTCGTCTCGGAGAAGTCGCCGGTCCACAAGGTGGTGCCCTCGCCACCGCCGAGTCCGAGGAACGAACCCTTGCCAGCGATGTCCTGCGTACCCTTCGGCTGGATCACGTTGTTTGTGTTGGCGCCCGCCAGCTCCGCACGCACGGTGGCGGTCGACCAGTACTTCACGCTGCCCTCGCCGCTGACGTACACGTGACCGCCGGTCACGACTATGCCGCCCGCGTGGGTGTTGGGGATCAGCATGTGACCAAGGCTCTCGCCCCGGCGTGGGCCGCTCAGGGCGATGCCCCAGATCGCGCTCGCGCCGTCAGCGCTCGAGTGGTACGCCGAGATCAGCAGGACGTCTTCGCTCGTCCCGTCCCAGTTGTTCCAGTACGCCAGACCCTGCGGAGTGAACCCGCCGCCGTACAGACCCTGCGGCACGGCCACACTGTTGTGGAACGTGCTGTCGTACGTCTCACCGGCGGACGGCCCGGGGTAGAAGTCCTGGGTCCCCGTCGTCGTACGACAGTTGGCATCCTCGGCCGATGTCGATGTCGATGCCAATGCCAATGCCGATGTCGATGCCGATGTCGATGCCGATGCCGATGCCGACTGTGCGGTGGCGGTCATGACGGCACCACCAGCCACTAGCGCGGCGATCGCGATGGACATCGTGATTCGGGTGGGCAGCATGTTGATTCCCCTTTGGGGTCGCGGGCATGGAGGTACTTGGGCGTGCTTGATCGCGCGTGTGGTGCGTTCTCGCAAGCTAGATCCAACGTCGTACCTTCGTTCGCGTATTGTCTACTACGTTGGCCACGAACGTTGACCGGGTCTGGCGATGCATCCGTGAATGTTCGTGGTGTCGGGGTTAGACAAAGCCGTCAGGGCTCTCGGCGTGATGGTTGTTTTTCTTCACACCAAACTCAACTGCTGTCGGCAGCCAGCCAGTTACGCCCTGTTCAGCACGATTACCGGCGCGCGGCGAAGCGTCCGTCGGGGCGTTTATGCAGCCAGCCACGGTCAGCGAGCTTCGTCATCTTCCCGCGCAGCGGCTCCAGCTTGCCCCGCACTCCCGTGTCCAGGCCCAGTACCTCGCCGATCTGCCGGACCGCCACCGGGCCGGCGGCCTGCCGCACCGCGGCCAGGATGCGCTGGTACTCCGCCGGCAGCACGGACTCCTCCACGCCCGGCGCCCGGTCCGGGACCAACCGAACTGCCCGGCCCGCTACGTGAACGACCGGCGACCCGGCCTTGGCGCCGGATCGTAGAAGCAGCACCGGCGACCACGGGCCGGAACCAGCAAAACCACCCCGCCCGACGCTCTACACCCCAGACTGCCCCGCACGACCAGCACGAGTACCCCGAACCAACATCACACCAGACCCGTGACCAGCAACTTCACGAGGCACACCGCTCACTGCCTCGGGAGGGTTCAATACTCAGGTGGTGAACTGGGCGCGGATGCGTGACTGCTGGTTCGATGTCGATCGCGTTCCGGAGCTCTTGGAGCGGGTGGAGCATCAGGACGACGCTCAAGCGTGGAAGGAGTTGGGATGGCGACTTGTCCTTGAGCATGACCTGGTGTCCCCGGCCAGTTTCGCCGCTCTGCCGGACTTGGTGCGCCTCGCACCCCGCAGTGCGCAGGCACGCGGCCTGGCCGGGAGGATCCTGGTGCGAGCGGCCGGGCGGCACGGCTGCGATGATCTGCTGGCGGACTGCACCGATGCGATCAGGGAGTTCCGTGAGGTGCTGGGCCGGCACCTGCGCTCGCGGCCGGCCGACTATCTGGTGTCTTTCCGTGCCCTGCTCGCGGTCGAAGAGGAGTACCACTGGGCGAACGCCCTGGAGGGCTTCACCGACGACATCAATCATGTGGAGTGCCCCCACTGCGGCGTGGGAGTGATGATCGTCATCGGCGGCTTCGGGTGCTACTCGCAGGTGTGGGCCGGAGCCAAGGAGATCCGGCGGGATCTGCGGCCGGCGGGTGCCGAGGAACTCCACGGAACCGGCCGGTGGATGCATGAGATCGCCGTCCGCGATGGCCAGGATGTGCTCGCCAACGGAATCTCCTACCTGTTCGGTAAGGCGGAATGCCCGCATTGTGCCAGTGTCTTCAACGTCGCGGACGAGTACACGTCCGCCAACCGGCCGGTGATGCGGTAGATCACGGAGAATCCGGAGCGGCCTGGCTGCGACTCAGGGGCGGAGCCACACTCTGATCGCGGCGACGGTGACCGTGCCGAGGAACTCGGAGCTGCTCACGCGCAGAGCCACTCGCGCACAGCACATCACCTGCGGCCGTCGTCCCGCTGCCCCGGCATGATGGTGAAGTCCGGTGCACTGCCGGGACAGGGCGTGGGAGACCAAGGACATCGCAGCCCTCGTCGGTCTCCTCGCCCCGGCCGCCGTGATGACCGCCGACGGCGGCGGCATGGTCGGCACCGTTCTGCGCCCGCTCGAGGGCGGCGCGCGCATCGCCCAGTACATGGCCGCCATCGCCGACAGAGCTCCGGGGCTCGAACTCCTGGAACGATCGGTCAACGGTGCGCCGGGCCTGGTGGCCCAGCGTGCCGGCGTCGTCGTGACCGTTGCGTCGTTCGACATCTCCGACAGCCGCCCCACCCGGATCTGGGCGGTCCGCAACCCCGAGAAGCTGCGGCCGTCGATGCAAGAAGCCTAGAGAGACGTTCCGAGAACACGTCAAAAGGTCTTCGGTGTGTCAGTGGGGCGGACGCCTCGGACGGGTGCGATCACATCTGGTTGGCCCAGGCCGTCACGGTTGACGCGGCCCCGGCCGCGGACAACGCCGTCTGCGGCCGGTCGTTTCCGCAGTGCGTGGGGGGGCGCCGGGGAGTCTTCGCAGCCCTCACCGACGCCTCGCCCCGTGTCTGCGTACGCGTAGCGGACCGCGTACGTCCTTCCCGCGTGTTTGCCATCGGCAGCGGACCAGAGGTCGCGCGAGGACCGCCTCGAACCACTCCGCCGCTCTGGTCGCGGCCTCCGTAGGTCCGCCCGTGGCCCGCAGGTGAACTCCGTCGCGGTCTCCTGGACGGTGAGGTCCTGGTGATGGAGTTTGCCGCCATGGACGACCCAGCCGTCGAAGTGGGCGCCCACCGTCAGAACTGCCCGGGTGCGTTGCGGGTCACAGATATGGAGACAGACGATCAGCGGACTCGGGGAGTTGCCCGAACGGTCGGCGTGGATCGGTCGCCCCGGGTCGTCCATGGCCGGTCCGCCCGGCCACTGCTCCGTCACAGTGTGTCAGTAGCCGGTGCCGCGCTTGATCCGGGTCCGCTCGATCCTGTGGGCCGCCCCCTTGTCGTCCAACGTGCGACACGCGTCGGCGATGTCCTGGCTCAGGCGATCGATCTGCTCGCGGCTCAGGGTCTCCTTGACCAGGGCCCGCAGGATCTTCACCCGTTCCGCGTTGGGCGGGAGCGTGTACGCCGGCACCATCCAGCCCCGCTCGGCCGAGAGCTGCCAGGCGATGTCGGACTCGTCGTAGGAGTGCTCGCCGTCGAGACGGAAAGCGACCAGAGGCAGCTGCTCGACGTCGCTCCCGATCACTTGGAAGCGGCCGCTGCTCCGCAGGTTGTCCGCCAACGCGCGAGCGTTCTCCTGCATCATCTTCATGACGTAGGTGTAACCCTGGCGCCCGAGTCGCACGAAGTTGTAGTACTGCGCGAGCACCATCGACGCACCGGTGGAGAAGTTCAGCGTGAACGTCGCGTCGGTCTTGCCCAAGTAGTTCTCGTAGAACACGAGGTCCTTGGCCAGGTCGGATTCCTCGCGGAAGACCAACCATCCGATGCCGGGGTAGACCAGGCCGTACTTGTGTCCCGAGACGTTGATCGAACGGACCTGCCCGAGGCGGAAGTCCCATGTGGAATCCGGGTAGAGAAAGGGCCACACGAACGCGCCGCTGGCGCCGTCGACGTGGATCGGGATGTCGAGGTCCCGCGCCTCGCGCACATCCCGCAGGAGCGCGTCGATCCCGACGACATCGTCCTTGTGGCCGGTGAACGTGGTGCCGAGAACAGCGACGACGCCGATCGTGTTCTCGTCGAGGTGGGGCTCCACGTCCTCCGGGCCGATCGTGTATTTGCCCTCGGCAAGCGGAGCGATCCGCGGCTCGACGTCGAAGTAGCGGCAGAACTTCTCCCACACGACGTGCACGTCTCCCCCGAAAACCAAGTTGGGCCGGTCGGTCGAGAGCCCGGCCGCCTGGCGGCGCTCGCGCCACTTCCACTTCAGCGACAGCGCACCGAGCATGATTGCCTCGGATGAGCCCTGGGTCCGGCATCCTGTCGTCCTGCCCGGCGCGTGGAAGAGGTCGGCGAGCATGCGCACACAACGCTGCTCGATCTCTGCGGAGATGGGGTACTCCGCATGGTCGATGAAATTGCGGTGCAGGTTTTCGGCGATCAGCCGTTGCGCCTGCGGCTCCATCCATGTGGTGACGAACGTGGCGAGGTTGCGTTGTGGGTCACCCTCCATGGCGAGATCCACATCCACGAGCCTCATCGCGTCCGTCGCGGCCATGCCTTCCTCGGGGAAGGTCTCCGAGGGAGCGGGCACGGTCAGGAATCGATTACCGAAAAGAGCCGCGTCGTCGCGCTTGGTCATGAGGTGATTCAAACAGCGGCAGGCCCTGACGCGGGCGAGGGACACACCAAGACGGAACCGCGCACCGCTCACGAACGGGCCCCGTGGACATACTCCCTAGATGTGTGTGGGCCGCGATGCGGCGAGACGGCGACGTGGCCGCCACGCCGAACGCCCCGCGCGCACCCCTGATCCGCAGTAAGTCCCTGATCCCCCGTGCGTCCCGGTCGGACCTCGGCGCTTCCGTGAGCATGCGCCTGCCGGTGACCGTCGCACGTCGGGTGACGCGACGGCCTGCGCGCACGACGGAGAGACCCCGCTCGATCGAGGTGCTGAAGGCATGCCCCAGCGACAGCCCGGCGGGACGGCGTTTTGCCCGTCCTCCGTCCCGCCTGAGGTTCTAGGCTCGGCCCGTGGGGCAACCTGAGCAGCGTGCCGAGGGCACGGGACCGTTCACCACCCGGTTCACCTGGCACCTTCCCGACGGCGGCACCGCCGTGTGGGAGTCCCGGCCCGCGCGGCGGCGTGGGGTGCTCTCCGTCCGTCCCCCCGGCGCGGCGGCCACCGGTCCCATCCCCGCGGACGCCGTCTCCCTCACCCGGCTGCGCCGGCTCAACGCCATTGCCGCGATCGCCTTCGTGGTCGGCGGGTCCTTGTTCGGGGCCGGCGCGGCCGACGCCCAGTTCGGCTCCGGCGACGCCACCGAGTGCGCCTCGATCTACTTCGCGGGCGGCCTGTTCTTCACCACCGGCGGCTACGTCTCGCTGCTCCAGGTGATCAACGCGCCCCGCCATGTCGCCGGCGGCGAGGGACGGCTCGTCACCCGCCAGTGGCGCTGGTGGACCTATGAGCCGACGCGGGTGGACTGGCTGAGCACGTTCGTCCTCTTCGCGGGCACACTCGTCTTCGCCGTCGACCTGCTGGACTCCTTCCTGCAGGGCCTGTCCGTCCAGCAGGTCAACCGGCTGATCTGGACACCCGACGTGATCGGCTGCATCCTCTTCCTGCTCTCCGGCCACCTTGCCTTCGGGGAGATCTGCCACGGCCGACTCTGCGCCCGGCCGCACGACCTCGGCTGGTGGATCGTCGCCGTCAACCAGCTTGGCTCCGTCCTGTTCATGATCTCGGCGCTCGCCGCCTACACCCGCCCCGCCACCGGCAGCCTCATCAACGCCGATATCGCCAACTGGGGCACCCTCACCGGCGCCCTGTGCTTCTCCCTCGCAGGCATGCTCCAGCTCGGCGAACAAGCATGACGGCGGTGACCGTACGTCCCTGAACGGCGAATGAGATCATCAGGGTCGGAAGCGCCGCCGTGCGGCGACGCGGGGGGAAGGACAGAGCGTGACCCAGGGGCGGATGACGTACAACGTGCGGTACGGGGCGTCCTTGCCGGTCGTCGTCCGCCACGGCGACGGCGCGGGACACGAAGGGCACATCGCCATGGGGCTGCTCCGCCGTGTGCCCGACGACCACGCCGGTGCCGCGCACCCCTCCGCCCGTACCTTCGACATCGTCGGCGAGGACCAGAGCGCGATGGCCCGGGTGTCGACGGAGGACACGGGCTCGCGCGGGAGCGGACGCCCCGCCGTGTACCGCGTCGACGACCCGTACGGCGCCCCGCTGGGCCGGATCACGTACCGGCGCGGACGCGCCCTGCGCGGCGCCCGCGCGCGGTGGACCGTCGAGTCGGTGACCGGACACTCCGTACGCGGCTTCCGCGGGCGCCTGTTCTGGTGGGCGGTGTGGTGGCCGGTCGGCCTGCCCGTGAGCCTGGTGTGGTTGATCCTGTCCCTGCTCGGCGAGGGCGACGACGCCTTCGGCAAGCCGCGCAGAGTGATCTGGCGCGACTCCTCACGCCGGGCGCACCTGGTCTTCCGGGGGGTCGCCGACGAGTACCGGGTCCTCGACGGGAGCTGGGACCCCCGGCTGGTGGCCGCGCTGCTCGGGCTGCACCAGTCGTACGACCCGTCGGAGGGCAGCGGCGTGAACGGCTGGTACGCCAGGTCCTGAGCTCCTCCTCGGTCCGACGCCACGGCTCGGGAGCGGGCCACCCTTTGCCGGGAAGCGGGAAGCGGGTGGCGGGCGGTGGTGACGGCGACGTCGAGGTCCGGCGTTCCATGGCGAGGACGCCGGTCGCCGGCCGGTCGCCGTAGGGGTGGATGCCTTCGGCTCTGCACCGCCGCATGACCTCTGCCGAGATCCGGACGCCGCGGACGGCCAGGTGGTGCGTGCCAAACGGTTCCGACAGCCGTGTCCCCAGGGCTCGGGCCGGGGCATGGTCAGCACGCCGTACGGCCTATGACCGCGTCGCCCTCCCGCACTCGTCCCCGGTCGAGCCACCCCGCCCGACCGGCACGCTGCGGTCGTACGGGTCGACCTCCGTGCCGTCTTCGTCCGCCCGGCGGTCCGTGCCGAAGGGAGGGGTGAAGTAGCCAGTGGAGGCTCCGCAGCCGCCGTTGGTCGTGTCGTATTTGTACGAGACGATCGAGAACGTGCCTGGCTCGGTGATCACCTTGTCGGGGTCGTCCCAGCTCAGGACCAGCTCGCGCCGGACGATCGTGCGCACGACCTCGTCGTCGCCGCCCGCGTCCGCGCGGGTGACCGGGTAGACGAAGGTGACGTCGGCGGTCACCTGGAGCGCGCCGCGCTCGCCCTCCCGGTAGGTGAGCCGGCCCCGGGTCTTCACGACGTCGCCAACCAGACGGGTGCGGGAGGGTTGGAAGCGGCTGAAGAGGAGGAGGGGGTCGTTCTTCTCGCTCGGGTTTCGGAAAGCGGTGTTCAGAAGGGACTGGACGTCCTTCTGATGCGGGTTGATCAGTGCGATCGCCTTCTCGGGGCGCTCGCCCCGCAACACCCCGCGGTCCAGGCCGGACGCGACGACGAAGTCCCGGCTGCGGGCGAGGGCCCGCTCGACCTCTGCCGCGCTCATCCAGCCGACCGCCCCGGCCTTCGGCACGGTGATCCCCGCCGCTCCGCCCGCCCAGCTCGCCGCAGGCGAGCCGCGGAACGGCTCGTCCATGGTGGGGCGTTGGGCGGCCTCCACCGGGGGCGCCTGGGTCGGGCGGGCGGTCTCGGCCGCCGGCGTCGGGGAGTCGGGGTCGTCGCCGGCGAACAGGCCCACTATCCGTCCCGGCGCGAGCGCCACCACCAGCAGCACCAGCGAGGCGAGCAGCCCGACCACATACCAGCCCCTGCGACGCTCGGGCCGCGCGGGCGTGTACCCGCGCCAGCCCTCCACGCCACGGCCGGGCTCCGCGCGCAGCCGCCCGGCCTCCTCGCGAGCCCGCGCCGACGGCTCCTTGGGCGCGTCGGAGGCACCCGCCACCGACTCGCGCAGAAACCGCTCCCACTCCTCGTCCGACCTGGACGAGTTGTCCGGCTCCGTACCCGCGCCCATCCCCAACCCCCTGGCAATCAGCAGACCGCGGCCCACACCCCGGGACGCGTACGCATAATTGCACAGGGCACTGACAGCGAGATCGACCGGGCGGACGGTGTGAACGCGCCGCCCTTGCCCGACTGGCCGACCGCAGCGCTCAGTGTGCGACACGACGTCGCTCCACATGGTCGAGGACAGCCATGTGATGGACGCATCCGGCTGGACTTCTGGCCGGTGTCCAGGGCCCGTCCCCGTGCTCCCGCGACGCCGGCGTCGACGGGGTGTGAAGCGGAGCGTTCAGGCGCGGACCGTCCCGGCCATCGGGGCGACGGGCGTGGGGAAGCCGCACGGGCGAGCGCATGAGACCCCTTGATGATGCCCCCGCGATGCCGAACACTGCGCGGTGGTGTGCGGGTGCACGTCACAGGACCCGGTGCCGGGAGGCACCAAGCACCCTTGGGGCGAACGGGTTGGGCGGGCGGCCACCTGGTCCCGGGGCAGAGGGGTCACCCCCCCCAGCCGCGTCCTCCTTGGTGCGGAGCGGCGTGAACCCCGTCGAGGCCAGGCCCTGGCCCGGTGAGCAGCACCCGCGGGCGGTCAGGTCTTCGAAGCCGGACGGTACCGATTCGGGTGGGCGTGGAGCCGCGGCGACGTGAGCAGCAGGGCCGGGTTGTCCAGTCCGGCTGCCATGTGGTCGAGCCATCGTTCGTACCAGGCGAGAAAGTCCGGGGCCGAGGAGACGTTCGGACCCCAGAAGCCGTCGGCGTTGCCGATGAGCATGCGCCCGGTGAGAGGGCCTGATACGCCTACGAGGACGAGATCACTGCAGCCACGTTCGATGACATGCAGGAAGAGGTCACCGTCGTGTGTGGGGCGGTAGGCCCGGCGGAACCCTCTGGTGACCCTGTCGGGAGCTTTTGGGTTCATCGTGAAGAGGGCGCAGGCTTCCAGCGGAATCAGTCCGTAGTACGGGGACGCACCGCTGCCGCTCATGTTCGTGAGGTAATCGCGATACGCCTGCGGGAGTTCGACGTCATGCTCGGCTTCGAAGACATCCACCCGAGCGCTGGGCAAGCGGGGGCCGAGACGGAATTCGTGTCGTTCCTCGCCGAAGGAGTGGCTTCGGTTCGGCATGTAGGGGATGCGTGCCAGTTTGCGTCGCAGCCGCGGGATGCGGGAGTCCATGCGAGCTCTTCTCTCGTGTCGGCCGTAATCTATCGCGCCGCGAGCAAGGGTTCATCCCGCTCATCCCGCGAGGAGGACTGGCTTGCGTCAGCCCCGGAAGCCTGCCTGGCGGGCCATCTGGCGCTGGTGCGCCTCGCCTCTGCCGGGCAGGGGCGGGCCGGGTCCGGAAGGCGTCGCGCACGTGCGCTCCCCGCCGAGGCGGGTCAGGCCGAAAGGCCGTATCGAAGTGGGAGCGGACGGCTGCCTGGCGGCGGCGAGCCGGTCGATGATGCTGCCCGTTTGCCCGGCCGTGGCGGCTGGGGGGCTGGGCAGCGGAGCGGCTGAGCGGCTGAGCGGCCATGGTGGGGCGGCCCGGGTGGTGCCGTCGGGCAGTACCCGCATGCCGACGTGGGAGTGTGCGCGCTCGACGCGGACCTGGCCGAGTACCGGCGGGCCCGTGCCGCCGGGGGTTGCGTGCCGGACGCCTCTCTCGCCGCGCGATGCGACGGAGGGGATTGAGGAGGTGGTCGCGGGTCATCAAAGACCCGCGTGAGCGCCCCGGGCATCGGTAGCGCCAACCCTTTGACCTGGGACGTCAAGGTGGCGGAGGCACACTGCCCGCAGCATCGGCCGACTCGCTCCGGGGCCCGGCGTTCGGTCAGCCGCCCAGGCGGGAGCGCGAGCGCCGCTCGTTGCGGCCGGTCAATGCCCGCTCCTCCAGCCGGGCGGGCTGGTAGGCGGCCGCCCCCGGGCCGGACAGGTCGAGAACAGTGCCCGCCGGTGGATCGGGGACGCCTGGCGGTGGTCCGCGATCCACTCACGCAGCGGCCGCGGTGTCTCCGTCCGGTGCGCGGTGGGGTGTCCCTGCCTCACGCGGCCTTCAGCGCCTCGTGCGTGCGGACGGCCTCGCGCAGCTCCACGCGCGCGGCCGGGACGGAAGGGACGGTCCTCCAGTAGGGGTGCCACCAGAGCTGCGCGGACAGGCGGAGCAGTCGGCGGCGCAGCGTCGTGTTGTGGGCCGGACGGGGTGTGGCGAGGGCGCGGTAGGCGGTGTTCCAGTCGTGCTGGGCCTGCAGCAGGTCGCGGGGGAAAGCAGTGGTGGAGTCCATGCGAATATTAGATCGCATGTTCGATTTCTGTGTCATGCGGGCACGCGGGAGCGGACGGGGCGACCGGCTGCCCGATGTCACCGGATCATGAGCGTGTGCCGTCGAAGTCGAGTGGTGCGGGCACGGACATCACCGGGACTCCGAACCTCAGGGCTCGCACAGCCGTACGGCGAGGGCGGCGATGTCGTCGTCAAGGCGTCTGCTGTAGCGGAGGAGGTCGCGGTGAAGAGCCGTGAGCAGTTCGCCGGGCGGCGTCGGGGGTTGCCGGCGCATCCAGGCCGCCAGCGGGAAGAACTCGCCGTCATGGGCGCGGGCTTCGGCGATCCCGTCGGTGTAGAGGAGCAGCAGGTCGCCAGGGGCGAAGTCGAAGGTGTCGACGTTGTAGTGATCGCCGATGAGCTCCGCGAGGCTGAGCAGCGGCGAGGGGGTGGCGGGCTCGAGGACACGGAGCTTCCTGTGGTTCAGGAGCAGCGGCGGGGGGTGTCCGCAGTTGAGGATGTCGATACGTCTGCCCCCGCGCGGGATCTCGACGAGAAGGGCGGTGGCGAAGCGCTCCATCGGCCCGTCGGGGGGAAAGGCGGCGTTGTACCGGGTACTGCTGGCGTCCATCCTGCGTGCGACGTCGATCATGTCGGCCTCGCCGTAGGCCGCCTCCCGGAAAGCGTTGACGATCGCCGCGGCCGCCCCCACCGCCGGCAGGCCTTTTCCCCGTACGTCACCGATGAGCAGCCTGACCCCGTACGGCGTATCGACCACCTCGTAGAAGTCCCCGCCGATGCGGGCCTCCGCCGCGGCGGCGAGGTACAGGGACTCGATCTCGACGTCCCCGAAGCGGCGCGGCATGGGGCTCAGCACCACCTGTTGCGCCGCCTCGGCCACGAGCCGCACCTGGAAGAGAGTGCGCTCCCGCTGCAGCCGGACATGGCTTCCGTACGCGGCGGCCACGGTTACCGCGATGATCCCCGCGGCCGTCCACCAGGTTCCGAGATCGGGAAAGACGAGGCTGAGGCCGATCATGAGAAAGAGGCAGACCGTCCCGAGCAGGACGGTGGGCAGGACCGGCCACATGGCGGCGGCCAGGGCCGGCGCGGCGGGCAGAAGGCGGCTGAAGGCCATGTCCGGCGGAGTGGCATAGGCCAGGCTGGCGATGACGATGGTCAGAACGACCGGCGACAGCCGCACAAGCGACCCCCGACCGTAGCGCCGACGGAGCCGCATCCGTACAGACTCGATCACAGTCCCTAGGATATCGGTGCAAAAGGGGGATAACGCTCCGACGGGCAGCGTCGCCTGCCCACCTCCGCCTCCAGAGCCGATGGGCGCCTTTGTGCCCGCGTGCCCAAAGATCCTTGCACTGGTCAACCTTTACGGACACAGGGCGCCTGCCGCCGGAGGGCCGGGTACCTTCCCCGAAGGGCGGTACGTCGGCGAGGGTGAAGTCCAGGCGCAGCCGGACGAAGCGCGGGCGCGGCACCGGATGCCGTGTGATGGCAGTGCCGGTGCTGATCTCCGCGACCGGCTCGGGAACACGACCGGGCCGGGTCGAGGCCCTCGCGGCTGCCCCTGGCGCCGCTGCGCCACACCCCGGCCCCGGGGGTGGCCGGAGCCGGCCTCGGTGAGGCGCTCGGCCGACCGGCGGGCGGCGTCCGGCTGCGGCGGCGTAGGACCGCTCGGCCGGGGCCCGGCGCCCTCCGGGGTCCCCGACGGCAGCCGCCCGCCGAGCAAGTGGCGGGGGCTTCTCACAGCCCGTGCAGTCGGGGTGTCCATTTCCACCTGGCCCCCCTCCGCCTTCCGAGCGAGATCCGGTCGGCGAGTGCTGCCGCGCACCACGCCGTCACGGCGCGCCATCGCCCAGCACCCGGGCCGGCCGCGCTCGCGGCCTGATCGGCACCACCTGACCGGGTCCGGCCATGGCAGGCACGGGCGCCGAAGGAAGGGCACGGCCGGCCGCGACACGGGCTCAGGGGTGGGCCGGCGCCCTCACCGGCCGCTGTAACACCACGCGGTTGTGGCCTGCCGTTCGGATTCCGCCCGGGCCCCGAACGGCAGGTCCTACGATCTGCACATGAGCGACATCCCGAAGCAATGGACCGTGCGCCATTTCTCGCAGGCCAATCCCGCCGGCCCGGGCTGTGACAGTGTTCCGGCCCTCTTGCGACGGCTGGCCGATTCCGTCGAGTCGTTGGGCCCTGCCGACATCCAGGACGTGGTGATCGAGTCGGAGGCGACCGAGCACGGCCCCTGGTGGTCGGGCACCGTCTACTTCCACCTGCCGCAAGACGCCTCCCCCGCTCACGAGCAGGGCCGGTGACACAAGGCCCGGCGCGAGCGGGAGCGCCCCCCGGGCCTCGACGGCATGCCGACATCTCAGCCCGCCAGCCGGCGCCGTCACGGACCAGGGCACGGAGCCCCGGACGGAACGGAATCCCATGAAGCCGCAGGTGGACGTGTTCTGGGTCCGCACCTGCCGCGGTCGCCACGACGGCACCCGGGTCAGAGCCCGGAAGCACGCCTCCTCGCGTCGTTCACCTGGACTCAACGCACCCCGGGCAGGCGACGCAACGCATTGATCTTCACTCCCGGGCAAGGAGGAGGTGCCCCAGGGCCGCCTGCGCGGCAGGATCGCGGTGAGGCGTGAGGCCGGCCGCGTAGGAGGGTGTGGGCGCCCGCCATGCCGACTGCCGCCCACCGGGCGGGCGGCAGCAGATGACAGGCGGGTGGCCAGGGCAATGTTCACGACCGCGATCCAGGCCGCCGTGAAAAACGGAGTGCGGGTGCCCCCGAGGGCACAGAAGCCGCGTAACAGCGGGTGCTGGGCGGAGAACGGGATGAGCCCGAGCCCGAACGCCTGCAGCGTGTTGCCCAACGGCGGACCGGGTCGGCGTCCGGCGCTCCGTGCGCAATCAGCAGCGCCGAGATCCGCGGCCCCCAAGCGAGGGAGAGGAAGGCGGCCGGCACGACGGCCACGCCGCTGATCCTCAGCGCCCGGGCCGGGTCCGCCCGCAGATCCGGGATGCGCCCCTCAGCGATGTGGCGAGACTAGTGGCGTGTGGCGAGCCGCTCCAGCAGGGCGGCGCTCCGTGCCAGCAATGTCCGCTCCTCATCCGTGAGTTCGGCCTCAATGGCCTGCGCGAGCCAACCGACCCTGCGGCCGCGCTCCGCTTCGAGGGCGGCCCGGCCCGCGTCCGACAGCTCGACCAGCGACTTGCGGCCGTCCGTGGGATGCGCCCGGCGTGTGATCAGGTTCTGCTCCATGAGCAGCCCCACCGCCCGGGCCATCGACTGGGGGCGTACGCGCTGATCGGCGGCGAGGTCGCTGGTGGTCATGGCGCCGTGGCGGTCGAGTGCACCGAGCACGGCGACCTGACCCAGCGGGATGCGGTCCTCGTGTGTGACGCGTCGGGTGAGCTTGCCCATCGCCGTGCGCAGTTCGGCGGCGATGGCGGCGGCTTCCGAGGTGGGCATAGGGCACTTTACCCCGCTGGTCGGCAGAGCCGTGCACCTGACCTGCACAGCAACGCTGAACAGCCAAACTGATCAGCATTGCTGTATGGTTTTTCTGTCGGGCTCAGCGCCAACGTCGTCGCAGCCGAAGCCACGGCACACGACAACGGGAAGGACCTTCCATGTCCGCAAAGGCCGCCGGAACCGTCAACGCCACCATCGAGACCGTCACCGCCCGCCGGATCATCGACAGCCGGGGCAACCCCACGGTCGAGGTCGACGTCGTCCTGGCGGACGGTTCCCTGGGGCGCGCGGCTGTCCCCTCCGGCGCCTCCACCGGTGCCCGGGAGGCCGTGGAACTGCGCGACGACGACTTCACGCGCTGGCACGGCAAGGGCGTCGACCGCGCGGTGTCCCACGTCAACGGGGAGATCGCGGCGTCCGTGCGCGGCCGGGACGCGGCGGACCAGACGGGTCTCGACGCCGCGTTGGTCGCCCTCGACGGCACCGCCACGAAGTCCCGGCTGGGCGCCAACGCGATACTCGGCGTCTCCCTCGCCGCCGCCAAGGCCGCCGCCGCGGCCCACCGCCGGCCCCTCTACCGCTACCTCGGCGGCGCCGACGCCCACCTCCTGCCGCTGCCGATGATGAACATCGTCAACGGCGGCGCCCACGCCGACAATCCGTTGGATTTCCAGGAGTTCATGATCGCGCCCGTGGGCGCGGAGACCTTCGCCGAGGCCGTCCGCATGGGCAGCGAGATCTTCCACACCCTGCGCCGCGATCTGCTGGCCGCCGGTCACTCCACGGGCGTCGGCGACGAGGGGGGCTTCGCGCCCGCGCTGCGTACCGCCGAGGAGGCGCTCGACTTCGTGATGACCGCCATCGAGCGCACCGGCTACCGCCCCGGTACGGACATCGGCCTGGTCATGGACCCCGCGTCGTCGGAGTTCTTCCGCGACGGGGTGTACGACTACGCGGGCGAGGGGGTGCGCCGCACTCCCTCCGAGCACGCCGACCACCTCATCAAGCTCATCGACGCCTACCCGGTCGTCTCCGTAGAGGACCCGATGGCGGAGAACGACCTGGACGGCTGGCGCGAGCTGACCGCCCGCGTGGGCGACCGCTGCCAGCTCACCGGCGACGACGTGTTCTGCACCAATGAGACTCTGCTGCGCGAGGGCATCCGCACCGGTGTCGGCAACTCGGTGCTGGTCAAGGTCAATCAGATCGGGACCCTGACCGAGGCACTGGGCGCGGTGGCCACGGCCCACGAGGCGGGCTGGACGGCTGTCATGTCGCACCGCTCGGGCGAGACGGAGGACACCACCATCGCGGATCTGGCGGTGGCGACCGGCTGCGGTCAGATCAAGACCGGCTCGCTCTCCCGCTCGGACCGCACGGCGAAGTACAACCAACTGATCCGGATCGAAGAGGAACTGGGCGACTCGGCGCGCTTCGCGGGCCGCTCGGCACTGCGTCGGATGTGAACAGCCGGCAGGGGCAGAGGTCAGGCGGGTCCCCCGGTCAGGGGGGCCCGCTCGCGCGTCGCGAGAATCCGCACCCACTCGGCTCGAAGGCGGCCATGACCGACGACGGCTTCGGCACCGGCCGGGACGGGAACACGGCGTACGTGTCATCACTCCCCCGACCGACGATGTCACCATCTGCCCGAACGCCACCATGACCGGCCTGACCTCCAGCCGGGCAGTACCGGACCCGGCACCTGGACCGTCACGGTGGATGCCGGCGCGACCGGCCGGGAGCCCTCCACCCGCCGTGAACGGGTCCGGACGGTCATCACTCCGGGCCGTACCTCATGATGGGGTGCCTGACCAGGGAACCATGGAAAGAGGAGAGGCACGAAGTGCGTGTGCTGTTGTCGACGTATGGGTCACGTGGGGACGTCGAACCACTGGTGGGACTCGCGGTGCGGTTGCGGGAACTCGGCGCGGAGGTGCGGGTGTGCGCGCCGCCGGACGAGGACTTCGCGGAGCGGCTGGCCGGGGTCGGCGTACCCATGGTGGGTGTCGGGCAGTCGGCGCGCGCGCTGACGACCGGGGCACCGCCGCCGTCGAAGGGCAATCTGCCCCAGCGTGCGGCCGAACTGATTGCCAGTCAGTTCGAGGTAATACCCCCGGCGGCAGAGGGGTGCGACGTGCTGGTGGCGACGGGGGCGATGCCGGCCATCGCCGGGGCTCGGTCGGTGGCCGAGAAGCTGGGCATCGGCTGCGTGTCCGTGATCTTCCAGCAGCTGACCCTGCCCTCGCCGCAGCGCCCGCCGCTGGCGTACCCGGGGCGGCCGTTCCCGCCGGAGGTGTCCGACAACCGGGCACTGTGGGAACTGGACGCCCGGAGCATCGACGCGCTGTTCGGTGAGGCGCTCAACACCTGCCGGGCGTCGATCGGCCTGCCCCCGGTGGACGGGGTCCGCGACTACGCCTTCGGCGACCGGCCGTGGCTGGCGACGGACCCTGCGCTGGACCCGTGGCTGGAGACGCCGGACCTCGACGTCGTACAGACCGGCGCGTGGGTGCTGCCGGACGATCGGCCGCTCCCGGCGGAGCTGGTGGCCTTCCTGAACGCCGGCGAGCCACCCGTGTACGTGGGCTTCGGCAGCATGGCCGTGCGCGCGGGGGAGGACGCGGCCCGAGTGGCCATCGAGGCGGTCCGCGGGAAGGGCCGCCGGGTCCTCGTCGGGCGTGGCTGGGCGGATCTGGGCCTCATCGACGACCGGGACGACTGCTTCGCCGTCGGCGAGGTCAACCACCAGCAGCTGTTCGAGAGGGTGGCCGCCGTCGTGCACCACGGCGGCGCGGGTACGACGACGACGGCCGCTCGGGCCGGCGCTCCCCAGGTGGTGGTGCCCCAGTTGGCTGACCAGCCGTACTGGGCCGGCCGGGTGGCCGAGCTGGGCATCGGCGTGGCCCACGACGGTCCGGTGCCCACCGTCGAGTCCCTGTCGGCCGCGCTCGGGACGGCCCTGGCTCCCGAAACCGCCGCCCGGGCGAAGACCGTGGCCGGCACGGTCCGCATCGACGGAGCGATGCAGGCCGCGAAACTGCTGGTCGGCGCCGTCAGCTGAGAAGGCCGGGCGGGTCGGCGTGAACCACGCGGACCCGTCCCTCCGCCGGCAGTGTCCCGCGCCGGCCCGGGCCGTTCCTGGTCGGGGCGTTGGCGTGGTCCGTGACAGCCGTCGGGGGACCTGTCCGGCCAGGCAGCAGCGTCCACTTCGCCGCGTGGACGCGCTTTCCCGCGCCGGTGCCCCGCCGGCCGCACGGCGCTCACGAGGTGATGCGGGGATCGCCGGGTGTGAGCCGGTCGCCTCCACGGGTCCGGACAGCGGTGGCGTCGCCGCTGGGACAGCGGGGGGCATCGTCGGCGCGGTACCACTTCTCGTGCACGGCGATCCGGCCCGGTGCGAACTCCGCGCGCACCGTGTTGTGCCGAACGACGAGCCCATGGGCCGGCTGCCGCGGCGTGAGGGTGCCGGTGCCGCCGAGTCGCTCCCCCGCGGCCGAACACCGCGTGGCCGAACACCGCGCGGCCGGCGGCGATCTGCCGGTTCTGGGCGGGCTCGCCGCCGTAACAGCCTGGGGGCCGGTCGGCGTCGACCGTCCACAGCCGCGTGCCGGTGCGGGCCCGGGCCGGTTTTCCTCGGCGTGCCGGCCCTGGTAGAACACTGACCTGTGGGTATCCAGGAGCGCGACCGCAAGGTGTTACGGCCGCTGCGGCGGGCCGGCCTGGAGGTGATCCCGGACGCCGTGCCGGACGGCACGATGCCGTTCGTCGCCGGATACCGGGCCGAGGACATGGCCGGCGGATTCTCCCACCGGTACGACACCCCACGGCTCGTCGAGCGGCTCAACGAGGACTGGTACGACCTCGCCGTCTCCTCGGGACTCCTCGATGACCGGCGCGAGTTCCTCGTCCAGCTCCCCCAGGGCACCCGCACGCACCAGGCCGCCCTGCGCGACCCGTACAGCGGCAGCCGCACCGCGCCGTACCTCTGGGCCCGGGTCCGCCTCCTGGACCGTTGGGACATCATGGGCCGGGGCGCGGCATCGGCGTTCCTGGGCGTACACGCGGGCCGTCCGGGCTTCGCCATGATGGCTCTCGACGGCAGCGTGTACGTCAAGGCCTCGACGGGCGAGATCGGCGTCGACGTGATCGCGGTGCGCCACCCGGACCGATCGGAGAACATCCTGCGGTATCTGGAGGGGATCGGGCTTCGCGACAGTCCCTACGTCGACCGCGAGTTCAAGGAGCGGATCGCCGTCTGGCTCGCGGGCCGCTCAGGGTGTGCCGTCAGCCGTTCGGACGCTTGACGTCGCGGCGGGCCCTTTCTCCGGGCGGTCTTCCTTCCGCCCCGCACCGCCGCCAGTGTCTCCTTCTGCCCTGTCCGCCTGTCGATCTCGAATCCCCGATCTCAGCACTCAACGTTTCTGCCGGCGCTGGAGCCGACGCCGACGCGCGCTTCGATTCCGCCCGTTCTGCGTCACCATGGGCGACTCCTGGCGGCCGGGGCCGTGCCCGCGACGGGCGGCGCTCCCCCGGACCGTCCCACCCGGCAGCGGAAGGTTCGCCGTGACACCACGGCACTGGTTCCGTCGGTCCGCACCGGATGTCCGCCGTCCCTCGGGGGATTCGCTCCACCATGTGGCTGGGACCGGAAGCGCGTCCTACCGTTCTGTCCTGCGGACACCCGGCGCGGCGGCCTTCTTCCTTGCCGCGGCTCCGGCCCGGGTCGGGGTGGCCATGGCGGGTCTCGGCATGGTCTGGCTGATCCATGCCACGTACGGGTCCTTCGGGGTGGCCGGCCTGGTCGTCGGCTCGTTCGCAGTGGCGGAGACCCTGTTGGGCCCGCGAACGGCTCCCCTCATGGACCGTTTCGGACAGCCGCGCGTCCTCATCCCTCCGCTGTGCGCCCACGCCGGAGCGATCGCCGCCCTGGTCGCACTGGCCGTGCCGGGAGCGCCCGCGGTGCCCCTGATGTCGGCAGGCTTCGCCGCCGGGGCCACCCTCCCGCCCTTCGGTGCGCTGTCCGCGGCCCGCTGGTCGGCGTT
Organism: Streptomyces sp. SP18CS02; assembly: GCF_036322365.1. Taxonomy (NCBI): domain Bacteria; kingdom Bacillati; phylum Actinomycetota; class Actinomycetes; order Kitasatosporales; family Streptomycetaceae; genus Streptomyces; species Streptomyces sp. SP18CS02. The sequence goes on from NZ_JAQYXC010000269.1 coordinate 122,922, forward strand.
GCCGCGACACCGGCCACCGTGCGACACCGGCCACCGTGCCGTGCCTCTGATCCCGTCGCGGAGCGTGCGGTTGCCCAGCGGAGCGCGCAAAGCTGGACGGCCGATCCGCCGGGGCCGCGGGCAACAGGGCCCAGCCGCGCCAGGACGGGGCAAGCGGGCGGTTCGTGACCGGCCTGCCGGAAAGGTACGGCCGGTGCCGCCTGGGTCAGGCCTCCCACGGCGTGAGGCAGTCCTCCAGCGCCGTGCGGTGCGAGGCCGGGAGGTGATCGCCCAGTGGCGTCTTGCGAGGGCTGTGCGCACCTTCGCAGATCCAGGCGCGCTCGTCCCCGTCGTACGACCAGGGGGCGGCTCCCCACATGGGGTGGCCCTTGAGGAGCCGGCGGGCCAGTGGCTCACAGGCGTGGGCGGCGCCCTGGGCGACGAGCGCCTCCTGGACCCGGGTGACGGCTCCCGCCGGGACGTTCGTGTCGCCCAGGACCGGCAGCAGCAGGAGCAGCCGGGCATGCGGGTCGGTCACGCCTTCCCCGTCCCCCGGGGCGTCGAGGAGTGCGGCGAGCTCGGCCCAGCACAGGCCCGGGCCGATCCGGTCCGCGTCGGTGCTGGCCAGGACCAGCTCGTTCGCCCGCCAGGCGGGGTGCACGAGGAAGAAGTCCGTGGAGGTGTACTCCTCACCGTTGTTGTAGTGCACAAGGACGGTGTGTCCGCCCGCGAGCGGGATGCGGAACATCGGCCAGGCGGCCTTGTCGGCCAGGCGGTCCAGCATGACTTCGACGTCCGCCACATCCACACCGAAGGACTCCACCAGCGCGCCGTCGTACAGGTCGGCCAGATGTGCGGCCCAGAACTCCGGCTCCGCCAGCAACGGCAGACCGTCCACGACGGGAGAAGAGGCATACAAGCGCCTTGCCATGACCATGGCTCTATTGTCGCGCCCGCTGAGAGCGTCCGTTCCCCCGCCGAGAGCGTCCGTTCCCCCGCCCCAACGCCCGGCGCCCGGGAAGGCGGCCGCCCGGGGTGGCTGCATCGGCGGCCGGGGCGGCCCGGGCTCACCGGGCGGTCAGTGGGGCGCCACCGGTCGGCCCGTCGGTGCCGCCGCCGCGAGCCGCTGCCTCCTCATGCCGCCGGGCTCCGCGAAGCGGCGCATGCACGGCCGTTCGACCGCGATGTACAACAGCCAGGCCAACGCCACCGAGGCCATCAGACCACAGCACATCGCGAGCGGCCCGAAGTCCTTCTGCCCCAGAAGCCGCAGGCCCTGGTGGACCGCCAGCAGTGCGCAGGTGTGCGTCAGGTAGAACGCGTAGGAGATCTCGCCGAGGAAGAGCATCACACGGGTTCGCAGCAGGGAGGGGGCGTGGTGAAGGTCCGACACCGCCGTCGACCGGATCAGCAGCGCCGTCGGGATGATCCCGGCCGCGGCGAAGGTGAAGGCCGGTGGCAGGACCAGGGTGCCGACCGTCAGGGCGCCGAGCAGCAGCGCCGCGGCGGCGCGGACGCCGGCCCGGCGCGGCGGGGCGACGGGGGAACGCAGTCCGGCGGCGAGGAGCATGCCGAGGACGAACTCGGGGAGCCTGCACGGTGGGAAGAAGTAGACGAACCACGTCTGGTGGGCGGGCAGTTCGAGCGGAAAGCCGGGCAGCCGCGGGCCGTCGAAGACGGAGGAGACGACGGGGCACAGCCAGACCACCGCGGCCGCGCCGATCGCGGCAGCCGTGAGCCGGTGAGCGGGGATGCGGTTCACCAGGCGCAGCAGCAGGGGGAACATCAGGTAGAAGAAGACCTCGCAGCACAGCGACCAGGAGATGATGTTCCCGGCCATGAGGTGGTCGGGAACGGGCAGCCAGGTCTGCACCAGCAGGATCCCCGGCAGGAAGTCCGTCAGGGTGAAGGCGCCGGCGAGGCCCGCCGCGACCGTGAGCGCGGTGACGGCGGCCCATGCGGTCAGGTGCCCCGGGTAGACCTTGACGGCGCGTCGGCGCCAGAAGGCGCGCGGGGTGTCATCAGGTCTCGCCGAACGGGTCAGCACGAAGCCGCTGAGGACGAAGAACAGCGAGACCCCTGCCGGGCCGAGGGCGATCAGCACCGGCAGGGCCTGCCCCCAGGGCGCGGGGTTCAGGAACGCGGCGTGCGACAGCCACACCCCGAAGGCGGCGGCGAACCGCAGCCCGGTGAGCGACGGAAGAGTCGGAACGCGGTGGTTGGACGGCGACATCGGCGCTCCTCGCGCGCAGGGAACTGAACGAAGCCTGCATAGCAGTCCTAAAACGGCATATCCGGACTCTTGATAGATTGCCGCGTTACGGTGCTCTCATACCGCACCCCCGTCCCTCCCCTCCCCAAGGAGTTCGACGTGCGCATCGTCGTCGCAGCCGCACCCGGAATGGGGCACCTGCTGCCTGCGGTTCCGGTGGCGTGGGCCGCCGTGTCGGCGGGTCACCAGGTGCTGGTCGCCACCACCGGTCCCAGCCTCGACATGGCGCAGCGCCTCGGGTTCGCCGCCGTCGACGTGTCGGACGACGGCGAGGCGTACGCCGCGTACCGGCGGCTCGCCGCACGTGAGATGGAGACGCGTCCCGACGGACACGACCTCTCCTCCGCCTGGCGGCGGTTCGCGGATCCGGGAGAGGACACGGACCGACCGGACGACCTGCTGCTGCACCTGGTGGCCTGCACCGTCGACCGGACCGCCAGGGTGATCCGGGACTGGGGCGGCGATCTCGTCCTGTACACCACGTTCCTGTGCGGCGGTCAGCTCGCCGCCTCCCGCGCCGGGGTGCCCTCGGTACGGGTCGGGATCGGTCTGCCCCACCCCGACTTCCCCGGCCTGCATCCGGAGCGGCCCGCTCCGTCGGCCGCCGTGCTCGATGTGTGCCCGCCGAGCCTGCGTCCGGAGGGGGCGGGCCGGAACGGGTGGCCCCTGCGCTTCGTGCCGTGCAACGGTGGCGGCGTCCTGCCCGGCTGGCTCCAGCGGCGAGCGGTGCGCCCCCGGGTCTGCGTGACCTGGGGGTCGGTGCTCGACCAGCACGGCATGGGACCCACCCTCGACGCCGTCCTGGCGGCGCTCGAACCCACCGGAGCCGAGGTCGTCCTCGCTACCGGCTCCGCCACCGGTACCGACGGGCCGCTGCCCGCCAACGTCCGGCGGGTCGGCTGGGTGCCGTTGAGCGCGCTGCTGCCGGGCTGTGCGGCCCTGATCCACCACGGGGGGTCAGGCACCACGTTCACGGCCTGCGCCCAGGGCGTTCCGCAGTTGGTCATTCCGCAGGTCGCCGACCAGCCGCTCAACGCACAGGCCGTGAGCGACGCGGGCATCGGCGTCGCGATCCCCCGCACCAGGCCCGGGGTGCGCGAGGTGCGCGACGCGCTGGAGCGTGTGCTCGACGACCCGGCCGTGCACCGGGCCTGCGAACGGGTGCGGCTGGAGATCGCCTCGATGCCTCAGCCGGGCGACCTTGTGCCGCGCCTGGCCGGACTCGCGCCGGCCGCCGACAGGCCGCCCGCCCCCGCCGCGTCGCCCGTGCCCCGGCCCGCGGAAGCCACGCCCGCCCCGTGACCGACCGTGCCGCCGCGGACCGGTGGGGCCGGGCCGGCCGACCGCGGCACGCGACGTCACACCACCTCCCGGCACGTCACCAGCAGACCGGAACCTTCGCCGGACGGGACAGCACCAGGTCGTCCTGCCACGGCAGGTCGTCCTCGGCGACGGTCAGGAACAGGCCGGGGAACCGGCGGAACAGCGCCGCGTAGGCGGTGGTGAGGAACACCCGGGCGAAGGAGGCGCCGAGGCAGAAGTGCGGGCCCGCTCCGAACGTGGCGGTGGCGTCCTCCGCCCGGTGGATGTCGAACTTCTCCGGATGGCGGTAGTGCCGTGGGTCCCAGGTGGCGCCCAGCATCGGCGCGCAGACGCCCTCCCCGCGCCGGATCCGCACTCCGTGCAGCGTCACGTCCTCCAGGGCCATCCGGGGCAGACCCAGGACTCCGTTGTGGTGGTAGCGCAGCACCTCGTCCACGGCCCGCGGCCACAGCCTCTCGTCGGCGACGCATTGTTCCAGCTGGTTGCGGTGGAGCATCAGGGTGACCGGTCCCGCGGACAGCGGGGGAACGAGGGGCTCGGAGCCGGTGACGAGCAGATAGCAGACGGTGCCGTGGAGTTCCGCGTCGCTGATCACCCCTTCGGCCTCGGCCGCGATCAGCGAACCGATCGGCCCGGAGGTGTCGCCCCTGGCGCGCTTGTTCTTGACGATCTGCGAGGTCAGGTCCATGGTCGCCGCGGTGGCCGCCTCGACGTCCAGGGCGGTGACGCCAAGGCTCGCCTGGGTGCGGAAGGCGTCCAGGTAGTCGGCGCGCGACCGGACCGGGACGCCGAGGATGTCACAGCTCACCCGCAGCGGCAGCGGGCCCGCGTACGTCTCCACCAGATCGGCCGGATCCGGACCCGACGCCATGGCGTCGAGCAGCGCTTCCGCGTGCTGGGCGATCATCGGGGCGTGCCGGGCGGCGGCGCCCCGCGTGTAGTGCGGCGCGAGTACCTGCCGGATACGGCTGTGGTCGGCGCCGTCGACGTTGAAGATGCCGCCGGGCACCGCGGTGAAGTCCTCCCCGACGAATCTGGGGCAGCCGGGGCGGACCAGATCGCGGGAGAACCGCGGATCGGTGAAGACGGAACCGATGTCGTCCTTGCGCGTGATCATCCACACCTGGGTGCCGCTGGGCAGGATCACCGGGCACACGGGGCGGTGCTTGCGTGCCCACGCGATGGCGGGCGGTGGGGTGCCGAGCCGTCCGGGCGGAAGGAACGGGTAGGCCAGCGGCGGAGTGAAGTCGTCGGCGCGGCTCATGGTCTGGCGCCCCTCTCGGTCGGCCCGGCTCCGGGCAGGGCCGGCGTGAGCACCGCGAACCCCTGCCCGTCGCTGGGGCGCACGGAGCCCGAGCGTCCCAGGATCAGCGGCGTGAACGGTTCCATCTCGCGGTGGTACACGAACACCGACGAATCGACGTCGAAGATCGCGGGGCTGTCCAGCAGCAGCGGAAGCTCGGCCAGCGGGTAGCTGACCGCCCCGTCGATCTGCCGCTCGCTCGGCTCCTCGGACGTGTGCGTGCGCACCGCCGCCCGCGCGGTTTCCCGGCAGGCGAAGCGAATGACAGGGTCGTGTGCGTAGTCCCGCCGCACCCGTTCGTGCAGCCGCGCGTACGCGGGACGGTTCGCCAGCGTCGTCCAGGTGTGGACGTGGCTGTGGGCCTCGGCGACGCCGCAGTCGCGCAGGGCGCCCAGAGCGGCGTTGCGCAGTTGGTTGGTGGCGCGGCGGGCCCGGTGGACCGCCTCGCGGGGTTCCAGGCCTGCACTGGTGAGCGTGTGCGCGGCCTCGTAGCCGGGGACGAACACGTCAAGGTGCTCGAAGCGGGTGTGGCACCAGGCCAGCAGACGGCGGATCAGTGGGGGCTTGTAGTACCCGTTGAAGGGGCTCAGGCCGATCAGCACGTGCTCGCGGCGGTCGAGTAGACGACGGTCCCGTTCGGAGAGGGTGCGGGCGGCGAAACCTGGGAGGGGCACGTCGGTGCCCGCGGTGCGCCCCTCGGGCGGGGCGATCTGTGCATGCATGAGCGTCACAAGGTGATTCTTGTGGCGGAGCGCTGATTCGCCGCCGGACACACGCGGCCTCGCACCGCAACCCTCCGACCGGACGCGCCGCCGTGGCCGGACCGCCCGAGCGGCGTTCGCGGGACGCGCGGCCGGGCGTGCGGACGGGGTGGGCGACGTGTCGGCCCTGAGCGTGCCCGTCCCGCACACCTGCCCGGCTGCCGCCCCACAGGTGTGTCAGGGCAAGCGGCGGAGAACCCCTCGCCACCGAGAACCACCGGCTCGTACGCCCCGGCGCTTGAGTCTCCACCGGCTGGAGGGTCCAGGATCTGTCCATGGAAGACGAACGCCCCGATCCGCTCACCATCGGCCGGCTCGCGCACCGCACCGGAATTCCGGTGCGGACCCTGCGCTTCTGGTCGGACGAAGGGGCGGTGCCACCCGTGGCCCGCTCCGCGAGCGGCTACCGGCTGTACGACGCCGGGTCCGTGGCCCGGGTCGAGCTGGTCCGCACCCTGCGGGAGCTGGGCCTCGGGCTCGATGCCGTGTGCCGCGTCCTCAGCGGCCGCACCACGGTCGCCGAGGTCGCCGACGCGCACGTGGCCGCGCTCGACGCGCAGATCCGCTCCCTCAAGGTGAGCCGGGCCGTCCTGTCCACCGTGTCGAAACGTGGATCGACCGCCGAGGAGACAGCACTGATGAACCGGTTGGCGCGGCTTTCCGCCGCCGAACGCGGGCAGATCATCGAGGAGTTCAAGGAGGAGGTGTTCGGCGGCCTGGACATCGACCCGCGCCTGCGTGACCGCATGCGCACCTTCAGTGTCGAACTTCCCGACGACCCCACATCCGAGCAGGTCGATGCCTGGATCGACCTGGCCGAGCTGGTGCGGGACCCCGGTTTCCGTGCCCGTATGCGCACCATGCTGGAGCTGAGCACCCCGGTCCCGGGGCGGGGCCGTCCCCCCGGGGCGTCCATCTGGTGGGCCAGGCAGGTCGTGGGGACCGTCGCGGCGGCCAGGGAACGCGGGATCGCCGCTGAGGGGCCGGCAGCCGGCGAAGTCCTCTCCCAGCTGTTCGGGAACGACGATCGGGCCGCCGTGCTGTTGTGCCTGGAGGCCGGGATCGAAGCCGGTGCGGAGCGTTACCGCAGGCTCGTCGCCCGCGTGCGCGGACAGTACGCGTCTGCCGACGCGACCGAGGAGCTGGAGTGGCTGGCGCGAGCCCTGCGTGCCGCGGTCCGGACCTGACCGGCCGTACCGCGGCCGCGACCAGGGTGATGAGCGTACGAGCGGCGGTCAGCGGAGTCACCGGCCGAGGGATCCCGGCCGGAGGAACCCCGCACGGCCTTCGGAAGGCCGAGAGGTCGAACTCCTTGAGCCCCCGGCCCGGGCGGTTCGGTCCGGCGAGAGCCCGCTCCTCCTCTTCTTCGGAGAGGTGCCCTGCGGGACCGTGCGGTCCGCCGTGCGGTTCCGAGGCGATGACGCTTCCGCCGTCACCGTGAAGGACGTCGAGCCACTGCGGACATCTCTGCCGGCAGCCGGTCCGGGCAGCGCACAGGACGGTCGGTACGCGACCGCGCTGACCGCACCTCGCCCTCCCCGCAATGCCGAACAGAAATCGAAACCCTGTACTCGTACGGGTGATCGGCTCGGAGCATCGGCATGAATCGTCGAACGGCATGGGCAGGACCCGGCCGGAACTCTGGAGCGGCGGGTGGCCGGGCTTCGCCCGGGCGAGGGGCCGTGCCGGGGAGGCACCGCCCGGGCGTCGACCGGCTGCATGGGGTGGTCACGGCGTGGCGTCGTGCGGTCGGCGCCCTGCGCCGGGGCCGCCGGATGGCGGATGATGCCGGACAGCAGTTCCGGGTGTTCGGTCGAGCGGAGAGGGGCGGTTGATGTCGCAGGCCGATGTGGAGAGCGAGCGGGTGACGGGGCGGGTGTGGACCGTACGACTGGATGCCGCCGGGCGCGGTGTGATGGCGGTGAAGGTCAGCTGCAGCCGGCCCGCCTGCGCACCGCGGCGTCTGGGCTCCGTCGCACAGGGCCGGTCGTTCGCCGCTGCCCATCTGGGAGCTCATCTGCGGGCGGCCGCAGGACCACGACGGGAGGCGGCGTGCGCGTGCCGGGCCGCAGGCTGCCAGGCGCATACCGAGGGGGCCGCCCAGGGGCACGCGGACGCGGCCTGGCGGTGCGGAGGGGCGACGGTGCTGGCCGTGGTCACCGACCCGGCCGGTCGCTGGTGGCGGGCGTGGGAGTGCTGTTCACGCTGCGCTGCCGCCCATCCCGCCGCCCAGGTGGTGGCCACCGCTCCTCCTGCGACGGCCTCCGGGACCCCGGACGGGGGCGAAGCTCCCGCGCGGGCCGGCGAGAGCGGGGTGGGGGCCCCGGTCTTCTCGGCAGCTGAGCCGACACCACCCGGCGGGAACGTGCCTGGCGGCGAGCGGCTTCCCACGGCCCGGGCCGCCGCGCCCGCGACGAGGCCGCGTCGGCCCAAGCGGTGGGGGAAGATCGCGCAGCGCCCGGTGCCGCACGATCTGCGGCCGGTGGCCCTGCGCGACGAGCTCATCGAACTCGGTGACGCGTTCCGTGCCTACCAGCGGTCCAGCGAACCCGACTTGGCGCTCCTGGCCGACCTGCACGAACGCAAGGCGAACGCCTTCACCGTCTGGGCGGACGTGACCGGCGACAAAACCCTGCGTGCCGAGGCACTGCGCGCAGAGCAGGCGGCGGCCCATGTCCGCCTTCAGCACGAGCAGCGCACCGGCCAGGGTGCCGAGGGGGCGGTCGCGCGCGTGCTGACCGCGCCGGGCCAGTGGGAGCACGCGCGGGCCGTACTCGCCCATGTCCGCGACCACGCACCGGTTGCGGGCCCGGAGGGGCGCCTGCTGGTGCTCATGCTGACGCTGCGCACCGCACGCGACGGAAGCGGCAACGTCACCGGCCAGGACCTGACCGGCTGGCCGCTCGGCGACGCGGAACAGGTCCTGCGAGAGGTCCTCGACACAGGCTGGCTGCGGCTGCCCGGGACCGTGACCGATCTCCTGGCCTCGGGCTCCGACAACCCCACCCACATCGTCGTGCCCTCCCTCCTCCCCCACGACGAGGGCCGCGGCCCGCTCGGCTTCGGGAAGACGACGCGGGCCAAGCTGTCCGGATGGGCGCAGAAGGTCGTGGGGGAGCGCAAACTGCGCAAGAAGAAGCTGCCCGCCGCAGGGCGGCTCCTCGCGCTGGCCTGCGCCGCGCACAGCGACGCCGAGGGGCGTCTCGGGGCTTCCGGACAGGGCCTGGAGATCGAGACGCTGGCCGGGCTGTGCGCCGTGGACACCACCGAGCTCCGCGAACTGGTGACACAGCTGATCGCTGCCGAGTGGCTCACTGACGTCTCGGTCACCGGCACTCATGTCACGGGCCGGCTGTGCGAGCGGGTGCTTGCCTTCGGCTGCCCTGTGCCGTCCCCATGAGCCGTCCGGTCCTCGCCGGTCGCGCCCGTGCGCCCCGGGGGTCACCGCACGGACGCCGCGGCCGGCCGAGGTCGGTCGCCGTCGCCCGCGCACGGCACCGGCCGCCACGGAGGCGGGGCATCCCGGGCGTTCCGCCGGTGGCGCCGTCGGGAGGGGGCCGGGCCGCCTGTCGAGGGAGCACCATGTGAGAAGTCCCGCCCCGCGACAGCGGGACGGGACCGTATGGAGCGCTGGGCAGGCCTTGCACCTGCATTTCCCCACAGGAAGCGGGGTGTCTTTCCTTGGACGACCAACGCGTGGACGACAGTTGCCGCAGCGACCGCCTCACATGATCCACTATAGCCGAGTCACCCCTCTGCCCGCGACCGCCCCGTGCGAAGGGGCGACGCGCCGACGGCGGGCGGGAGCGCCCGCCGCCCTGCGCGGGACGTAACCGGTCACACCCCCCGGTCGCGTGCGGCGGTCTTCGCGTGGAGCACCTCGTCCATGCTCTCTTCTCGCCACCGGTGCAGCAGCTCGTGGAAGGCGGGGGCTCCGTGGGGATAGGCGATCGGACCGTTCGGCCGGCCACGCCCCTCAGCGTTGTAGTAGCCGGGCGTGCACTCGGCGTGGAACCACTCGTGGTCTGCGGCGCCCTGGGCCAGAGCGGTGATCCAGGCGTCCTCGCTCGCGCGGGAGGGCTCGATCAGGGCGTGCCCCGCCTCGGCCGCGGCGACGAGCGCGGCGGCGTGAACGGCGTGCTCGTCCAGTATGTGCGTGTAGTTGACGCTGCTGGCGCTCTGCACGCCGCCCAGCTGGATCAGGTTCGGGAAGCCGTGGCTGGTGAACCCGTGCAGCGTGCGCGGCCCCTGCTGTCGCCAGGCGTGCTGCAACTGGACGCCGTCCCGGCCGTACACGGGCAGTCTGCCGGAGTGGATGCCGGAGACGCCGACGGAGAATCCTGTGGCGAAGATCAGGCAGTCCAGCTCGTACTCGGTGTCACCGACCACGACACCGCGCTCGGTCATGCGCTCGATGCCGTGGGTGTCGGCCGTGTCGGCCAGGGTGACGTTGGCACGGTTGAAGGTCTGCAGGTACAGGTCCGAGAAGGTCGGCCGCTTGCAGGCATACCGGTACCAGGGCTTGAGCTTCTCCGCGGTGTCCGGGTCTGCGACGATCCGATCGACCCGGGCGCGGATCCCGTTCATCTTGACGGCGTCGGCGACCTCGTAAGAGGCCTCGAAGACCGCCCCGTCCGCCGGGCGGTGGAAGCTCGGCAGTAGCTTCTCCAGCAGGCCGGCCGACCCCGTCCACTGGTCCGCCACGAGGTCCTCGTCGACGGACCCGCCCGAGACGATGCGCAGGAAGTTGTCGCGGCGCTCGCGTGCCCAGCCGGGCCGGTCGGCGCCGACGTCCTGAGCGGTGGTGCGCCGGTTGGCGCGGACGTCCACGGTGGACGGGGTGCGCTGGAAGACGTGGAGGTGCTCGGCGTCCTCGGCCAGCAGCGGGACGACCTGGACGGCGGTGGCGCCGGTACCCACGATGCCCACGCGCTTGTTCGCGAGGCCGGTCAGGCCACCGTCCGGGGTGCCGCCGGTGTAGCCGTAGTCCCAGCGCGAGGTATGGAAGGTGTGGCCCTTGAAGTTCTCGATGCCGGGGATGCCGGGAAGCTTCAGCTCGGACAAGGTGCCGGTGGCCGTGACGACGTAGGAGGCCTTGAACTCGTCCCCGCGGTCGGTCGTGACGGTCCAGGACCCGGATGAATCGTCCCAGGTCAGCGATGTGACCGTAGTGGAGAACAGAGCGTCGGCGTAGAGGTCGGACTTCTCCGCGATGCGCACCGCGTGGCGGCGGATCTCCTCGCCGGGCGCGTACTTCCACTCCGGGACGTATCCGGTCTCGTCGAGCATCGGCAGGTAGACGTGCGACTCCACGTCGCAGTGGATGCCCGGGTACCGGTTCCAGTACCAGGTGCCGCCGAAGTCGCCTCCCTTGTCGATGACGCGGACTCGCTCGACGCCCCGCTGGCGCAACCGCGCTCCGGCGAGGATGCCGCCGAAGCCACCGCCGATGACCGCGACGTCCACGCGGTCCCGCAGCGGCTCACGCTCGGCCGCCTCGCCCGCGTACGGGTCTTCGGCGAAGTAGCCGAACCGGGCGTCGGCGCCGAGGTACTGCCGGACGCCGTCGGGCCGCACCCGCCGTTGCCTCTCGAACAGGTAGCGCTCCCTCAGCCCGGCAAGGGCTTCTACGGGCAAGTGTGACGCATGCGTCATATGGGGGCCTCGTTCCTTCCGCTTCGCTGCCGTCGAGCCGCCGTTCCGCGAACTGGGCGTGCAGACAGGGGACTTGAGCAGCCGTGCACTACCGTAACAACTAACCGGACAACATTGTCCGGTAGCTGGGAAGTCGCTTCCGCATCTTTCGGACAGAAACGGTGATCGACATGAGAAGACTCCCGACCCGCCCCCTCGCCTCACTCGCCGCCCTCGGCATGCTGACGCTCACCGCGTGCGGCGTGGAAACCGCCGGAAGCCCTGCGGACGCGGCGGGCCGCCCCGTCGGCGGCAGGACGATCCCCGCGCACGCGCTCATGCGGCTGACGGACGTACACGAGCAGACCGGGATGACCCTGCTGGAGGGACCGACCTTCGACGAGAACGGCAAACTGCTCGTTGTCGACGTCACCGCGCCCAGTGGCGAGCCGAAGGTGCTGCGCGTCGATGTCCGGGAAAGGACCGGGCAGGCGCTCCACACCGACGACCGCGGCACGTACACCTCCGCCCAGTTCAGCCCACACGACGGACGCGTCTACCTGACCGACTTCTCCCACGGCGACATCGTCAGCCTGGCCCCGGACGGCACCGGCCGGCGGGTCTTCTTCTCCGGCGAGGTCGACGGAACGCCGATGAACCCCGATGACCTCGCCTTCGACCGGGACGGCAACCTGTACGTCAGTGACTCGGTCGGCATGTCCGAGGGCAAGGCCACCGGCCGCGTGGTGCGCATAGACCGGGACGGGAGGAGGGCCACCGTCCTGGCGGACGGCCTGTCAGCACCGAACGGCATCTCGTTCGACGCCGACTACCGAGGGCTGTGGTTCAGCGAGCTGACGCAGAACCGCATCTCCTACCTGCTGCTGGACGGCGAGGGCCGAGTGGCGTCCCGGCACACCGCGATCCGGGTCGACGGAGGGATCGCGCAGACCGACTCCATCGCCGTGGACGCCGACGGCAACCTCTACCAGGGCCTGCACGGCCGGCCCGCGATGGCGGTGTACAGCAAGCACGGCGAGCACCTGGCGACCGTGGAGATTCCCGCCCGCGCCGCGCAGGGACTCGAGTCGGCGACCAACGTGGCCATCACGCCCGGCGGCAAGCGGGCCTACATGACCGTCAGCGGGCCTGCCGGCGGCTACCTGTTCGCCTTCGACGCACTGGCTGAAGGGGTCCGCCAGTCCAACGGCGGCTGACACAGCCCGGGCTCACCGCCCGAAGGGCCGCACCGGTCCCACATCGACACCGAGGAGCCGCCAGGCAGCCAGCGCGCGGCGCTCCCTGTGCTCGCGCGTGGGGCCGGCCACAGCACCGGACACCATGGCGACCGCGATCATGAGGTCATCGGGCCGGGCGGCGAGCGGGTGCCCGGCCGGCAGGTGCTTGCGCAGGGCCCGCTCGACCCTCCGGGAGAGAGGTACGGCGCAGTCGGGGACACCGGACCGGCGTCCCGCCCCGTCGGCGTGCAGCACGCTGACGAAAGCCGCCGACTCCGTCTGGTGCCAGGTAAGGACTCCGAGAAGCCGGGCGATGTCCGCGCCGTCGGCTGCCGACGCCAGCTCGATCTGGCAGACGTTCTCCTCCAGGACGGCGATCACCACTGCGGCGCGGTCGGGGAAGTGCCGGTAGAGCACGCCCTGACCGACGCCCGCCCTCTTCGCGATGGCGGACAGCGGCACGTTCAGCCCCTGCTCCGCGTAGATGACCCGGGCTGCGGCCACAAGGGCGGCCCGGTTGCGGGCACCTGCCCTGGGCCCTTCGTTGGCGGGCTGCCTCTCATGCGGGAGGGGTCGCTGCGTCACTCCCTGAGGATATACGGGCGGTGACCTCGCGAGAGCCGGGAGCATCCGCTGCACCGGCCCGTTACCGGCAGAGGCAGGACCAGCTCCGCACCGACGGGGAGTGGAGTTCGCCGCCGCCGCGACATCAGGACGCCGGTGTCGGCCTGAGTCATCTCGGCCGGTTGCCCGTCGGCTTCGCGACGCACCGGCCTTTGCGCCCTCACCATCAGCGGTGCGCTTCTCCAGGGGGTGCCGGGAAAGTCCCGCCCGGACCGCGACGCCCTCCGGGCGGACGCCGATACTTCCCGGACTCCACTCCCCGTCGGTGCACCACTCCCCGGGGTCCGTTCCCCGGACGGACGGGGCGGGCCGCGCGGCAGACCTGGTGCGCGGGCGGAGGCCGGGACGGGGACGACGTCCGCGTGGGCCGTGGGCCCTGTCCGTCGGCCGTCAGGCCGTACGCCCAGGCCGGGGCGGCCTGGGCGTACGGCCTGACGGCATGTCCCTGCCGGGCCGTCACCCGCAGGGTGGTCGAGCGGCGGCCGGCTCGATGGCTGCCGGACCGCACCGACGCTACGAGCACGCAGCCGAGCGCTTCCCGCCTGCCCACGCCGGCCACCCCGACACCCGTGCCGAGTGCCGGCCGTGCCCCCCATCGGCAACCGACCGACAGCGCACCCCTCTGCCCGCGGCCACGCGCCACCTCCCGGCCGAACCGTCGACCCGTCGACCCGTCGACCCGTCGACCGTCCGGACGGGCCCCGGCCCATGTGGCCGATGCATCCGACACGAAGCCGGTCCGGCCGCACGAGCTCCACCATCGGCGCACCCCCACCGATGGGGCCGGGGCCTGGCACCGCGCTGCTGCGCCTGGCGACGCCGCGGCACCGCCCCGCTCCCGCGGCGCACCGCCGGCACCTCGCGGACGACACCGCGGCCTGTTCCCGCCATGAGCGCTCACCCGCCGCGAACAGTGGAGCCGAGTACAACCCGATCCGTACCCTGGGCCGTATGCGCATGCGCCCCACTCTGAGCTGGACCCCCGCCAAGGACCTGCCGCCGGGCACCACGGATCTGCAGCCGGTCGCCGACGCGCTGCGCACCGGCGGTGTGCTGGTGCTCAGCGGGGCCGGCATCTCCACGGAATCAGGCATCCCCGACTACCGGGGCGAAGGCGGAAGCCTGAGCCGGCACACCCCGATGACCTACCAGGACTTCACCTCGGGTGCCCAGGCCAGGCGCCGGTACTGGGCACGCAGCCACCTCGGCTGGCGCACCTTCGGCCGCGCCCGCCCCAACGCCGGGCACCGGGCCGTGGCCGCCTTCGGGCGACAGGGCCTGCTCTCGGGTGTGATCACCCAGAACGTCGACGGCCTGCACCAGACCGCCGGCAGCGAGGACGTCGTGGAGCTCCACGGAAGCCTGGACCGCGTCGTCTGCCTTTCCTGCGGCACCTTCAGCCCGCGCCGCGAACTGGCCCGGCGGCTCCGGGAGGCCAATGCGGGTTTCCAGCCGGTGGCGGCCGGGATCAACCCGGACGGTGACGCCGACCTCACCGACGAACAGGTCGGGGACTTCCATGTGGTGCCCTGCGCGATCTGCGGCGGCATCCTCAAACCGGACGTGGTGTTCTTCGGCGAAGCCGTTCCGCCGCAGCGGATCGAGTACTGCCGCAAGCTGGTCCGGGACGCGGCCTCGGTGCTGGTCCTGGGCTCCTCACTGACGGTGATGTCCGGGCTCCGGTTCGTCCGTCAGGCAGCCCAGGCCGAAAAGCCGGTGCTGATCGTCAACCGGGACCCGACCCGCGGCGACCAGCATGCCCTCACCCGGGTCGCGCTCCCCCTGGGAACGGCGCTCACCACCGTGGCCGACCGACTGGGCATCCCCGTCGAGGTCGCGGGGACCGGCTGAAGCCCCGTTGGCGCGGCGGAACCCGGCCGAAGGGGGCCGTATGCCCTGGGGCGAAGGCGCCGTGCCGCGGCGGCCCAGGTGCCGCTCCGTCGGGCTCGGGCAGCCCGTGTGCCGCGCCGGCCGCTGATTCGGACGTGCGCACATGTGACCCCACCCTTCCGCCGACCAGGAACCCGGCCCTCGGCGGCGGCCCGCCATGGGCCGAGGAAGCCGGGGCGCGGTGACCGCCGGGTGCCGGCGTGCCCCAGGGGTGCGTTGTCGATCCCGCCGGATCGGTCGTCGACCGACGGCAACGCGGCGAGGGGCGATGCCGAACGCCGCGAGCCCGGCAAGACCGGCGAGCCACCCCCTGAGACGGCCGCTCGCCCCTCCGGGGGGCGCCCCGCCCGGGATCCGTCAGCGGACGCGGCGGATACGGATCGGACCCCGGGCTTCCGACGGCTCGACGGGGCGGCCGGCCTGGGTGATTTCCACCTCGCCGGCCGTGACCAGCCGCCGGGCCGCGCGGCGGGCCGGTTCCATGAGCGCGCGCCAGCCGTCGTCGTCCCCTCCGTACACCGCCCGAGCGGCGTCGGAGGGGCAGATCGACGCGGCAGGGCCACGACGCTCCAACAGCTCCAGAATGGCCCGTTCCAGGCGCCGGTCCGTCTGCCGTTCGGTGTCCCTCACGCCGCCAGTGTCGCACCGGTGATGACACCAAGCAGGCGGTGTCGCTCAGGCCTGCCCTGGAACGGACATGCCCCCGGCGACCGCCCAGCGCCATCTGTGGCGGGCTGGAGGCGTTGGGGCACGCCCTTGGTTGGTGCCGTGCAGGATGACGTCCAGTGCGCGGGACTTGCGGTCGCGGTGCGGCCCGGCAGGCGGGTGGCCTTCGTGGCGTTCGTCTTCCCGCCCGGGAGAGCGGCACTACATGGCTGTCGAATCCTGGACAGCCCGCCGTGACGTGCGAGGCAGGAGGGCAGGGGCGAGTTCACGCCATTCCCGGTCCGGCAGCGCGGCCGGGTCAGCGGTCAGCACTTGCAGGCAGACATGGTCGGCTCCCGCGTCGAGGTGCTGCTGAACACGTCGGAGGACCGCGTCCGCGTCGCCATGGGCGACGATCGCGTCCACCAGCCGACGGCTCGGGCCGCCGATGATGTCCTGGTCACCGAAGCCGAGCCGTCGTACGTTCGCCTCCTGGTGCGGCGCCGCCGCGAGGTATCCGGCGACATGCGCCGTGGCCACCTCCCGGGCCCGGGCGGGGTCGGTCTCCAGCACGACGGCCTGCTCGACCCCGAGGAACGCGTCCGGCCCCATGATCCGGCGCGCCCGCACGGTGTGCTCGACGGGCACGAAGTAGGGGTGTGCGCCCCATGTGCGTTCGGCCGCCAGCCTCAGCATCTTCGGGCCGAGGGCTGCCAGTACCCGGGGTGGAGCCGGGTCCGGTCGCGGGCCATGGGCGGGGGTGGCGTCCATGGCGTCCAGGTAGCCGCGCATCGTGCTCAGCGCCCTGCCACGGGCCGGCACGGGATAGCCGGACACCTCGTGCACGGTGTCGTCGATCCGGTGCCCGCCCAGGCCGAGCACATAGCGTCCGGGGAACGCCTCGCCGATCGTTCGCGCCGCGCCGGCGGTCGCGAGCGGGTCCCGGAAGGCGATGTTCGCTATGCCGGACGCGATGGTGATCCGACGGGTCGCCGACAGCAGCAGCCACGCCTGGCCCACCGTGTCCCGGCCGAACGCCTCTCCGTACCAGATGGCTCCGTAACCCAACTCCTCCAGTTCGGCGGCCGATTCCCGCACGCGTCCGGCCGGCTGGCCCTCGTAGGCGAAGGTCCAGATCCCGACCTGGCCGAGACCTGTCCGTGTGCTCCCCGTCATCCGTACTCCTCGGACACTCAACCGGAGAGGTTCTCCGGTTTCTGTCCGATACGATACGGAGAACCTCTCCGCTTGGCTATCCCGGGAGACGACCGAAGGACCGGACGATGACGACGACGCATGACCACACCCCCGCCGAGCGGCCGCGGCGCACGGATGCCCGCCTCAACCGGGAACGTCTGGTGGCGACGGCTCGGGAGGTCTTCACCGAACTCGGTCCCACGGCGTCGCTCAACGAGATCGCCCGCCGCGCGGGCGTCGGCCCTGGGACCCTGTACCGCCACTTCCCGAACCGCACGGCGCTGCTGGCCGCAGTACTCGCGGAACGCATCGAGACATTGTGCGGGGAGGCGGAGGAACTGCTCTCCTCGGACTCCGCCGACGACGCCCTGGCGCGATGGCTGCGCGCCTTCCTCGTCCATGCGCGTGTCCATCACGGCATGGGCAGCGCGCTGATGGTCGAAGCGCCCGCAGCGCTGGACTTCGACTGCCATCAAAGGATCGTGGAAGCGGCGGCCGGACTGCTCGCACGGGCTCAGCGGCGTGGAACGGCGCGCGCCGACCTGACCGCCGACGACCTGCTCCAGCTCGTCGTCGGTATCGCGCTGTCCACAGCCCGCGACGAGGACGCCGAACAGCCCGACAGGCTCTTGGCCCTGGTGCTCGACGCCGTGCACGGCAGACCGCACCACGCCGACTGACGCCCGTACCCGCACCGCTCCCGCACCGGCCGGGCGGCTTCGCGACGCGGGTGACGTCGCCGAAGCCGTCGCGGTAGCGCAACAGCGAGCGCGCGAGCTCCGAGCCGTGCCGCCGGTCGTGCGCGAGCAGAGCGGTGACACCCGCGCGGCGGATCCCGGTGTGCGTACCGAGGAGGTCGAGCAGCTCTCGTACGAGCAGAGCCGCGGAAGGCGCCCGGCAGGTGGCGACGGGCCGTTCGGAGGTGCGGGCCAGGACTCCGAGCGCCCGGTAGCCGCGCGGCTTCACGACGGAGATGTCGCCGAGCCGGGCCTCGGTACCGGCGACGCCGGCCTGCACGGGGCTCTACGGGGTTCACGGGCGTCACGGACCGCGCGAGGTCCTCGGGCGTGTTCACGCGTGGCAGGGTGTCCAGGGCGCCTGTGGGGGCACCGACCACGGCAGAACCGGTCCTGAACACCGCTAACGGCCGTTGTTTCCAGGGCTGTTACGGCTGGCGCCCGGCCAGGGCCCGGTCGGCCCGAAGAGCGCGCACACCGTCGAGGACGCTCTCGCACCTCGCGCGGATCGCCCAAGGCCGGACAAGGGGCCAAGGCGCCTGGTCGCGGCCGGGTCATGGCCGAGTGCGTGCGGGAGGCCGGTACGGTCCCTTCCGCTCGGTCTCCATGACCGAAGGGGTCTCCGTGTGTGCCGCACATCAGCGGGCGACATGCGAGTGCCCCTGCTCCGACAGCCGCTCGCCGGGCGCCCGTGTTCGGTGGTCAGCCCGCCAGGGGTAGGGCAGCCGCTATCACGTTCCGCTCCTTGCGGCCCACCAGCGGGAATATGATCTTCAAGCCCTGCTCATTGTCCGGCGAGGAAACGACGAAGGACGAGTTGAGCAGGCGCTCCTTGATCTGGGAGCGGACGAGGCCGGCGCGCGGAATCGTCATCAGGTGCTCTTCCGGTCGGGCGAAAGTCGGGTTCGCCCGGAACACGAAGAGGCGGCGGTCGGTCATCGCCAGATACATGGGGGTCGGTGTCGGGATCACCGCCATTCCGCCACCGCTCATGATCGCCGAGGCCGCCGCGAACGCGGCGGTCCGGCGCACCGAGACCGAACTCAGGTTCACGATGGTCGTCACCTCGACCTGCTCCGCCGGCTCGAGCATGGGGTCGATGGCCGCCAGCAGCAGTCGGCGACGCTTTCCGTTCACGGGTGTACTCCTGCGAGGTTGCTTGGGAACCGGGCGGGGGAACACTTCCGCCCGGCGAGCAGCGGTCCGGCTTCCGGGCGCCGCCACAGGATGCCGAAGCCCAGGCAGCAATCACGGGTCGGACTCCCTCGCGAGGCACGGCCGACGTGAGCTGTCGGCATACCTTGCCACATTCCCTCCGGGACCTCGCCTCCGGGACCTCGCCTCCGAGCGGCCGGACATGGGGCAGCCGCGGTGGCGGCCGTCCGGGCGCGCACCGCCGTGTGACACGCCGACACGACGACGCCGCACGCACGTGGGTTCAGCACACACCAGGAGGGTCGATGCGTGGTGAAGCGTCCCGGACGGACATCTGAGGGCGCGTGGGGATGCCGGCGAGACCGTGTTCACGGCACGAGAACGTGTTCCCGGTGATCACGGCGGTCGTCTCGCTGATCGGCGTACTCGGCCCGCACGCCCTGATCAAGGACTCCTCGGTGACAGGGCAGTTCATGCTGCTGTGCCTGGCCACCCTGCTCGCGCCGTGCCCGTGGATCAGGGCGGACTGGGGGTCGCGTGTGTCGGTACTCGGTGTGCAGGCCAGGGCGGTGCGCATGCCCGCCTCGATGGGGTGGACGACGCCCCACACGGCTTGGAGACGTGTCAGGGGCGGTGACTCGAGCGAGTCACCGCCCGTGGCCGGATTCCCTCCTGCGGGTGGACGTTGTCGTCTCCCTGGCCCGGGACTCCGCGCCCGTCACAGGCGCGGACCTCGCCGGTTCGCCGCTGGTGTGCCGAGACCCCAGGAGGAGACGTCCTCCGGGTCGTCGCCGCTCACCCCTGGCTTTCGGGATCCGCTTCCGTTACCCGGAAGGCGGCACGGTCGAGCGCAGGACGCTCAGCAGCGCCGAGCGGCACGCTCATACGCCGAGTCGTAGGCGTTCCTGTATCCGTCGCGGTAACCGCGCTGGTAGTCGCGGTTGCCGTGGTCACTGCGGTGGTTGTAGTTGCCGCGGTAATCACAGTTGCGACCGTCCCTGCTCCCGTGGCGCAGGCCCCGGTGGCTGCCGTCGGAGTAGCCACGCTGGTAGTCGCGCGGCGAGGAGACGGCTTGGGTGTACTCGGACTGAGGCGCTGTGATGGCATGGGGGGCGGCGGGTGCCTGAGTGGCGGACGCAGCCGTCGGGATCGCGAAGGCGGTCGCGAAGGCGAGCGGAGTCACGAGCGAGACCACGATTTTCTTTGCGCGCATGAGATCTCCTTCTGGGCAATGACGCAGGCGAAGCCCGGTTTCACTGCCTCTCAGGGATAAGGCCCGCGTGGTTGTTGAATGACGCCGCGGGAACGAAGAAGGTGCGTCGCCGCGCACCGGTGTGACGTCCTTTCGTCCCCGCAACAGTGGTGCACGGGCGGATATCACCGAACTACGCGGCCTACACTCCTTGGTACCCCACGCCCATCCGTGTGTCCAACCCGGCCGCTGCGTGCCACTGTCCGTCCGGGAGCGGATTTGACATCGGCGAACCGGGTGGAAGTGGCGGCCTGTCGGGTACTGCGTGCCACGACCGGCAAGGGCCGGCGTCGCAGTTCAACAGCATCAGCGACGGCCCAGCAAAGTGCGTCCACCGCCTCGAAGAAGCCCTCTGCTCCCCGTCATGCCGTCGCATGCCTGACGCGCTGGCCAATTCACTGAGAACAAATATTCATGGCATTCCTCGGGCATTCGACTTGACTTCGGAAAACCGTCCATATCTCCTGGCGAACACAGCTGGGCGGACGCCTCGAAGCATCGTGTGCACTGCGGAGACGGAACCAGTGACGTTCCGCGTCCACCCCACCGAACACCCCAGGGACAGGCGAATAGGCCCTGCCCTTCCGGCTCATCTGGCGGGCCCGGGTGCGCGAGCAGACAATGGGTGGCAGCGCCAGCCACGTGCCGGCCGTCCAGAAGGCAGCGATGCGTCGAACCGACCTCGGCCAGCGCGGTATAGACCTGCTGGCCCCGGTGTGGCACCTTCTCGGTCTCACCCGCCAGGGCGCCGCCCGGCGGAACGCGACGGGCCCGGTGGGCGCGGCCTGTCAGCGGGGCTTCGCGGGGGCGTCGCGGTTCTTCTCCTGGTCCGGCCACGGGCAGTGATGTCCGGCACCATGCACCACGCACTGGTCTTTCCGGCCACACCCTTGTGCCTGTCTACTCGCACCGTCCGGGCTGCCCGACGATGTGCTGCGGGCGTTGTGCACAGGGGTGCAGCGGTCCTCGGCCCCGCGGGATTTGCGTCGACGGCTGCGCGATGCCCTGACACAGTGGCGCACCATGGATGACTCCGATCTGGTGACTGCCGCGGACGTGCGGCTCATGCAGGACCTGGCGCAGCGGGTCACGGCCGTCCGACCCGACCTGGTGAACAGCGACGCGACGTCCGGAGAGCTGGCCTGGATCTGGGGCGCAGGGCACACGGGTGCCGGAGAGAGCTGGCTGCGTCGGTTGTGGTTCTCCGGTGACGCTCTGGTCGCATGGGGGCTGGGTCTGTCTGCCGCACCAGGTGAGGCGCAACGACGGGTCGGTGAAGGACGTCACCAACGCCTGTCTGGCGCAGGTCCATCCCGACCACAGCGGACTGGTGGACGAGGTGATCGACTGGTACGACGGTGTGACGGTCGGCCTGGACCGCACCGTGATGCCGTCGGCCGCCGATGTGTTCGCCCTGAAACGCTGGGCGGCGCACGGTTATGAGACCGATCCGGCCTCGCTCGGTGACACCGGCTCTTGGACCCAACTCAACGTGCGGGACCTCGAAGACGTGGAGCAGCCGGTGCTGCCGGACGGATTCCGTTTCCGTACCGCCGACGAGGCAGGGCCGCGGGCGGTCGTCCAGGCGCATGTGGACGCCTGGTCTCCGTCGGCATTCACAGCCGAGGGTTATGAGGGCGTCCGGCGGACACCGCCGTACCGTGGGGACCTGCACGTCCTGGTGGAGGCGCCGGACGTTCGCCGGAAGTTGGCGGGAAGTGCTCGCCCAGTCGAGCGTGCCCTGTTGTACTGCTCCTATGGCGGATCAGAAGCTGTGCACAGTGGTTCGGACCGGGCATTACCAGGGGGTGCAGGGCGGCACGTTCGGGGTGGGCGTCAGTGCGCAGTCGACGGGGGCTGAGCGGTTGTGTCTGCACCGGCTGGTGATGGCAGCCGGCAGCCGGGGCCGCCCTCACCTGCACGAGGGTCATGAGTCGGCCATCTTCATCCAGTCCGGCCAGGTGGAGGTATGGCACGGGGACGACCTGGGCGAACACGTGGTGCTGCACGCGGGTGACTACATGCACATCCCGGCCGGTACTCCCCACATGCCGGTGAACACGGGTGACGAGGACATGGTGTGCCTGGTCGCGCGGACCGACCCCAACGAGCAGGAGGGGGTCCGGCTCCTGGAGCTGCCGGCCTGGCTGGAGGACCGAGTCGGCCCCCTGCCCGTCGGGGCTGGGTGATCCCCCGGCACTCGTGGTGTGCCCGCGCGCGGAACGGGCCGCACCCGTACGAACCCGGAGCCACGGTGGTGACCCGCGTCGCGTCGATCGATGCGGACGTGCTGCCGTCGCGGAGAAGGAAAGCCGACCGCGGTCAGGGAGTGAGCAGCAGGGTGAGCAACACCGCCAGCGTGCCCACGGTGAACACCGATCCCAGCACGGTGAACAGTAGATCGACGACCGCTGCGTCCCAGTTCTGTATCACAAACCTGCGAGGATCCGCGGGATCATATCGGATGACGACAGGGGCCCCCACGCCGAAGCTGCCTCCGACGGAACCCCGGCCGAACCTGGATGAGTACTCACACGCGCGGCCGTCCCGGGTCGTCCAGGCTGCTACCGGGTAGTGCAGCAATGCCCCGTCGTCGCCCCGCATGACCTCGTGGCGGACGATCCGACCCTCCGTGGTGACACCTGTCCGACGCAGCGCGCGGGCGCGGCGGAGTCCGTACACGCCGAAGCTGAGGAAGACCACGCCGATCAGCAGTGGTATGAGTGAGAAGAGCCATGCGCGTTCCATGGGTGGTGCGACGCGTGCGTGGGGGTTGTCGGTTGCGGGCGGGTCCGTCTCGCTCATCCGGTCCACCGCGTCCAGGCCCGCCGTCCGTGAGCAGCGCCCTTGGCTTCGGGGCTCGCCCGGTCCGAGCAGAGCAGCGTGTTCTCCAGTTTCGGTGCCCGCCTTGCAGTTGGGAGGCGAATGACGTCTCTTCGACCTGCCCCGTACGGGCGACGAGGATGCTTCACACACCGCCGTCACGGCTACGGCTACGGCTACGGCTACGGCTACGGCTACGGCAGAGCGTTCTGCGCGTCCGAGACCGCGCGCTGGGTGCGGAAGTTCTCCCGGTAGGCGTCGTACACCGAGGCGGTGGGGTGCCCGGGGCCCGTGGAGTCGTCCCACTTCAGGAGCGCCTCGTCGTTTCCGACCAGGGCCGATTTGGTGTAGGGGTGGCTGCCGGTGAAGACGATCTTCTGGTTCTTCACGCCTTTGTAGGTGCCCTCGACGAGGAGGTACTTGGTGTGGGTGGCCGTGTCCGTGCCGCCCGCCGCGTCGTCCAGCTTGTGCGTGGCGACACCGCCGTACCGGGTGGGCGTGGTGAGGATCTGCTCGACCGACGCCTCGAGGTCGCGGTAGACGACGTCCACGTAGCAGCCCGCGTCGTCCAGCTCCCACAGCTTCTGCGCGACCTGCGGGCGGGTGATCCCGTGCATCGCGACGCGGATCACCGTGCGACCGTCGGTGGTGCCGTAGCCGGGGTCGTTGCCCTGGCAGACCGGCCTCCCGTCAACCGGCTTGTCCACCATGCTGAGAATGTTGACGATGACGTCCGTGGTCGCCCGGGGAAAGAAGTAGGCCTTGGCCCTGCCTGCCTGGGTGTCCATCAGCACGTCGGACACCTGCTTGGACGGGTCCGCCTGCGCCTCGGCCTGACGCCCGAAGTAGGCGGCGTAGGCACCGTAGAGGGCCGGGTTGCCGGCCACTGTCAACGCGTCGTTCCAGGACTTCAGCCGGTCCCAGGTGGTCATGTTCGCGGAGGACTGCACGACCACGTCGTCCACCGGCACGGTGGCGCCGGCACTGCCCGTGGTCCGGGAGAACAGGTAGAACTTGTTGTGGTTGACGCCGGGCCAGCCGTCGGTGGGGCTCGGGTCCTTCGCCAGGCACGCCTGCTTGTCCGCACACAACCGCACCCAGGAGTCGCCCGAGCCGGCCGGCTTCTTCGCGAGCCCGGCGGCGAGCAGGTCGTACGTCGGACCGCCCTCCCAGTGCCGGCGGGTCTCACTGTCCAGGAGCACCTGGACGTTCACCCCGCGCAGATGCGCCGCGTTCAGCCGCTGCACCACCCATCTGGAGCCGAACACGTACGTGGAGATCTTGATGTCGGACCCTGGCACCGCGCCGTCGATGAGCCGGGCGAGGTGGGTAGGTATCGCGTCACTCCGCGCGGGATCGGAACTGGTGGGGTCGTTGAACAGAACCCCGGTCGTCAGCGCCGGAGCGTGCGTGCCGCCGTCCGCGAGCGCGGGCGCCGGGGCGGTGGCGCCGAGAAGGGCGAGGGCTGCTGCTGCCGTGGTCGCCGTCCAGGCGAGTTTGATCTTCGTCATGAACGGCGACCCTATGCTTGTCCGGTCCGGAAGCCTCGACCGCCCCCTGGGAAGCGTCCCGGTGGTGTGCGACCGGGGACACGTCGCTGTTCGGCGAGTGTTCCCTCCCCTTCCGCCGCCGGCGGCCTGGGACGCTCCCGGGGAGGATCGTCCGGGGCGCGGGCCGCGGCAGGCCCGGGTCCACTGCCCTCGCTCACACGGAGGCTCGCCTGAAAGGCGGTCGGGCTCTCCGGCTTCGGCGACACGGGGGGGTACGTACGGGATCCGCAGGCGCGCGCCGCTCCTCGGCCGGGCCTCGTGCCGTTGCGGGACCGGCGGGTCATGGCCGGCGGGGCGGCTGCCGCGGTCCGTTCCGGGGGTGGAGCTGGATGGCGACGGGGGCGGCGGTGAAGACGGAGGAGTAGGTGCCGACGGCGAGGCCGATGAGCAGGGCCAGCGCGAAGTCGGTGAGCGATGACCCGCCGAGCACCGCGAGGGCGGTGAGGATGAACGCGGCGCCGATGCCGGTGTTCACGGTGCGCGGCAGGGTCTGCAGGATCGCCCGGTTCGAGATGCCGGTCAGCGACGCCCCGGGGGTGCGGCGGGCCAGTTCCCTGACGCGGTCGAAGAGGACGACGGAGTCGTTGACCGAGTAGCCGATGACGGTCAGCAGGGCCGCCAGGAAGACCCCGTCGACGGGCTTGCCGAGCCAGGCGAAGACGCCGACGAGGATGACCACGTCGTGGGCGAGAGCGACGACCGCCGCGGTGCCGAACACCCAGCGGAAGCGCGCCGCGAGATAGACGAACTGCGCGCCGAGGGCCACGGCGAGCGCGAGCAGCGCCCCCCGGCGCAGCTCCTCGCCCAGGCTGGGGCCGATCAGCTCGTCGCGGACCTTCTCCGCCCGGTCGGCGAGGTCGCGCACGGCGTGGGTGACCTCGGCCTCCTCGGCGTTGGTCAACGGCTCGGTCCGTACCGTGAGGCCCGTGTCGCCGGAGGTCTGGACGACGGCGTGGGGGAATCCGGCGTCGGCGAGGGCGGTACGGACCTGGTCGGGGTCGACGGGGCCGGTGGTGGCGTACTCGATGAGGCGACCGCCGGTGAATTCCACCCCCAGGTCGATGCCGCGCACCGCGATGCCCGAGGCCGCCAGGACGAGCACGGCGGCGGAGGCGGCCAGCCAGCGACGCGGGCGGCGCATCATCCGGGGGTCGAGTCGGGTGAGGCGGCCGCGCACCGTGCCCGTGGTCGCGATGCCGGTGAGACCGGGGCGGCGGCGTACACCGGGGCGGCTCGCGGCGAACTCGGCGAGCATGCGGGTGATCACCAGGGCACTGAACATGGAGGCGAGCACACCGATGCCGAGGGTGATGCCGAAGCCGCGCACGGGCCCGGAGGTGAGGAAGAACAGAAGGGCGGCCGCGATCAGCGTGGTGATGTTGGAGTCGGCGATCGCGCTGAACGCCTTGCGGAACCCGGCCGACAGCGCCGAGCGGGTGCTGGGGCGCCGACGGCCCGCGTACTCCTCGCGGGCCCGTTCGAAGACCAGGACGTTGGCGTCCACGGCCATGCCGATCGCCAGGACGAAACCGGCCAGGCCCGGCAGGGTCAGGGTGGCGCCGAGGGCGGCCAGGACAGCGTAGGAGACAAGCCCGTAGCAGGCCAGGGCGACGGCGGCCAGGGCGCCCATCAGCCGGTAGACGACGACGATGAACAGCGTGGTCAGCGCGGTTCCGATAACCGCGGCCCAGGCGCTCGCGGCGATGGCCTGTGCGCCCAGGGTAGGGCCGACGGTGCGCTGTTCGACGGTCTCGACGGGTACGGGCAGGGCTCCGCCGTTGATGAGCAGGGAGAGCTCGCGGGCTTCCTGGGCGCCGAAGGAGCCCGTGATCCGTGTGGCGCCGTCGCGGATGCCGGCCTCGCAGGCGACGGAGGGGTCGACCTGCGGGGAGGAGATGACCTTGTCGTCCAGGACGATGGCCACCCGGCGCGCCGGATCGCCCGCCGGGTGGCAGGCGGCCTCGCCGGTCGACCGGGCCCACGCGTCGCGGCCGGAGCCTTTGAAGTCGACGGTGACGTGCCAGCCGGCGCCGCCTTGCTGGTCGAACCGGGCGACGGCCTCCTTGACGTGCTCCCCGGTCAGGGCCGCGGCGCCGAGGCGCAGTGGTTCGCCGGACGCGTCGGGCAGGACGCGTTCTCCAGGAGGCTCCGGCAGGGGGCGGGAGGTGTCGCCACCGCCGGCGATCCCGAGCACCGGGTGGAAGGTGAGCTGTGCGGTACGGCCCAGGACGTCTGCGGCCTCCTTGGGGTCGTGCACACCGGGCAGTTCGACGATGATCCGGTTCTCTCCGGAACGGACGAGGGTGGGCTCGGTGACGCCGAGCGCGTCGATACGGCCGCGCAGCACCTCCAGCGTGCGGTCGGTGGCCTCGCTGTCGGCATCGACGGTGGGCGTGGAGCGGGTCTGCAGCACGATCTGCGTACCGCCGCGCAGGTCGAGTCCGAGGCGGACCGGCATGGTGACGGTGATGTACAGGGACAGGGCGATCACGGTGAGGGCGAGCAGCGCCCTCGCGCGCGGGGAACGGTTCAACGGGGGCCTCCGGCAGGGCACCACGGCCATGGCTGCGGCCGGGAGCGGCCGCGGCTGGGCGAGGTGGGGTGAAGGAACGAGGGGTGTCAGGTGCCGGAGGATGCCGGGGGCGCCCGCCCGCGGACATGAGGAGCGTGGGGCTCCGAGGCGGGGATGCTGCCGGTCGGCGCCGAGAGCCGTGCGGGGCCGGGTGGGGACAGTGCTGTGCCCTGGCCGCAGACGGCGAGGTGGGCGCGCGGGGCGGGGTGTTCGCTCTGCGCTTCCAGGCGGGTTGCCGCTCGGACGGCGCAGGCGGTGTCACAGCCATCGCCTGCGCGCGGTCCGAAGGTGTGGTGGTACGCGGCGCCGGCCACCGGTCCGCCCGTCACACCGGCCACCGGCCCGGCGCCCGGCATACCGGCCATCGGTCCACCCGGCGTACCGGGCGGCGGGCCGGCGACGGTGAGAGCGGCGAGCAGTGCCAGTACGACCGCGGCCAGTACCGCGACGGCCGGGGGCCGGGCGATGGTGTCGGGGGCGGTGCGCGCGGTGTGCTGCATGCGCCATCCCCCTTCATCGTGTTGTGCGGTGCGGTGCGGTGCGGTGGCCGGGTCCGGCTCCTGGGAGTGCGGCCGGGCCGGCCGGCGGAACCTCAGGCGGACACCGGGCCGGAGGTCAGGGTTCGATCAGGCCGACGCGGATGGCGTAGCGGGTGAGCTCCAGCCGGTCTCGCAGGCGGAGTTTCTGCAGCAGGTTGGCGCGGTGCCGCTGGACGGTCTTGATGCTGATGAAGAGCAGGTCGGCGATCTCCTTGGACGAGTGCCCCTCGGCAACCAGCTTGAGGACCTCTTCCTCGCGGGGGGTGAGGATCTGGTCGGGGGTTTCCTCGCCCTGTCGGGCCCGGTCGAGGTAGTTGCGGATCAGTGCGGTGACCGCGCCGGGATAGAGGAAGGGCTCATCGCGCATCGCGGCCCGGCAGGCGGCGACCAGGTCCTGGTCGGCGACGGACTTCAGTACGTACCCGCAGGCTCCGGCCTTCAGCGCCTGGAAGAAGTACTGCTCGTTGTCGTGCATGGTGAGCATCAGGATCCGCACGCCGGGCTTGAGGGCGGCCAGTTCGCGGGCTGCCTGCAGGCCGGTCAGGCGCGGCATGGCGATGTCGAGAACGGCGAGGTCGACATGGTGGGTGCGGGCCAGCTCGATGGCCTCGGCACCGTCGCCGGCCTCCGCGACCACTTCGAGGTCCGGTTCCTGGTCGAGGATGAGCCGAACGCCCCGGCGGACCAGCGCGTGGTCGTCGGCGAGCAGGATGCGGATCGTGCGCTGCTGGGTCATGGGGGTCGTGGTCCTGTCGGGCATGGTCAGGGTCGCTTCCCGGAAACGGGCGCGGTGAGCTGTACCCGTGTGCCGGTGCGGGGTGCCGGGGTGATCTCCAGGCCGCCCCCGACGAGCAGGGCCCGCTCGCGCATGCCGCGGATGCCGGCTCCTTCGCAGGGGGCCTCGATGCCGCAGCCATCGTCGGTGATCGTCAGCAGCACACGGTCCTCGGCGTGACGCAGGGCCACGGTGACCCGTTCGGCGTCCGCGTGGCGCGCGACGTTGGTGAGCGATTCCTGGGCGACGCGGTAGAGGACCAGTTCCGTCTCCGGCCCCAGGGCCGGCAGGTCGGCATCGAAGCGGCGGGTGACCCGCATCCCGGTGTGGGTCGCGAAATCCTCGGTGAGCGAGGTCAGCGCGCTGACGAGACCCAGGTCGTCCAGGACGCCGGGGCGCAGCCGGCGCACCAGGCGGCGTACCTCGTTCAGGCTCTCCCGGGTGATCTCCTGCATCTCCTGCAGCTCCGTGCGCAGCAGCGTCGGTGCGTGGTCCGAAGCCCGTTTGAGTCCCAGCAGGATCGCGGTCATGCTCTGGCCGACCTCGTCGTGCAGTTCCTGCGCGATACGGCGGCGTTCGGCCTCCTGGGCCAGCAGGGCCCGGGCACTGCTGGTGGCCCTCTCCTGTTCCAGCCGCTCCAGCATGGCGTTGAACGTACGGATCACCTCGGCGACCTCGTCGCCGCCGGAAGCGGGCAGACGCTGGCCGGGTCGCAGCAGGTCCACGGTGGTCATCAGCTTCGTGAGCCGATCCAGCGGGGCCAGGCCGAGCCGCAGCAACGCGGCGTTGGCGACCAGCATGACGGCGAGACCGCCGACCAGGATGACCGCCTCGGTCAGCAGAACCGGCACGGAGACGGTTACCGGAGCCCACAGCAGAAGTGCCGTGGCCGTGCCCAGCACCACGGCGTTGAGGGCGAATATCCGCCAGAACAAGGACATCGGCCTTGAGCCTCTCCTTCTACGACATCGGTCACCTCCACTGTCGGGCATCGGGCAGCCCCACCGCGTCCATGCCCTCGGGGTGCTGGAGCGGTCCTTCGGCCAGCCTCCTCCGTCCCCGCTGCCCCGTCGATGGGACCGGGGCCCCATTTCCCGGGGCGCGCACTACCCATGGCGGCCGTATGGATCCCTCTCCCCGGCGTAAATGGGGCCCGCGCCCGATAGGTGACCGCCGCCCGCCGGGCCAGGGTGGAAGACGACACGACCGTCACCCGGCGGGCGGTCCCGCACCGCCGGGGGCCTCCCGCCTCCCATGACGAGCCGCGCGACCGCCGACACGCCGCCCACCGCGCGCCGCACGCCGCACGCCGCACGCCTACGCACAAACCACAGAGAACAGAGAAAGGGATTGACCATGTCGCTCGATGTCAGCCGGGCCGAGGCCCACCCGCACGAGGCTCATGGGCGCCTGGAACACGCCCGTTCCTCCCGACTGGCACAACTGCGGGCCCTGGAAGAGACCGGACAGACCGCGGACGATCACTTGCTGTCCACGCAGAAGACGGCGGTGGAGCGGGTCCTCAAAGAGATCGAGGAAGCCTTCGCCCGCATCGAGGACGGCACCTACGGGATCTGCCTGGGCTGTGCCAAGCCCGTCCCGGCGGAGCGGCTGGAGATCCTGCCGTACACACGCTACTGCGTCGCCTGCCGGCGCCGCGCCGCCTGACCGCCGCCCGTGCCGGCCCTCCTCCCTGCCTCGGAAAAGGGGTGAAGTCGTGAACCACCGGACCATCGGCGGGAGCCCGGAACTCCTGTCCCACGAGGACCTCGCCGCACTGCGCGAGAACCTCTATGAGCAGCGCCTGTTCCGCAGAGAGCAACTGCGCCGAA
Source organism: Streptomyces sp. SP18CS02 (assembly GCF_036322365.1). Taxonomy (NCBI): domain Bacteria; kingdom Bacillati; phylum Actinomycetota; class Actinomycetes; order Kitasatosporales; family Streptomycetaceae; genus Streptomyces; species Streptomyces sp. SP18CS02. The sequence continues at coordinate 153,023 of NZ_JAQYXC010000269.1, forward strand.
TCGGCGGGCCGGTCGCCCCCCGCGCCGAAGACCGGCTCCAGCAGCAGGCCGCCGCGCAGATCGAGGTGCGCGTCAAGCTCGCCGCCTCCGCCCGCATGGTCCTCGCCGACGTCGAAGCGGCCCTTGCGCGCATGGACGAGGGAACCTACGGCACCTGCCCCCTGTGCCGGACCCTCATCGACCGGGACCACCTGATGATCGTGCCGCAGGCCCGCTACTGCGCCCGCTGCCGGCAGACCAGAAGGACAGTCCCGTGACCCGCACACACCGCAGGCACACGGGGGCCGCCCGGCACGGGTGTGCCGGCCCTGACCGCCGTTGTGCCTGCCCTGGCCACCGCTGTGCCGCCGCCGCTGCTGCTGCTGCGGCATCGCCCTGGACATGGGAAGCGACGGCACCCGCGCCTGGATCGCCGGCAGGCGCGGGGCCGGTTCACAGCCGCGCGGTGGCGTCGGCCCAGGGCGACAGGCCGAAGACGTCGCCGAGCCCGTCTTCTCCGTACCGGCCTCGACCGTCCAGCCAGGTCTCCAGCCACTCGGCGAGGCTGCCCGCGTCGACGAACCAGGCCTTGGAGAGGTCCTGGCCGCTGATCGTATGGGGATCGAAGAGCAGAACCGTTCCGTCATCGCTGTGGCAGTCCACGCAGGTGAACACCGCGCAGCCCCGGTCCAGCACCGGCACCACCCCTTCGGGCCAGGACCACCAGGTTTCCGATCCTTCCGGAGGGATCCTGTCCACGTACCCCTTGACGACCGACGTCTCCCAATCCGCCTCCGGGCCGCCGGAGAGGGGCAGCACGGAGCCCGCGGGGCCGAAGCCCCCGTTGCCCACCCCGCGATAGAGCGCGGCGAGCAGGGGATGCAGCCGAAAGCCCAGAGTGCGCTGGGCCGCGTCCAACTCTGCGGCGGAAACCGGAGGCTGGAGCAGGTCACTCGCCGCCGACGCGACCGCGACGCGGTTGATCAACTCTTCGAAGTCGTTCACTGCCGCATCTTCTCCGATACGTCCGGCAGCCCACGAGCCGCAGCCCTCGGGCCTCGGGCCTCGGGCCTCGGGCCTCGGGCCTCGGGCCTCGGGTGGAGGCGATCAGGAAGCGGTGTCACGGGCGCCGGGGGGTGCCGGATCGGCCCCGTCGGAGGCGGTGATCCGAAGGGTGCGGCCGGCCCGGTGGCCCGGTGTCCTCGACGCTGTGCACCCGATCCATGCCCTACGGGAGAGCGGGTGACCGGACCCCACCCCATCTCCGTCACCCGAAGCCGCGCCCCGGGCCGGGCGCCGTCGACCGGTGGCTGCGGATACCCGTTCCCCACCGGTCGGCGGCCGGCCCGGCCCAGCCATGTGGACCCGGGACATCAGCTGACCGTGACGGTGTGTGCGGACGTTCCGGGCGCCGTCCGGACGGCGCCGGACAGCGGCGCTGCGGCGCAATGGGGCGCAACCGAGCGGAACGGCGGCCGGCACGTCCGCTCCTACGCCTGCTCGACCGTGATGCCCGACTGCTCCAGCAGCCGCAGGACGCTCTCGAAGCAGTTCGGTTCGCCCTCCGGGTCGGTGCTCACCGACGCCAGCGCCTCCCGGGCGATGTGGGCGTCGTGCCAGATCAGGGTGATCGGTCCGGGCAGAGGATCGATGCCGCAGGAACAGCCACGCAGTGTGGCCCAGCACTGGGCGAAATGCCTGCCGGGGCCGCCGAGGGCCTCACCGACGGCGCACTGGACGCCCGGGACGTCCGTGGCGAACCGGCCGTCCAGGTGGCAGGTGTCGCCTGTCCGGTCCTCACCGCCGACGGGCGTGGTGAACCGGAGCCACTCCGCCCTGGCCCTCGTATCGAGCGGGGCCCATACGTTGGGCCTGCTGGGGACGCCCTCGTACCATGCGTCCCAGGCCGGGCGGGCACCGTACGGCAGCGGTCTGGGGAAGCCGCCGCCGACCCGGATGTCGACGAGGGCTCCCCCGAGCACGGACGGGCGTGCCTCCTGTACGTGCAGGAAGAAGTGGTCCTCGACCCGGACCACGCGTCCCATGCGGTCGAGGAGGAACAGGGACAGGGGGTCTCCGGCTTCCCGACGGGTGGTCAGGCGCCGCAGCAGCGGCTCCTCGGGTTCGCATCCGAGGAGAGTGAGCACCGGTCTCGCGGCCGGCCGCCGCTGCCCGTAGAGGCCGTCCACCCGTCGGCACTCGCCGATCAGTCCACCGCCCCACCCGTTGAAGAGCAGGACCCGGTCCGACCGGGGCGCCTCCGTGTGCGCACCCGGCCAGTCGCCGACCTCGGCCTCGATCACCACGTCCACGCGCGAGGAATCATCGGCGTCGGGGCGGCTGTCGAGCACCACGACGCCGGTCAGAGCCCAGTCGTGCGCGGGCTTGTCCGCATCCTCGTGCTCGACGAGCAGGGACAGGTCACCCAGCCGGTCGCGTTCCCGCGCGGCCCCGTCGACGGCCTTGCGCAGCCTGCCCTGCGGCATGCACCCGGTGAGCGTCAGCCGCTCGCGGCGCGGCTCCTCCGCGAACAGACCCCGGATGTCGGAGCACCGCGCCCACACCGTCTGCTCCCTGTCCCACTCCTCGCTCACCAACAGGAACCGCAGCGGATGGCTCCGCTCCCAGGTCCAGCTCCGGTCTTCGTAGCGCTCCCCGCGCCGGGCCTCGTACAGCCCCCCGCCCTCGTCCATGCTCCCGATCATAAGAGGACCGAGGTCTCGCGCCCCGCACCACGGCGCACACGGAACCCGTGTGCGCCGCAGCGGTGTCCGCAGCGGCGCTGTCGCCACGGGCACGAGGGACAGGATCGGTCACTCGTGGGACGGCAGGGGCGGCGCCAGCGGGCGCAGTCGGAGCCAGATCAGGAAGAACAGCCCGAGGGCCAGCATGCCCAGCCCCGTCCAAAGGTTGATGTTGACGCCGACGGCCTTCTTCAGGTCCGCGTCGGACGCGGTGAACCCGGCCGCCGTGACGATGATCCCGTAGACCGTGAACAGGCCGCCGATGATGCGCCGGATGTCGAAGAGGCGGGCGGCGGTGGCGGACTTCTGCTCCAGCTCGGAGACTTCACGCTGCAGTTCGGACATTTCTCGGTGCCTCCGGTCGGCAGGTCAGAAGGAGTACGGGATGTAGCAGGCGGCGGCCAGGGCGATCGCGCCCCAGCCAAGCAGGGCGGGGCGGCGGTACCAGGCGTCGTCGCCCTCGGACGGCGCCTCCTCCATGCCCGGTGACCTCGTCCCGTACACCAGGCCCGCGAGCTCCGACTCGGGCTTCGGAGCGGTGAAGAGGGTGACGACGACCATCACCACCGCGCCCGCGACGAAGCCGACGATCGCGGAGACGAAGTTGGCGCCCTGGTCGGTCGGGATGTCGACGACGCCCTGCTTGTAGATGACGAAGTAGTTGACCATCGCGGCGCCGGTTCCGGCGATCAGGCCCCAGAAGCCGGACTTCATCGAGGCCCGCTTCCAGAACATGCCGATGATGAAGACGACGAACATCGGCACGTTGAAGAAGGAGAACAGGGTCTGGAGGTACCCCATGATGTTGGAGAAGCTGGCGGCCAGGAACGCCGTGCCGATGGAGGCGATGACGCCGATCGCCGTGATCAGTCGGCCGAAGCGCAGGTAGTACGTGTCGTCGCGGTCCTTGACCACGTACTTCGCCCAGATGTCGGCGGTGAATACGGTGTTGAAGGACGAGACGTTCGCCGCCATGCCGGCCATGAAGGCCGCCAGCAGACCGGTCACGGCTATGCCCAGCACACCGTTGGGCAGCAGTTCCTGCATCAGCAGCGGGATCGCGTCGTTGTAGGTGAGGTCCGACCCCGCCGTGCCGATCTTCGGGACGAGGACGGCGGCGACCAGGCCCGGGATCATCACCACGAAGACGATGAAGATCTTCGGGAAGGCGGCGATCAGCGGAGTGCGCTGTGCGGCGGAAAGGTTCTTCGCGGACAGGGCGCGCTGCACCTCGGCGAAGTTGGTGGTCCAGTAGCCGAAGGAGAGCACGAAGCCCAGACCGAGGACGATCGTCAGCCAGTTGGCGCCGAGCGGATTGGCGTCACCGATGCCCGTACCGCCCCAGGCGGAGAGGAAGTCGGAGCCGTGCTGCCTCTCCAGCGAGCCGGTCAGTCCGTCCCAGCCGCCGACCCGCTTCAGACCGAGGATGGTCAGCGGAATGAGCGCGGCCAGGATCACGAAGAACTGGAGGACCTCGTTGTAGATCGCGGAGGACAGTCCCCCGACCGTGATGTACGCGAGGACGAAGAAGCCGGCGACCACGATCGCGACCCACTGCGGCCAGCCGAGCAGCGCCTCGACGACGATCGACAGGGCGTAGAGGTTGACACCGGCGATCAGGATGGCGGCGAAGGCGAACAGGACCGAACTGAGCAGGTGTGCCGACCGGTCGAAGCGCTGGAGCAGGAACTCGGGCACCGAGCGGACCTTGGAGCCGTAGTAGAAGGGCATCATCACCAGGCCCAGGAAGACCATGGCCGGGATGGCGCCGATCCAGTACCAGTGGACGACGGCGACGCCGTACTGCGCGCCGGTCGCCGCCATGCCCAGGATCTCGGTGGCACCCAGGTTGGCCGCAACGAAGGCCAGCCCGGTGACCCACGCGGGCAGCGAGCGGCCCGAGAGGAAGAAGTCGAGACTGGTCTTCACACTCGCCCGGGCGGCGAATCCTATGCCCAGGACCACGGCGAAGTAGATCGCCAGAATCGTGTAGTCGAGCCCGTTCGTGGGGAGCCGGAGCCCGTCGGCCAAGTAATGCATGGGTACTCGCTTCGTCGCGCGAACTGTTCACCACGGAACCTATGTGCGGGAGCACAGAAAGAGAACCTTTCACCTGCGCTTCTTTGTTGGATTGTGATTGAACGTGGTGGAAATGCCGGAAGAAAGCGCTACCATCGACGGGCTTCACCACTCGTAGGGACCGCGCGGTGACACGTGGGCAGGGGCAGGCGACGCCCCGGCCGTCCGCCGCCCGGGCGGTCCAGCGGTCACGGGGCCGCGGCACGCTCGGCGACGGAGTGACGCAGTCCCGTCCGGCCGTCGGCCGGCCCGCGCCTCCTCACGCGGCCATCCGCGGGAACCGAGCACGTCGGCGGGCAGCGGCACCGCACCACGGCGCCGGCTCGTCCGCCGTTCACGCGGCGCCGGTGAAGGCTGCGGGGCCGCCCCGGCGTCGGCCGGCGGCCCGGTCACCCCCGGCGACCACGGGCCCGGCACGGAGCGTCGGCCGGCGGCCCGGTCATGGCAGGATCCGCCTCGCCTCGGCTCGCCCGACGGCGGCCGGGCCTCTTGCGCGGCCGCCGACGAGGGAATCCTGCGCGAGCACGGTGCCCCTGGGCGCGTACAACGCCTGTCCCGCCGCTACTCGAAGAACTTGAGGCTCCAGCCGGTATCGGTGTTCGGGCCGGGGACGCCGGCACGGCTGTAGGTGGTGTTGCCCCACCAGGCGAACGAGCCGGTGTACCAAGAGCGGTTCGCCCACGAGTACGGCGTTCCCTTCGGAACCGCGTGGAACATCAGGGGGAACGTCGGGCCGGCGGGCGGGCTGGTGGCGATGTCGCCGTCGAGCAGGACGAAGCTGTGGTGACCCGGGCCGTTGACGTGCAGGGTCGGGTCCCAGCCGGGCATCATGGTCGAGCGGTTGGAGCCGAACAGGCAGCCGTTCGACTTGTACCAGTCCCACACGTATGTCGGGTCGCCGCCGGCCCGCAGCCTCAGGTCGGCCAGGCAGTACTGGTCGCTCCAACTGCCGTTGGCGGAGTACACGATGTGCAGCTGGCCGTTCGGGTCCTTGATGGCTTCGGGGCTCTCGTTGATGAAGGGGCTCCCGACCACCCGCTCCCAGCCCTCCCGGGGCTGCGAGATGACGTACCTCGTGCCGACCGGTGTGGTCGGGCTGCTCATCCGGGCGATGTAGAGGTTCTGCTCGACGTCGGTGTCGCCGGACCAGCCGGACCAGACGAACCAGCGCTGCCCGTTGAAGGTGAACAGGGTTCCGTCAATGGCCCATTTGTCGTCCGGGAGGGCCAGCTTCACCTCCGCGGTGTAGCCACTGTCGGGGTTCGCGGAACCGATCACGTACATCCGGTGAGCCGGTCCGCTTCCGGCCGAGAAGTAGATGTAGTAGCGGCCGCCCTCCGTGACGATCTCCGGAGCCCAGACCTCACCCCGGTTCCGGGTGTCCGTCCAGACCTGCCGAGCGGCCGCCGTGGCCAGCGCCGCGGGTGACGCGGCCTGCCGCACCGCGATGCCGCCACCCGTCGACTGCACCGATATGTAGGTACCACCGACCCGGATCACGCTGGGGTCCGCGGCCCGGAGACCGGTCTGGCCCGCCTGGGCGGGTACGGCGGACGACAGCGCCAGCACGGCGGCGAGGACACCGGACAGCACAAAGGCCGCAGCGCCTGAAATGCAGCGAAACAGTGTCATGGTCCCGTCCCTCGAGTGGCCCGATGCGAGGTCGGGCCGACATGAAGACTCAGACGTAGAGGCTCTACCGGAAAGGTGGCAGCGGGTAAACCTCTCCTTGGCATTGCCCCCTCTCTTCACCGACGCCGTTCACATCGATGGAAGGGCACCTTCACAGCATCAACTCGTGTGCTGGGCATGTCAATCCATCGCGTGGGCAGGACGCGCTGAGGACCGCTGGGCGACACCCGAAGCCGCGCAGCGGACTCAACGGCCCGCCTGTCGACCGAAGCCGGTCGCCCCGCCCTCCCCCGGCATGAACCGTTCGGACGCCACGGCCGGTCCCGGGTTCAAGAGCGGGTTCGGCGCCACCCGTGCCGGTTGCCCGTGCCGCGTCACCGTCGGGCTGGGCGGCGTGGCGCCCGGTCACATGGGTGCGGGGGCGGTGACCGGAAGATCGGCGGTCGGGTCGAGGAGGGGCAGGCGCCGCAACAGCTCCTCGGGCACGGCGAAGGCCTCCACGAGGAGGCCCAGTTGCGGGGTGAGCCGGACGCAGAGGTCGTCGACGGCCCCCGGCAGGAACCGTACCTCCTCGACGGTCAGGAGGTCTGCGGCGAGGAGATCGCCGCTGACCGGACGCAGCTTCTCCAGCAGGAACAGACGGCACAGATCGCTCAGCAGGGGCGCGGCCTCGGCATCGGCGGCGGCGATCGCGTCGAGAAAGGCGTCGGCGGCCCGGACCACCGCGTGGGCGTCCACGGCTTCCTGTGCCGGGCCGACCGCGCGGTTGAAGCGGGCCAGCGGATCCCCCGCCGGTCCCGCGCGAAGTGCTGCCGATGCCTGCGACCGCGACCGGGCCTCGTGTGCGGCGAAGAGGTCCCGCAGTGCGCGGACGTCCCCGAGCGCCCGGCCGGAGGCCGTACGGGGCGGCGTGTCGGCGGGTGCGAAGAGGAGTTCGCCAGCGGCCTTGACCCAGATGACCAGGTTGTCGCCCTCGGCGGTGATGGCGCCCTCGATGTCGACGGGGAAGTCGGCCAGGCCGTTGGCGGGGAAGAGTCCCTGTGCCCCGCAGCGTTCCCGGCACTCGATGAGGATCTGGCGGCCCTGCCAGGTGTTCCACGCCTTGGTGACGGCGACGAGGCGTTCCACGTCCTCACGCTCGTGGGGTTCGTGGCGGGCCCAGGCCCGGGTGGCGGCGCGGTGCAGAAAGGTCATGGCGTAGGCGTGTGCGGTGGCCTTGAGCAGTCGGTCCTGATGGCTTCGGAAGGCGGCCAGCGGAACGCGGCGGCCGGCCGTCATGCCGGCGACGTGCCGCTGGTGCGCGTAGCACACGGCGATGGTCAGCGCGGCCCGCACGGCTCCGACGCCGCAGGCGCTCATGCAGAGCTTGCCGGCGGTGACGCGGCCGATGCTTCGCAGGAACCTTTTGCGCCGGTTGCCGACACCGCTCGTCAGCGTCCCGTCCGCAGCGAGCCGGCCGTGCGCGCCCTGCAGCAGGGCGGAAGCGGGCAGTTCGACGTGGTCGAAGGTGGTCAGGCAGTGGTCGACCGGGCTGCCGGTGCGCTCGTCGAGCTGCTGCACCCGGATCCCGGGCCGGAAACCGGCGGCATCGCTCAGCTCGACCAGGAACAGGAAGACCCCCAGGTCCTGCCCCCCGGACAGCAGACGAGCGGCGACCACCGCGCTCTTCGCGCCCCCGGCCAAGCTGGTGTTGGGCATGAACTTGCGCGCACCAGGGTGCGGAGTGTGCAGGACGAAACCTCCGGACGACCTGTCGAATGTGGCCGTGGTCTCCAACTGCGCGGCGTCGTTGCCGTGGTCGCTCTCGGTGCACAGGAACGTCCCCAGGCGCTCCATCGCCGCCAGCGGCGCCAGGTCCCGGCGCGGATCGGCGTCGTGATCGAGCAGGCTGCCCATGAAAAGGTTGTAGTGGATGCCCGCGACGGTGGTCAGCCCGCCGTCCACCATCGCCGCCCACTCGTGCAGGGCCGCCAGCCGATGCACGTCCCCGGCCAGCTCCCACGGGTCGTCCACGGACGCGTTGACCAGGTTCAGCCGCCGGTAGGCGAGGTCGATCCGTTCCTGGCGGTCCAGGCCGTCCCGGTAGGCGAACGCCTCCCCGGCGACCACGTGGCGCCAGTGCTCGTGCACGCTTCCTTCGTCACCGAAGAGCGACCGGGACAACTCCGTGGAGAGCCGCTTGGCCCTCTGCTCTTCTCCCTGCGTAAAGATCATGATCGGTTAAACGGTTCACCAGGCGACAGGTCACGCCCGAGCGCGCAGCGCCGCTCGGGCGGACGCGCCGGCCCCGCGGGTGCCGGCGCCGCCATCGCTCGCTTGTGGCGGCCGTGGGTCCGAGTCGGTGCGGGGCCCGGTCAGGTCGCGACCGTCCGGGCCCGGTCAGGTCGGAGAGCGCGATGCCGTCGTCCTCTTCCACGCGGGGCCAGGGGGTGAGCCACTCGCGGCTGGCTCGGGTCCGGCCCGTCCTCAGGCCGGCGGCCGCCTGTGCGCGGTGGAGGCCGAACGACGCACGAGCCGGGACCTGTTGCCCCTCCCGTAGGCGTGTGCGCGCCGTCCTCCGGAGGTCCGTGCCGAGCGGCCGCAGATGGGCCCACCTGGAAGACTGGGCACTCACTCACGTGCTCCGAGGGAAGGTTCAGCCATGGCCGTCATCCACCACACCACGCTCAAGCCCACCAAACTGGAACTGCTCACCGGCTGGCTTCCGTCGAGGCCGTGGTTCACCGGCGGCCACGAACCGGAGCTGGTCAAGGCCGGCGGTTTCCGCCTCGACGACCCCCAGGGAGAGGTCGGCATGGAGCTGATGGCGCTCGTCGACACAGCCGGGTCCGAGCCGGTCACGTACTTCGTGCCGCTCACGTACCGCGGCGCGCCGCTGGAAGGGGCGGACCACGCTCTCATCGGCACCATGGAGCACGGGGTACTGGGACGGCGCTGGGTGTACGACGGCTGCCACGACCCGGCGCTGGTGGCCCAGCTGTTCGCCCTGGCCGACGGCCGGGTACGGGCACAGGACCAGAATGCCAGCGACACACCCGATCGTGACGTCACCAGCTCGTACACCGGTGGGCCGGCACTCACGGGTGCCGGAGCCACCACCCGCGACACGCGGGAAGGCACCGGTCTGCGCACACCGCAAGGGGTGGTACTGGACGTGCGGCGGGTTCTTCGCCCCGCGTCCGACGGCCAGGCGCCCCTCGCCCCGGGGGCGGCGGGCCACATCGCCGGCGTGTGGGAGCTGCCGGACGGCGCCCGGGTCCGGGGCTCCTTCGCCGTCCTTCACATCAGCAGGGATGAGTGAACCCCCGGCCGCAACCGTGTCGCGCGGTCGAGCCCCGTGCCGCCTCCGGATGTACGCAGCGGCCCGTGCCGGCCGGACAACGCCCGCGATGGTGCCAGGGCGATGAACCGGACCGGCTCGGCGTCCCCGTGGCCGCCGCGCCGACGGGGTGGAAGCGACGCCCCTGGCCTCCGCCTCGCCGGCCCGGCCTCCCGACACCCTGGTTCGGCGTCCTGGGGCGGTCCGTCACGTCACGGAGCCGGTGAAGACCGGGGGCTCCGCGACGGCGCCGCGGCAGCACACTGGGATGATGCGGCCATGGACGTGGGTACCAGGACGGATGAGATACCTGCGGACCGGGTGACGCCCGGTCCGATGGGAGGCCGGCCCGTGCGATGGGCCATGCGCCCCGCGCAGCCGGCGGAGGTCGAGGCGATCGCGGAGCTTCGGGCGGCGGTGATGCGCCCGGACCTGGAACGGCTGGGTCGCTTCGACGAGCATCGGGTCCGGCAGCGGCTGCGGAACTCCTTCTCCCCGCAGTACACGTCGGTCATCCTGGCCCATGGAATCTTCGCGGGCTGTGTCACTCTGCGACCGGCCGAGGACGGGCGCTGGCTGGAGCATTTCTACCTCGCTCCCGGTATCCAGGGGCGGGGCGTCGGGTCGGCTGTTCTGGGAGCGCTGCTGGAGCGTACCGATGACGACGGCGTGCCCGTGCGCCTGAACGTCCTCCAGGGCAGCGCTGCCCGGCGGCTGTACGAGCGCCACGGATTCACCGTCGAGGCAGCGGACCCGATCGACGTGCGCATGGTGCGACGGCCGGGAGCGGGGACCGGCCGGGATTCCGGCTGAGGCGCCCGGGGAGGAGCGGGAGCCGCTGCCGGTTCCGCCCCGGTCTCCGCAGTCACCGGATACCGCCGGACCTCGCCACGGCCACCCCCATGACGAGGCGGCCCCACCGGGAGCCGCCGTGTATGGGCACGGGTACGGCACGCGAGCCGGACGCTTGGCCGGCGCGGGCCGGCCCGGATCGCACGCAGCCGTATCAGGCCTTCGGCAACGCCCGGAGCAGTGTCTCGGCCGGCTTCTGGGCCGACAGGCACCGGTCCTCTTCGTCAGCGTCGCGATCGGCCGAGAACCACACGCTCACCGCGGGGTCCCCGCTCTTGTCGACGCCCTTCGCCGGGTTTCCGGGCGTATCGCCTCCCCGGGGCAGCAAGGCGGGCGGCCCGTGTCGAGCGGCTGCCGCACGTAGCCCGGTCCGCCGCCCCGCCGCCGACGGCGCATACGGCGCTGACGCTGCGCGGCCTGCCGCGGGACGGCTGCCGTCGGCGACTCGTGCTCGTCCGCGGCTGCGCCGACGGGACGGGAGGCGGCGCCTGAGGCGTTCTCCGCGAAGGAGCGGAGCCCCTCGAAGGGCGGGGGTGCGGGTCCGCTCGCCGCAGCGGCGGACGCCGGGTGACGGCCCTCGGTGCAAGCCGGAGCGATACGCCGCCCGCGGAACGGTGCGCGGCGTGCGTCAGCTTCGGCGCAGCGCCGACCGTCCGTCCCTCCACGCCTTCAGGAGATGGGCGGCCAGCCTGCTCTCCAAGTACACCGTGGCATCCGATCCGAACGCCACGTCCGCCTCCAGATGCGGCTCTTCGGCGAGCAGGCCGCCGACCACTTCTCGGCGTACGACCTGTTCGTGTACGGCGTCCGCCTCCACATGCTCCGCGTAGAAACGCTCGGCGGCCGGCCCGGCGCCGGTGCGCCGCATCGCCGCCGCGAGCCGGCGTGAGCCCGGCGACGAGGTGACCTCGACACAGGCGAAGTGGCCCACCAGTGCGCCGCGCAACGCCCGGTGCAGACCGAACAGGGTCATCACGTTGACGACGGCGAGGGCGGCGGCGGGCGCCGCGTCCAGATAGTGGCCGTAGCGGGTCTCCAGCCCGAGGTCGGTCATCAGGTCGGCGAAGAGCTGGGCATGGACGTTCTCCGCGCGCCCGGCGCCGAATTCGTCGTACTCGATGGCAACCATGCCGGCCTTGGCCCGGCCGCGCAGCCGGGGGATCACCCAGGCGTGCGGATCCGCCTCCTTCAGGTGGTAGAGCGAGCGCAGCGCGGCGTACTCCCGGATCTGCCACAACTCGCCCTCGTGCTCCAGGTGATGAGCGACGCTGTCCCGGTGGTCGGTGGACTCGACCAGCAGCTCCCCGAAAGCCTCGTCGGTGTTCCGTCCGGCGGGCACATCGGCACGCAGCGCGCCGAGGAAGCGTTCCTCGAGCGCCCGGCGCAGCGGCATCAGCGCGGGGTCCCACTCCCGGTCCTCGGCGACGCCGGCGAATCCGCGGTAGTGCAGCTCGTAGAGCGTGTAGAGGGCCAGGTGCAGATCCTCCCCGTACGGGTCCGCTTCCACGGCCTCGCGTACCGGGGGAGGGTCCTGGTGCGGCACGGCGAGCGCCGCGAGCAGACCGGCGGAGAGGGGGCCTCTGGCCGCCGGAAGGGTGGGGCACGCATGCCTGTGGTCAGTGGTTGTCGCCGTCATGGGTGTCCTTCGGGTCGTTGCCGGAGCTCTGGTCGCCGGAGCCCTGGTCGTCGCCGGAGTGCCGGTCGTTGGCACGGCGTCCGGCGGCGGGGGGCCTCTTGTGACCGCGGTGGCTCGTGTCGCACCACGGGTAGGAACGGCTGCGGCGGCAGGTGCAGACGGCGACGACGAACCGGTCGGAGGTGCTGATGGTGCCGTCCTCCCCCACGACGTCCACCGGTCCTTCGATCAGAATCGGACCGTCACGGTCGACGGTGACCCGCCTGGGGCGCTCAGCCTCGTTCGGCACGGATGACCACCAGTTCCTCTTCGTCCTCGTCGGCGCCGATCAGGCCTTGTGCGCGCAGCCACGGCAGGCGCGCGGTCATCACCGGGCCGAAGGGCACGGAGGACCGGTCGGCCACCGTGCAGTGCAGACCGGCGTCGGTCAGCTTCCCCAGCGTCTCCTCGGCGCCGCAGAGACCGGAATGCACCATGAGCAGCACACCCCGTGGCCGGAGCACATCACGGGCGAAGGCGCAGATCCGGTCGACGGCCCGCCGCCCGCCGTGGCCGGCGTTCCAGGCGATCTCGGCCCGGTGACGGCGGGCCCGGTGGGCGTGGGGTGTGGGCACGTACGGAGGGTTGCTCACCACCAGATCGAAGCGCTGCTGGGCGACCGGCCCGGTGAGGTCGCCGCGCCACACCTGCACCCGCTGACCGGCGCGGGCCGCGTTCAGCCGAGCGGTCATCACGGCACGCCAGGAGATGTCGGTCGCGGACACCCGGGCCCCCCTGCGCGCTGCCAGCAGGGCGAGCGCGCCGCTACCCGTGCAGATGTCGAGGACGTCCATGTCCTCCGTGATCCTCTCGGCCTCGAGCGCCTGGGCCAGCAGATGGGTATCGGCCTGAGGGGTGTAGACCCCCGGCAGCGTCCACAGCTTCCCCAGGTCGGCCGGGCGTGCGGCAGCGGTCGTCATCGAGAACCTCCGTCAGGATCAAAGATCTTCCCGTCACTCGCGAGGGCGCACGGGGCATCCACGCGTTCGACGCCCCGGTCCGCCGTCACCCCGGTCGGGGATCTTCCTCGTGCCCGCTCTCCGAGGTCACATGCCTGATGCACAGTGATCCACCGGGCGAGCCGTTCCCCCCTGGCAGCGGCTGCGGGAAGCAAGGGGGCTGCCACTCGACGGCCGCCGGCGGCGAGCAGCCGCACGCCGGGCCGCTTCCTGCGTCAGGCCGGTCCTGACAGCAGCCCTCGCGGCTTCCGGCCGATCGGTCGGCCCGGGGCGATCGGGTGACGGAGTCCCCGGATCGGTCGGAGGCGTGGCCACCCCTGCCCCTGCCCGCCCCGGGGGCCCGCTGGCTGGCGGGTCAGGGCCGGCAGGGCGCAGGCGTCCACGCACCCGGGCACGGCGAACGCCGGGCGACGCGGCCCGGTGAGGCCAGCTGGAGAAGGACCCGTCGCCCGCCTGCTGGGAGAACGGACATCCGAGGCCGCGCCGCTGCGGGAGGGCCGATGCGGCAGAGGCGGCCCCCTCGGCCGCCAGACTCTTGCGCGGGGCAGGGACCGCGAACCAGGACGCGGACGCGGGACGCAGCACCGACGTGCCGTCGGCGACGCCTGTGGCCCCGGTCGTCTCAGAGGTGGCCGAGGAGTCGTTCCAGAGGCCGGGGGACTCGCCCGAGGTCCAGATGCGCGACGAGGGCCTGGGCGTAGAGCGCCTTGCGCCCACTGTGCGTGCCCATGAAACGCCGCAGCTGCTGTTCCACGGGCCGCTCCCGCTGTGCCGGCTGGCTCTGGAAGGTACGGAAGGGGCGCGTCTCGCCCTGGGCGTCGATCACCTGCTGCACGCCCTCGGCCCCGAGTGCCCGGATCAGCTCGTCCTCCAGATCGGCGACGCACACGTGGAACCCCAGTGTCTCCAGCCCGGCACGCGTGAGACCGGAACCGAGCCCGACCCGCTCCAGATGTCGCCGGAAGTGCCGCTCCTCACCGATGTCGCAGAGACCGGCCAGTGGGAGGCCGAGTCCCGCCGGACCGCACGCGTCCAGGAAGCGCCCGATGTTCATCGCACCTCCGAGAGGGACGACCGCAACGCCCTCCGCGCCGAAATCGCGGCCGCGGCGTGCGGCCAGCGCTTCGACGGCGACCTGATCACTGCTCCCCTCGACGAGCACGACCGCGCGCACCCTGCCGTCGGCCAGTTCCCGCGCCACCGCGGCGGCTTCGGCCGCCCCCGCCCCGCCGGCCGCCCAGGCGATCAGCGCCGAACGGAATCGTCTCAACTCGTCCACGAGACCTCGCTTCCCCCGCGCCATCCTGGCAGGCCGAATCCCCCTGCGCCCACATGTTTCACGGCTCCAGGGACCCGAGCCCCATGAACCCGAGAGCGTCGGGAAAGCGCGGTGACCGGCGACTTCGGTGCTCCGTCGCCCTCCGGGTCGGCAGCATCGCGGAACGCACGCGATCAGCTGCCGTCACCACGGCGTACGAGACCGCCTCGCGCCGCGATGCCTCCTTCGGGCCGCCTGCGGCGTTCTCACCGTGTCTGATCGGCTCACAACGACCAGACCGCCAACACGGCCGGCCGGCCAGCGACTGCTGGGGGACGCGACCGATGGGTGGTTGTCGGGAGCGCGGCGGCGTCGCCGGGCGCGTCAGCCGGCGGAGCGACGCTGGCCGGTGAGAGAGTCGAACACCCAGGGATGTACTTCTGGCGGTTCGCCGCAGACCTCGCAGACGCCGGGACGCAGGAACACCCCGAAGTAGGTGTGAGCGAAGCCGCCGGGGCCGTCGTCATCGCGTTGCGCGGCTCTCGGGCAGTCCCGGCCGGGCCGGCAACGGCCGCGGCAGTCGTGACCGAAGACGGTCGGGTTCACCTCTTGCTGCACCCCTGCTGACTGCACACGTAGGAGCCGCCCGCATGGTGGGTCCACCACCGGGTGGGGCCCGAGGGGGTCCGGCCACAGGACGGTTCGCGATCTGTCGGGCGAAAGCCGTCGCTCATCAGACCCAGGCGTTGAAGAGTGCTCCTCCCACCGTGGTGATGCCATAGGAGCGTGCCGCGCGCCATTCGTTCCGGGACAGGGCCGAAGTGTCGACCCCGGAGAGAGGCATGGTGAGCTGGGCCCGGTCGAGCACCACGAAACCCAGGTGACCGAAGGTCTCGCTCCACGCCGGCGGTGCGAGGAACTCCTCCGTGTACCAGTTCCGTCGTTCCTGGGCGAATGCGATCCAGGGGAGGTGGGCGTGGCACAGGATGATGAACTCGCCTGAACCGTCGACGACCGTCGCAGTGTGGAACGTGCAAGGGTATGACTGTTTCTCCAGCTCACCCACCGTGCCTCCGGCGGCGCGGGCAGCCGCGTACAGCGCGGTCCGAAAGGTCGCGAGATCGGTTTCGGGAAGCGGGCCATCGCTCGGGCGGAAGAAGCCCGTCGCTCCCCGCGGGAGCACGCACTTCGCGTTCTCGTCGTCGACCATGTGCTCATCCTGCTCGTGGGTTCCGGCGGTGTGCCAAGTCTCCGGCAGAGGACCTGGCCGATCAACGTCGCACGGACGAAAGGCTCGGCACCATCGGAGCCGCCGGTGGTCGGGGCTCGTGGCACACCCCCGGGATCCCCGCGTGGACCGGCCGGCCCCGGCACCCGGCGTCGCCGACGCACGGACGCAACGGCCCGACCGCCCGGCAGCGCGGGGCGTGGCCGAAGGAGGACGATGCCTTGACTGTGGTCGACGGTCATGCCGGTGCTACGGCCGTGCGGGCACGGCACCTGCGTCGCCACCGCTCCCAACCTGCCAAGAGCACCGGCGGCGCAGGCCCGGCGCGGATGCGCGATCGGCGGCACGAGGCTGCAATTGAGGGCGGACGCATGCGCCGTACGTCGGCGCGCGATGCCTCGGCACCGCACCTGCTGGGCGGCCACCCGGACCCGTCGCAGCGCGCCAGCGTGGAGCAGCTCAAGTCAGCTGCCGGCGCCCTCGCTGCACAGGAACAGCGGGCCGGCCCGAACGGTTGGCGCGGTCGGTCGCGGTCGGTCGCGGTCAGGCCTGGGGGGTGTCTTGTCGACGCGGCGAGGCGCGGTGCCAGTCGTCGCGAGCCCGGCAAGACCGGCGAGACACCCCCTGGAGACCCCCGGGCGGCGGCGGCACGACCCGTCCCGGCGATCGGTCGCTGCGGGCACCGGCCCAGGACTCACAGCCCGGGGGACGGGGTCGCAGCCGGGGAGAGTCGTCTTTCCCCGGCCACACATGCCGGTGCCCCGCAGCGGACGAGAGGGAATCGTCAAGCTGCCAGACCGGCCCCCGACGTGTCCGTGGAGCACGGAGCGCCTTCGGGAACGAGGGGCCGCCGGGGCTGTACGGGCCTCGCGAGGAGGCTGTCGGCAGCGGGGAGCGCGTCGGCGATCGAGCGGGTGCCCGTCGCCTCGCACAGCGCGTGTGTGACGTCCTCCAGCGCTCGTTGCCAACTCGGCTCGTCCTTCTCCGCGAGGGCGATACGCGCACTCGCGTACCGGGCGAGAAGAGCTCTCACATGGTGCGGATCCGCCATCAGCATGTCTGCATCCCCTTCAGCAAACCAACCACAGTGTCGACCGTTTGCCCCGGTTTCCCGGGCTCATGCCCGGATGACGGCGACCACCCCGGACCAAGCGCACGCATGGGATCGCGCTCGGTGTCCGCCGAGATGCGTCAGACGTCGGCCTGACCCTCGCCGGCCGCCCGCAGCCCCCGGCCGCCCCGAACCCGATGCGGCCCCGCGCGCACGCACCGACCGCCCGCTGTCAGGGACCCGGTGCCGCCCACCGCACCGAACGGTACGCGCCTGTGCCCACCGACACGGTCATCATGACGCGCGGCGCGCCGACGGCACCGTACGAAACGCGCGGCCCGGGCCGTCCCGACGACGGCATCCGGTGCGTGAGCCGTGACCCGCTCACCGGCAACGGCGCGGTGGCACCCCTGATTTGCCCGGCGTGGCCGCCAAGTGGGGGCGAAAACCCCTCACCGTACGCTCATCGGATCGTGCGATCGGCCACGGTTCGCCGTACCGAGGGGCGTTACAAGCGCAGCGTGTTGCGTCGGCGAGGGGGCCTGCGCGGTGTGCGTCCGGTGATGGCTGCCAAGGGCGGGTGGTCCTCGACGGCGACGCGGCGGTGAGCGGGCGGACAGTGCCGGGCGGGCCGGGCCTGTCCTCTGCCCGCCCGGCCGTGATCGATGACGTCCGCGCCTTGCCGGTCGTTCAGAAGGGCTCCGGTCACCGCTCGTGGAGCTGGGCCCGGAGCGATCGGCGCACGCGCCGGGGGTGGGGGTCGGCAGCACTCCGTGCGGGCGGCCCATGACGGTACTCCTGTCGGACCAGCCATCTGTCGCGTCGGCACGGCTCCGGACGGGGGACCCGGCCGGAGCCGTGGAGGGCGGTGCGGGGGCTCGGTATCGGCCTCCTCGACCGTCCGGGCCGCGAGGGAACCGCCAGGGGGTGTCTCGCCGGTCCTGCCGGGCTCGCGACGCCCGGCACCGCGCCTCGCCGCGTTGTCGTCGGTCGCCGACGTCCCCCATGGCCCTCCGGGCACGGGTCACGGCGGCCGGCTCCTGGTCCGTTGCCCGGCGCCTGAGCGGGCCGCGGCGGGCGGGCCGGTGCACGCGGGGGTGAGTGGCGGACCGGTCGGGGCATGCTTCGGGGTTCGGGGGACGCCGCAGGGATCAGCCGAGGTAGTTCTCGGGATGGGCCGGCTTCTGCAGCGCCCAGTACTCCCCCGCGCAGCCGCTGGGCAGCGGCGGGAAGCGGTGCCCCTTCACGTCCGTGCTCCAGTGGTGCTCGCCACCGCAGTCACACTCGTAGATTCCGCTGGCCGGCACGATCTCGCCGGGATGCCACGACGACTTCTCCTCACTGCTCATGCCACAGGTGTACGACGAAGGCCCGCGGACCGCGACCCGGCGCACCGGGCCGGCGCGTCGCCGGTGTCCCCCCTGCGGGTGGCCGTTCCGGCAGGCCGTGGCCGGTGACCGGTGGGGCACAAGCGTGGACGGTTCCCCCGGGGGCGGCACCGCCGCGCGCCGTGCCCGGTCCCCCCGTCCCACCGGAAGGCGCCCGGGAGGGCGGAGCCCGGTGGGCGGAGCATCCGGCGCCGGGGCGGCGACGTGCGGGACACGCGTCCTCAACCGCCCGCCGGCCCCGTACGGACGAGCCCCTGCCTTCCCCTCGGGCCCCCGTCAGACGGGCTCCACGAAGGCACGGGTCAGGTGCGCGGTGGCCAGCAGGGCGCCCCGTTCCACGGCATCGGCGAGCAGCGCCTGCCGCGAGGCACGGGCGGTCGCACGGTCGCGCTCGTGGGAGTACGGGACCTCGGGAGCGGCCAACTGCACGGCGTGTACGACCGCGTCGCCGGTGATCAGGACGTCCCGGGCGCCCGCGCCCTGCTCCACCAGGACCGACTGGTGTCCCGCGGTGTGTCCCGGCGTCGGCAGCAGGGTGAGCCCCGGGGCGAGCCTGTGCCGTCCGTCCACCTCGTGCAGTTGACCGGTGGCCCGCAGCGGGGCCACAGTCCAGTCCCACACCCGGTCGTCCCGGTCCAACGCCGCGACCTCCGCGCGCTGGACGACGTACCGGGCGGCCGGGAAGAACGGTTCCCCGTCCGGCGTCGAGGTCCAGCCCGCGTGGTCCTCGTGCAGATGGGTCAGGATCACCGTCTCCACGTCCGCCGGAGCGATACCGGCCTCCGTGAGGAGCGCGGGGAGCCGGCCCGGCACAGGGCCCCACTCGGCGGCGGGCCCCTCGGACGGCCCGATTCCCGCGTCCACCAGGGCCCAGCGGCCCCCGGGCCGGGCGATCGCGAAGCAGCGGAAGTCCAGCAACCAGGTCCCGTCCGGTCCGGCCGCACCGGGGTCGAGCAGCACGGCGCGCGCCCAGTCGGCCTCGCTCGCACCGGGGAACGCCGTGCGTGCCGGTTCGAAGAAGCTGCCGGCACCGTCCAGCAGGGCAACGACCCGTCCGTGTCGATCCATCACGCGCTCCCGCCCAGGTGTACTGATCATGACCATCGTCGGCACTCGTACGCCACGATCATGACGAATCCCCTCTCTGCGGTACACCCCCGCTCGCGCCCGACCCGGGGGACGCCTCGGCGAAGGCGGTTTCCCGTGGGCGCAGGTGGACGCGATCCCGCCGGGTCCTCCCCCGGCACCCGCCCTCGTACGCCCGGGATTCGACGTCTCGTTGAGACGTCTCGTTGCAGTGCCGCCGCACGACCGATCGCGTTCTGGAACTCTTGTTGTGAGGGTTCCAGAGCCGTCCGGACGCCACGCGCACGTCCTCGTTGCCGTGCGCCCGGCTCACACCGGAGCGGCCCGACGGGCACGTGCGGCGGTCGGGGCCGACGGCACCGCACCGGACGCAGGGGCTCCCAGGGGCACCGCCGGAGCCAGGACGACTGATCGCGGGGCGGCATCCGGGGCTTGTTCGCTCACGGTGGTCGAGACGGGGGACGCGGAGCTCACGCGTACCAGGATGGCCTCCGACCGGTTCCCGCCGCCACGATCGGCGAGGGTCCGCCCAGGCGCTCGGCCGGCTGTCGTCGCGGGCGAGGAGGGCGGTGGCCGGGCTCCGCACGGCCGTTGCCCGACCCCTGGGGAGGCCACGGCGGGCGGATCACCAACGTGACCGGACTCCCCGACGACGGCGTCGGCCGGTCGGAGCGAAATGGATTGCGCCGCCCTCGGTGATCCGCTTGGGTCATTGCTCGTGACTGCCTTGGATGACCTGTTGCGCCCGGACCGCTATCCGCGCTCGTCCCGCTACGACCCGGCCTGGCTGCTCGGCCTGGACATGGGCCCCCACCCGTTGTGGCTTCTGGAGGATCTCGCGGAGAACCTTGATCTGCGCCCGGGGATGCGGGTGCTCGACCTGGGCTCGGGCAAGGGGGCCACCTCGGTGTTCCTGGCCCGCGAGTACGGCGTCGAGGTCGTGGCGGCGGACTGGTGGGTCGACGCGCGTGAGGCCGCGGCCGTCTTCGCCGAGGCAGGTGTCGGCGACCGGGTGCGCGCCGTGCACACGGAGGCACACGTACTGCCGTTCGAGCAGGAGAGCTTCGACGCGATCGTGAGCATCGATGCCTTCGAGTACTTCGGCACGGCGGACAGTTACCTGCCCTACCTGGTGCGGTTCCTGCGCCGCGGTGGGCAGCTGGGCATGGCGACACCGGCGATGACGCGCGAGGTCCGCGAGCTGGGGGCGATACCCGCGCACATCAAGGCGGTGGTCGGCTGGGAGGCGATCGCCTGGCACACGGCCGATTGGTGGCGTTTCCATTGGGACATCACCGAGTTGGTGACCGTCACGTCCGCACGGCTGCAGCCGGAAGGCTGGCGGGACTGGCTGCTGTGGAGTCGGGCGTGCGCCGAGTACCGGCCGGACGGCCGCGCGGCGAACCAGCCGGTGATCGACATGCTCACCGCGGACGGCGGCGAGTTCCTCGGCTTCGCCCTCGTGACGGCACGCAGGCCGGACGCCGTCTGACCCGTCGGTGGCGATGCGGGTCGTGACCTCGCGACGATCGGGGCGGCGCGCTCTCGCGGAGCGCGCCGCCCTGAATCACTGGCTGCCCCCGCCTATCACATGGAGCGTCAGCGTGGAGCCGTACTCGCCGGTCAGCGCGAACAGCCGTGTGCCGTCCGGGGACCAGATCAGCCCGTGGGGACGCAGGGAGCGTCCCGTGCCCGGTTCCAGGTCGATGACCCGGGTGGGGGCGGTGGCGCGCGGCTCGAAGAGGTAGACGTCCTGGCCGTAGGAGTTGTCTATGCCCGCGGCGATGGATCCGGTCGGCGAAACCGCTGCCGCGTTGGGGTAGTTACTGGTGGGATACGTGTGCTCGACGGCAAGGTCGCTCAGCCTGAAGGCGAGATGCGTGTAGGGGTAGCCACCGACGATGAAGAGCGTTCCGGCGTCGGGCGACAGAGCCAGGTCGGAGACGAAGCTGATACCGCCGGGGTTGTCCTGTTCCGTTCTGACGACGGGCCGGCCCGAGGTGACGTCGTACACCCTCACCGTGCCGGAACTCACGTACTGCTCACCGGCGATGAGCAGACCTGGCGCGGAGGGGGAGGACAACAGCATCGGCGGTCCGCCCCAGGTCGACGAGGGGACCTGGGCGAGACGTACGACCGGCTTGCCGCCCGCCAGGCCGAGCGAGCCGATATTGCTGTCCCAGTCCTCGCCGTAGCTGAACCACAGGGTGCTTCCCACCGCGGCGAGCCGCACCGGCTTCGTACCGGCGCCCGTGGGGTACCGGGCCTTCTCCTGGTAGGTGCGGGTGTCGACGGCGGCGATCGCGTCGGCGTCCCTCAGCGCGACGTAGAGCGTTCGCGCGTCCGGGGTGAGCACGAGGTCCGCGGCGCCGGGCTTGTTCTCGAGGGTCCGCAGGACCCGGCCCTCGAAGTCGGTCACGAGCACGGAGCTCGTCACGATGTCGGCGATGTAGAGCCGTCGGTTCACGGCGTCGACGGCCATGTCGGCGTGGTACGAGATCTGCAGGGAGGTGGACGGCGTCGTGTCCCGGGGCGCGGCGGTGGCGCCGGACGCCGTGCCGAGGACGGGTATCAGGGCAAGGAGTAACGTACTGAGCGCGGCTCTGAGCCGAGGTCTTCTCATCCGGTCGTCTTCCTCACTGATCGGGTGCCCTCATGGGGCAGTGGTTCAGGGATGGGGCCCGAGCGACTGATGCCCCCTCATGGGACTTCCACACACCGCCACACGCGGCCCCGGACGGCGCGCACGCCTCACGCGTCCCGCGCGCCTCGCGACGCAGACGCACGCGTTCCGCACCCCCGGAAGGCGAGCCCAGGACCAGGACCAGGAGGGCGCGCAGCGCCCGAGGCCGGTCGTCGGCGGTGGACGCGACGTCGGTTCCGTCGGCACTCCAGCAGTCCTCGATGCCGCTGCACGGACCCGGGACAGGGCCCACGACGCTCCCCCGGCAGCGCGCGCCGGCCCGACGAGGGCGAGCAAGCCGTCTCCTCCGCCCCGGCCTGGCCGGGGGCCTGGGCGGACCCGGCCCGACCGCTGTCGCCGGGGCGATCGACGCGGTCCGGAAGGCTCCGTTCCCCGCAGACGACAATTCTGTTGCCGTCAACGGACCGGTAGGTAGAATTCCCCTCCGGCGGACCACCGGCCCCACCCGCACCGCCTTTCCCTCCATCTTCTTGCTCTTGTGTCAGTGGGGCCTCGGTATGTCGCCGTACGGTCCGGAAAGGCGCCTTTTCTCCGTGATCCCTCGCACCCGGCTGCTGGCGACCGCCACGACGGCCGTCCTCGCCATCACCGGCGGTGTCCTCACCGCCGCCCCGGCCTCCGCGGCCGTCACATGCACCTCTCCCGTATGGACGGTGCAGTACTACGCCAATACCACGCTCAGCGGCACGCCCAGGCTGACCGCGTGCGACGCGGCCATCTCCGAGAACTACGGCACCGGCGACCCGGCGGGTGTCGCCCTGCCCACGGACAACTTCGGCGTCCGCTGGAGCGTCACGCGCGACTTCGGCTCCGGCGGCCCGTTCACGTTCTCCGCCTCGGCGCAGGACGGCCTCCGCGTCTACCTCGACGGCGTGCGCAAGATCGACCTGTGGAAGAACGTCTCCACCACGCAGCGCAAGGCCCTCGACCTGACCATCCCGTCCGGCAAGCACACCGTCCGGGTGGACTACGCCACCTGGACGGGTGCCGCCAACGTCGGGTTCACGTACGCCCCCCGCACTGCGGCGACCGTCGACACGGTCAGCCCGCTGGCGCCGACCGGGCTCTCCGTCGCGTACGACCGGGCCACCGGCAAGGCAGCCCTCCGGTGGACGGCGAACAAGGAGATGGACGTCACCGGATACCGCGTCTACCGCCGGCTGAGCAACACCGGCTGGGCGCGGGTCAGCGGCTCCCCCACGCTCACCACGACCTCCTTCACCGATACGCCGCCCGCCACCGGGCAGACCTTCCTCTACGAGGTCCGCGCCATCGACAGGGCGGGACACGAGTCCCTCGGCAGCCTCGACGTGACAGCCACCACCGTGGACCGGACCGGACCGGCCGCTCCGGCGGCTCTCACGGTCACCGGCGACGCGTACGTCGCCCAGCTGCGCTGGCGGGCCGTCGCCGACGCCGCCCGCTACGAGGTGCACGCGGCATCCGCGTCGGCCGGCCCGTACACACTGCTCGGGACGTCCACCGGACCGTCGTACGAGGACCACGACGCGCCTCCCAACGCCCCGCGGTACTACCGTGTCCGCGCCCTCGACGCGCTCGGCAACCCGTCGGCGTTCTCCGCCACGGCCACCGGCGACGGCGTGGACCGGACACCGTGGCTGCCCCCGACCGACCTGGGATCCGTCGTGCGCGCCCACGAGACGCAGGTCTACTGGAAGACGCCCGGCAACTTCATCCAGGAGTGGGACAACGGCGGACACTACCGCGTGTACCGTTCGCCCGGCACGACCCTCGACCCCGCCGCGCTCACCCTCGTGACCTGCGCCGAGGGCAGCGACTCCACGAGCACCGGGGGCCTGTGCGCGGACCGGGGCATGGCCGCCGGCACCTACTCCACGTACGCCGTCACGACGGTGGACGCGGCCGGCAACGAGTCGGTGCTGTCCGACCCGCTCACCGTCCGCAGCGGTGACCGGGTCGCGCCCGGCGCCGTCACCGGCCTGAAGGCCACGCCGCGCAACGACGGCACACTGCTGTCCTGGTCCGCTTCGGCCGAGGACGACCTCGCCGGCTACGTCGCCTGGCGCGGCGTGCGCCGGCCCGACGGAACGGTGCAGTGGCTGGACTCCGCCAGCTGCCGGGAGGGCACGTCCGATCCACTGGCGGTGGTCTGCCCGCACGTACCGGACGGCGAGACCTATGTCTTCGCCGTGGTCGCCAAGGACCGCTGGGGCAACCAGCTGCACCCGACCGACCCGAGGGTCACCGCCGTCACGGCAACCGAGCTGGACATCCGCCCGTCCGTGACCGTCACACCCGAGGGGCACCTCGACGGCGCGGGCTGGGGCACCGTGGTCACCGGCCCGAACGCTCCCTCCATCAACTGGGTGTGCACCGACGCCGCGCTGTGCGACCCGATCGCCGGCTACCGCGTCAGCAGGTGGAACCCCGTGACGAAGGCGTACCAACCGCTGCACGCCGGTCTCCTGCCGTCCGCGACGAGGAGTTACACGGACGACACGGCCGAGCCGGGGAACACGTACTTCTACACGTTCCAGGCACTGCGCGAGGACGGCACCGCGGTCGCGACCTACGTGTGGGCGTGCGTCCGCCCGGCACTGGTCTGATCCGGCCCGGCCGGCCGCACGGGCGGCCGTCTCCCCCTGCGGAGGCGGCGCCTCCGCGCTTCCGGCACGGGCTGGAGCCCTAGTCGCCGTGACGTACAACCGCGGGCGCCCCGCGCGGGCATGCCGGAGGAAGCCGGAGGCGGGGAACCGGGGCCGGGCGGGAGACGTTCTCATCCCACGGGTGCGGGGAGGCCCTGCCTCGGGCGAAAGGGACAAGGACGGCGTATGAGCGACAAGGCCCGCAAGCTGTTCGAGGCGCTCGACCTCGACAAGAACGGGACCCTGACCCGCGAAGAGGTGATCACCGCTCTGCGGAGGAAGGGTCCGTCGCTGGCCGCGTCGGGGGATCTGCCGTTCTGGGGAGTGTCGGACACCGACGCCTCGTCCGCGCTGTTCGACGCGGCCGACCAGAACGGGGACGCCGTGCTGACTCCCGAGGAGTTCGCCGCGGTGGTGGACCGGCGCTTCGGCTGGCGCTGACAGCGCGGAGGATCCGCTCCCACCAACTTTCCCACCAGCTCCTTCACCAGCTCCTCTCGGCACGCCGGGCGCCGGCCCTCTCAACGGGCGACGGGCGGCGGGCGACGGGCGGCGCGATCACGTGCTGGACTCGCGGATACCGGGAGACCCGTCGGCGGCCGGTCGACCTCTGCGGGGCGGGGCGTCGCGGACATGGCCCAGGTCGACCGGCGTGGCCGATGTCCGGCCCTCCCGTACGCCGGTGAGCAGTTCGGGCAGCTGCGGTGGCCACAGCGGCTCGGTATCACCGGCCAGATCCTCCGGTGACCACCACCGCCATCGCAGGATTCCGTCCGCGGCGTGCGAGGCGGTGAGGTCACCGACCGGATCGCGAAGGGGACCCCGTGCGAGGAAGATCCGTTCGTGCTGGCGTACGGGTACGCCGGCCCGGGTGAAGTCGTGTTCCCAGAGACACAGCGTGGTTCCGTCCAGCTCGATGTCGGTCCAGCCGGTCTCCTCGCGCAACTCGCGCCGGGCCGCCAGGAGCGGGGTCTCGCCCGGATCCAGCCCCCCGCCGGGCATCGCCCAGTGGACACCGACTTCCTCGTTGTCGTACCGGAACATGAAGACCGATCCCATGGGATCCAGTACCGCCACTCTGGCTGCCTGCCTGGGTACGCGCATCGGATCAGCCTGCCAGGGCCGGAGACCGCTGTCGATCATGGCGGTGGGGCGGGCGGACGGCTCCCCTACGGAGCGGGCCGGGCGCACGTGGGGCGGGCGCCGGCGGCAATCCCCGGCACCGCGGTCGCACGGGCGCCCCGGCCCGGCGATCGTCTCTCGGCCCCCGGCCCCGGTGCGGGTCAGGCCCGCTTCAGTTCCACCTCGGTCCTGTGGTCGTCCTCGTCCTTTGCGAGCCACCGGTCGCACGGGAACTCCGCGTGGTCGCCGTCGACGTCGACCGTGACCCTTTCCAGGTACCAGCCGGGCTTGTCCCCGGAGTTGTCGTGCCGGACATGGATGCGCTCCACGGGGCCGACGTCACTGAGGTCGAGGGTGAAGTGGTCGACCTTGCCGCGCTCGAAATTGTTCTCCGAGTTGTCCAGGTCCGAGGGCCCGACGGTACCGCCGTCACCATGGAGGGTGATGTACACGTTGGCGTCGGTGCCGGCGTTCGGCAGGTCACCGGTGTACGTCGTGATCCGGTACTGGGGCATGGTGATCCCTTCATGTGGGTGGTGGGATGTGTCCCGCTGCGCGGGAGCCACGGCCGTTGTCCCACAGTTCGCGGCGGTCACGGACACCCCAAGCACGGCACATCGTCCATCTGTCGCCCGTGTGCAGTACGGCCCCGGCGTGTCGCCGGCCGAGGCTCCTGACGGTCCGGGCCGTACGGTCGTCCTCGCGAGGGGCCACCCGGACCCGCGCCCGGATCCCCCAGGTCCGCCTTCAGTGCCGTCGGCGCTGGGGCGGGCCTCGGTGGCGCGGTCCACAGGCCGACGGCGGTGCCGCGCGGGGCGTGGACGCGGATCCCTCCGGGACGGGTCTCCAGGCCGATGCCGGGCGGCCGCCGGAGCACTTCCGGGAACGGGAAGGATCCGCAGTGCGTCGGAGAGGGCGGCGACCGCGGTGTCGGCCTCCACCATGACGCGGCGGGTGACTTCCCGGTCCCGGTGATGGCCGGGTCGTTGCCGCCGGGTTGCCGTGCGCGGGGGAGGTGACCGGCGTCGTGGAGGGGCGGCCGGCACGCTGTCGTGCAGGTGGCCGAGATGGTGTGTCATTGGTGGCGGGCGAGCCTTGGTCCACCACAGTTCGGCCTGGTCCAGGTCGGTCGGTCTTCCCCGGGCGGCTTCGGCCGGCACGCGGTCGGGCAGGTGATCGCAGATGCGGGAGATGACGGTGTGTCCGGCGGCGGGGCGGGCCTGCCGTTCGGCGCGTTCGGTGGGGCTGACCGGCAAGGAGGCCCAGCCTTCGCGCTCACCGGCTCCCGGCGCTGCCGGACGAGCCCCACGCTCGTCGCCCGCGTCGTCCCTGCTTCAACCGCGTATGCGGCACCACCTCCGCCGGCCCTCGCCTCGGCCTCGGTCGACCCGGGCAACAAGCCGCCCGGCCTTCGGCCGTGGGCGGATGGTCGAACAGGAGGTTCTGCCGGGAGGGTGTGCGCGGCGGCTCACCGCACCGGTGCGCGCCGGGGGACGCCGGTGCCGGTTGCGGCGTCCCGGCCAACCCCGGAACCGTCGGGGCACCCGCGGAGGCGGCCCGACGGGACGGGCCGACGGGGCGGACGGGGCGGGCGGAGCCAACCGGGCCGCCCTGCCGGTCCGCTTGCTCATGGGCCGACGCGACTCAGCCCTGTTTCAGCTCATCGGCGATGTGCTCCACCATGTCCCGGGAGGCGAGCACCGTCTCCCGGGAGGCGGCACGTGCCTGCCGCGCCTTTCTCAGTCCGTACGTGGAGAGGGCCGAGGCACCTCCGGCGTAGGCCAACGCGAGCGCGCCCGCGACTCGGTGCGACGGCCAGATCTGCTCCAGCCGCCGCAACAGGGCCGTGTGGCCCGACCACAGGGCCAGCAGGCCGCACGCACCGCCCGCGGCCAGTGCCGCGGCACCCTGCCGTGCCTCCGACAGGATGAGACCCGCCTCCTCCTTCACGTACTCCATGTCCTCGCGCACCACGGCGATCACCTCAGGGGTCAAAGGCTGCATGGAGCTGGCGTACCCCCCGGAACGGAGAACATACAGTCGAGTCCGGCTCCCCGCTCGGCGGTCGGCCGGTTCGGTGAGATCCGTCGTGGTCGTGGGGCGAGGGTTACGACAGCTTGCCGTCGTAGTCCGGCAGCTTGAAGGTCCGCTCGGCGTGACCGCCCGTCAGGTCGGAGGGCCTGTTGCCGATGTTGGCGATGATGGTGTAGCCCTGCGCCTCGATCTCGGTCCGCTTGGCGGTCTTGTAGGTGGCGACCTCCTCGAAGAGATCGGGCAGGTCACGCACGTACAACCCGGCCACGGGATAGCCGACCGCCTTGAGGTTGTAGGCGGTCGGGGCGTGGATGATCCCGGGTCGCGCGGTGACGAAGAAGATCCGCACACCACGCGAGTGGGCGTACCGGGCGAGGTCCAGCACCGGGCGGACCGCGGGCGTGGGGTACTCCCAGAAGTAGTGGAAGTCCGTCTCCAGCGAGGTGTTGTCGATGTCGAGGACGATGGCCGTCTTGTCGCCGGCCGGGGAAGCGGTGCGCTGCTCGACGTAGGCGCGGGCGCCGTCGACGGCCGCCGACACCTCACGCTGCCAGGTTCCGTAGTCGACGCCCGAGGCGTACGCGGCAGTGCCACCGGACCGCGGGGCGGCGGAGGCGGACGAGGGCGGCGCGGCGTCCGCCGTCCCGGCGTGGGCGGTGGTGGCCGAGGCGGTCGCGGCGAGTGTGGCGGTGGCCACGGTGAGGCCGAGGGACGCAGTCCATCTTCTTCCGTGCATGGGTCACTCCTCCGTTTGTGACGGGTGGGGGCAGGGTCGGTGGATGCGCGCCGACCGAAGTGACATGCTCACGTCCCATGGTGGACGGAATGGAACGTTCCATCTACTGGTCGGTAGCAACTTTGTGTTCCGACATGGACGGCGGAGGTTCCGCGCCCGCCCTTGGCGCGCGGCCGACAGTGAAAAAGCCTTCGGTGGACTCCGGTTGCCCCCTCGCCCGGCCGCGAGCGGCGGTGCGGCGAACGGCCGGAGCGAACACGTTCACGAGCTGGCGGGCGAGACCGCGGAGGCACAGGGGGGCAGCGCTCACCACCCCATAAAAATGACACCCTGGTTGCCAACCCCGAGAGAAGATGGCACCTTGGTTGTCATGATTGACGCATCTGATGTGTGCTCGTTCGACACACGAGACGGCTCCCTCGTCTACCGCGACACCGGGGCAGGGCAGCCGCTGGTGCTGCTCCACGGCGGCTTCCTGGACCATCACATGTGGGACGACCAGATACAGGTCCTGGCGCGTGACCATCGGGTGATCGCTCCGGACGCCCGCGGACACGGCGGATCCGCCAACGCGGGCGAACCGTTCCGTCAGACCGATGACCTGGCGGCTCTGCTGCGCCACCTCGGCGTCGGCCCCGCGGTGCTCGTCGGTGTGTCGATGGGCGGGGGCATCGCTGTCGACACCGCGCTCGAACATCCCGGCCTGGTGCGTGCGGTGGTCGTCAGTGGCGTCGGCACCAGCGAGCCCGAGTTCCAGGATCCATGGGTCCACGAGATCCGTGCCGAGCAGGCCCGTGCGCTGGCCGCGGGTGATGCCGGGCGCTGGGTCGAGGCGTTCGTCCGGCTCGCGGCGGGACCTCACCGGACCCTCGACGACGTCGATCAGGAGGTCGTGCACAGGATACGGGAGATGACCTGGCGGACCGTCTCCAAGCACACCGGCGCCGAGCCGGAGCGCCTGGTGCCCGTGAGCGACACCTGGGCCCGAGCGGCGACGATCAGGGTCCCGGTACTGGCCATCAACGGCGGCATCGATTCGGACGACCACATCGGCATGGCCGAACGCCTCGTACGCACGGTCGCCGACGGTCGTGCGACAACTGTCGAAGGCACCGCCCACTATCCCAACATGGAACGGCCGGACGCCTTCGACGACATCCTCCGGAGCTTCCTCCGTACCGTGTCCGCCCAGGAGAACTGACCCCGGCGCAAGGCGGCGGAGCTGCGCCGGACACGAGCGGCACGTGCCCGCTCGCAGGCCCGCACACCGAAACGTGCGGTTCTCGGGGCGGGCGTCGCCGACGTCCCACGCCGTCGGGCCGCGGACACGGCGGACACACGCGGCCAGTGCGGGGAAGGGCCGCTCCGGCACCCGACCGGCCAGCGACGGGCACAGGGCCTGCGGCGCCGCCAGGATCGCGCCGAACGGGCCGCTTGCTCCGCGAGTTGCGCGGGGTCGAACCCATGCGGGCAGGCGACGGCCGACCCGGCCGCCGCAACCAGCATCCCGATGCTCGCCCCCCGCCGGAACCAGTAATCCGATGCTCGACCCCGCCGCCGGAACCAGTAATCCGATGCTTCGCACCCGGGATGCGGCCGGCCGAGTGCGGCATGCCGACCGCCCGGCCGTGTGCCTCCAGGCCTGTGGGTGCGGCCTAAAGGCGATCGCGCCGGTCGGCGCGGCCCGTGTGCCGGCGGCGTGGCCGGATGGGGGACGGTGGAGCGTCAGCCGCCCCGCCGACGTCAGGCACGGGCCAACAGCACCTCCAGCGCGGCAGGCGTATCCGGGTGGCGGCCGAGCAGTGCCGCGCCCGCCGGGTCGGTGTCCGCCGTCTCCCACGTCCCCTCGCAGCCCAGCAGGCCTGCGAGCGCGTCGCAGGTCGCGGGGTGGGCCGAGAGCAGCGCCGCACCGCCGTTGCCGCCCCCGCGCCGGATCGGACGCGCCGCTTGTGGCCGCGCCCGCCACGGCGGTACCCACTCGTCCAGTGCCGCCAGCCGACCGGGGAAGATCCGCCCGGCTTCACGGATCAGCAGCGGAGCCAGCTCCGCGCCGCCCGACCGCAGTGTGGTGATCAGGGTCGGGAGCCACGGCAGCAGCACCGGATCCGGCAGCCGTCCGAACGCGTTCGACACCGCCTCCACGACGAAGTCGGTGAGGCCCGGGACGGGCTCAAGCGCGTGAACGAAGCCGCTGAGGTAGCGCGGATACGCCGGTACGGCCAGGGGGTTGCCCAGCAGCTCGTCGCACCGTGCCCGCAGGTCCGCCCGGGAGAGGATCCCGAGCTGCACCTGGGCCGCCCACAGCAGCGCCGTCCTGGACGGATCCCGCGGGTGCGACTGGGCGACCGCCAGTTCCAGCTGTGTCCGGTCGCAGCCCAACGACAACGCCAGGCTCTCCATGCTGAACAGGAAGCCGAGCATCGCCGCCACCTGGCGGTCCGTGGCGTCGTCATCGGTGAAGGCCGTCGGCAGCAGGGTGCAGTAGTGCGCGTATCCGGTCTTGACGAAGGACCCCACCCACGGCGGCAGCGCGGGTTCACTGGTGCGGTAGTACGCGAGCAGGCGCCGCACTCGGCGCAGTACCTCCGGTGCGCCATCGGCACTGCGTTCGGCCGACAGCACCTCCAGGGCCCGGGTGCCCAGCTCGTCGGCGAGCCGACGGCTGCCCAGGTACAGCGTCGCGTCCTCGACGGCCGCGAGGACGGTCGCCGCGGTGGCCTGGGCGCCGTACGCCGTACGCCGCAGACGCTGTTCGAGGACCTGTTCGATGCTGACGCCCTCATAGCCGAGCTCGATGAGCGCACGCTGGTGGGTACCCAGTGCCAGGTCCCACGACTCCTGGATCGGCCGCTCCCCCAGCTTCCGCTCGCCCATGATCGGCCGAGCGGCGCCGTGCGGCATCAGGTAGCGCAGCATCCACAGCACATCGGAGCACCGGCCCAGTTCCGGCTGGGCGGCTATGTCCAGCAGCGCCCGCCGGACACCGCGCTGCTGGAGCTTCAGCTGCAGGGGCGCGAGCCGGTCGTGCACGTCGCGGGCCAGGGGCGGCAGCGCGTCGTACCCGACCTGTCCGACCCTGTCCCCGCCCATCATGATCTCCACGAGTCGGCGCACATCGCGCCGGCCGGGCACGGTGTCCTTCTCGATGCAGGTGACGGCCGCGTCCTGGAAGTCGCACGGCGTGGGCCTGGCCCGATCGCGCATCCCGGCGAGCAGGATCGACGTCTCGAAGACGGCGATCGCGTCGGCGGTGGAGGCGAGATATCCGTTCCGGCGCGCGGCGCGCACGATCTCCACCGACCAGCCGAGCAGCTCGGCCTCGTCGAGCCGGTCCAGGACGGGTGGTTGCCGCAGGAAGCCGGTCAGCTTGTCCGCGGGCGGGAGGTCCGGGACGGCGGGAGCCGCGGCGGCGGTCTTCCCGGCCCTGGTCTTCTTCGCGCCCGCCTGTCCGGCCAGGCGGTACGGTTCCACACGGGCGCGCTTGACGTTCTTCGCCCAGAGCGTCGCGGCGATGGACACCGAGCCGGCGGCCAGGCCGAACTGCGCCTCGATCGCCGCGTGGCTGGAGGGGATCAGCCCGTGCTGCCACTTGGTGGCGCTGCGCGGGGGGATCTCGAAGGTGTCGGTACCGTGGACGCCGAACTCCGCGACGCGGCTGGCCGCGTGGAAGGCACCGCAGACGTAGAGGCATTCCTCCGGGTCGATGCCGGTCGCGGCCAGGTGCTGGCGCATCCGGGTCCACATGTGGCGTTCGCGGTCCTCGTCCACGCGCACCCGGTCGGCGTCGCCGGGGGCGAGGCGCCGGAAGAGGCTACCGATAAGGAGCATGACCTGGCGGTAGCTGTCGTGGTCTCCGTCGCCGAGGGGCAGTTCGACGTACTGGTGCCACCACTCGGACCAGTGCCGCACTCTGCCGTGGCGCAGCAGGTGCTCCTCCAGTTCGGTGAAGCGCGGCCGCAGGTCGCCGATCCCCAGACCGATGGCGTCGCCGTGCAGCGCGGCCTCCTCCTCGGCGGGCGGCGCGTCGGGATCGGTCCGGTCGCCGGTCCGGTCACCGCGCGCGTCCCACTGGAAGACGTGGTCCGAGGAACGGTCGACGAGGACCAGTTCGACGCCCGGCGTGTCCAGTGCGTAGGCGATGGCCTGGTACTCGGCCGATGCCTCGGTGATCGGTGCGACCACCGACAGCGGGGACCATTCGGCGGGGAAGCCGTCGACGTCGGTGGCGAACGCCTGGACGGCGACCGGGAGCCTGCAGTTGCGCAGCTCGGTGAGCAGCGGAGCCATGTCCTCGCACAGCTCCAGGTAGACGACCTTCGGCTGCTTCTCCCGCAGACGCCGTGCCATCGCTGTCGCGGAGGCGGGCGAGTGGTGGCAGACGGGGAAGATCTCCAGGGGCTCGCGGACCGCGCGGTCGACGTCGTCCACGAGGCCCAGGAGGATGCCCTCCAGGGCGTCGGGCCCGCCGGCGAACGTCGCGGCGGCCTCCCGCAGCTGCGCGCGCAGCGCCTCGAAGGTGCCTTCGTCCGGGCCGCTCATGACAGGGTGGCGATCGCGTCGCGGCCGCCCTCCAGGAACTCAGGCCAGGATCCGCCCTCTTCCTTGCTGCGCGGCTCGACCACTCCGTGCAGGTACTTGTTGAGGATGGCGAGGTCCTCGGGCTCGCGCCGGGCCAGTGATCCGACGAGCGAGGAGGCGAGGGCGCGGGCGGTCAGGGCCCGCTCGCCGAAGAAGTCGCTGTGCAGAATGGCATCCTCGAGCACGCCGATCTGCTCGGCGGTGGAGAGGGCCGATTCGAGCTTCTCGTCGTCGCTGCCGGCCGCGGCCGCCGAGGCGCGCAGGTCGGCGAAGCTCTGGAGCAGCACGTCGAGCAGGGTCGGCGGCACATCGAGGTCGAGCTGGTGGCGTCGCAGCAGTTCCCCGGTGCGGAAGCGGACGATCTCCGCCTCGCTCTTCTTGTTCGTCACCACCGGGATGCGTACGAAGTTGAAGCGGCGCTTGAGGGCGGAGGACAGGTCGTTGACGCCCCGGTCGCGGCTGTTGGCGGTGGCGATGATCGAGAACCCGGGCTTGGCGAAGACGATGTTGTCGCTGTCGAGTTCGGGGACCGAGATGTACTTCTCGGACAGTATCGAGATCAGTGCGTCCTGGACGTCGCTGGTGGAACGGGTGAGTTCCTCGAAGCGGCCGATCGTGCCGGTCTCCATCGCGTTCATGATCGGCGAGGGGATCATCGACTCGCGCGACTGGCCCTTGGCGATCACCATGGACACGTTCCAGGAGTACTTGATGTGGTCCTCGGTGGTGCCGGCCGTGCCCTGGACGACCTGGGTGGAGTTGCGGCTGATCGCGGCGGACAGCAGTTCGGCCAGCCAGCTCTTGCCGGTACCGGGATCGCCGATGAGCAGCAGGCCGCGGTCGGAGGCGAGCGTGACGATGGAGCGCTCGACGAAACCGCGATCGCCGAACCACTTCGGTGCGATGTCCCGGGCCAGGCCGTCGGAGCGCTCGGAGCCCAGGATGAACAGGCGGACCATCTTCGGGGACAGGCGCCAGGAGAAGGGCTTGGGGTTGTCGTCGACGGACTCCAGCCAGTCCAGTTCCTCGGCGTACTTGGTCTCGGCGGGGGCGCGCAGCAGGTCGGACATATGAAGGGCCTTTCTAAGCGAGGAACGTCTTGAGTTCGTGCACGAGCTTGCGGATGTGACCGGAGAGCACCGGTGTGCCGAGGTCCTTGAAACGCTCCCGGAACCACGGATTGACACTGCCGCGGCCGGAGCTGGTCACCGAGCCGACCGGGATGAACCTGGCGCCCGAGCGGTGGATGGCCGCCATGCTTTCGAACAGGGGCTCGGTCCGCCATTCGTAGAAGTCGGATATCCACACCACGACGGTGTTACGTGGTTCGGCGATCTTCGGCTGGGCCAGTGCCATGGCGACCGTACCGTCGGTGCCGCCCCCGAGGTTGGTGCGCAGCAGGGTCTCGAAGGGGTCGTGCACCCATGGGGTGAGGTCGAGTGCCTGGGTGTCGTACGCGATCAGGTGCACATCCACCTTCGGCAACCCGGCGAAGATCGATGCCAGGATGGTGCAGTTCACCATCGAGTCGACCATCGAGCCGGACTGGTCGACCACGACGATCAGCCGCTGGGGCGTCGTCCTGCGCACGGTGTGCCGGTAGTAGAGGCGGTCGACGTACAACCGCTCCTCCTCCGGGCTCCAGTTGGTGAGGTTCTTCCAGATCGTCCGGTCGATGTCGAGGTTGCGGAACACCCGCTTGGGCGGGATCGAGCGGTCCAGGGTGCCGACCGTGGCCTTCTCGACCTGGGTGCGCAGGACGTCGGCGACCTCGTCGACGAACCGGCGGATGAGCGTCTTGGCATTGGCCAGCGCCACTCCCGAAAGGTTGTTCTTGTCGCGCAGCAGCTGCTCGATCAGTGACATGCTCGGGGTCAGCCGGGCGGCGAGCCGGGGGTCGGCCAGTACCTCCCGCAGGTGCATGCGCTTGACGAGGTCGGCCTCGATGGCTCCCAGTTCCGGGCCGATCCGCGGAATCAGTCGGTCCAGGTCGGGGGTCGTCCCGCGACCGCCGGTGCCGGTCGGGCCGGCGCCCGGCCCCGCGCCCGGCCCGCCCGCGCGGCCGCCGCGCAGCTCGCCCGGCCGGCAGCCGAACGCGCGCTCCAGCCAGCCCGCGTCGGACTGCCAACGCGTCAGCTGACCGGCGGTGACCGTACCGGATCCGGAGGCGAACACGTTGAGCAGCACCTTCGACACCAGGGCCGCGCGGCGTACCTCCGCGGCTCGGTCGCGTGCCCCCTCGTCGTCCGGACCGGGTGTCATCAGACCGTCGAACTCGGCGGCCAGCTCCGGGTGGCGCTGGACGATCGAATCGACGGAGGCCTGCGGATCGAGGAGCGCGGACGGCAGAGCGATGTCCTCGACCACGGCGAGGCTCGCGGCTTCCAGTGTGGCCTGCTCCTCCTGGTCGAAGAGCCGGGCGAGGAGCCGCCAGTAGAGGACTTGGCGACGGTTGTCGTGGTGGTCGTGCGGGTCGGCCCCCGGGGCCGGCGACGTCACCGGCTCGTCGGTGTCCCCTGGTCCGGCCGGCCGGCCGGTCGTGTGGTCCGTCATGTGCGCAGCAGCCTTCCGGCACGTTCCCGCAGCACGGCCACCGCGTCGGTGGCGGCCTTCTCGGCCCTGACGCCGGCTTTGTCGGCCGTGCCTCCGGCCCATCCCCCGGCGTGGATCGCGACTGCCTTCTTCCGTACGGTCGTCTCGACGGCCAGGGGCTGTACACGGAACGTCCCCGCGTCCCAGCGCAGCAGTCCGATGCACGCGCCGGACGTCGCGACGGCCTGGGGTGTGAGCGGTCCGGCCGCCGGGATGCGGTCGGTGTCGACGACGAGGGGCTGTCCGGCGACGGTGAACGTGAGCCCGTCTTCGTCCTCGCGGGCGGCGTAGCCCTCCAGGAACACGGGTACGGCGATGCGGGTCGGATGCCGGTCCAGCGGTGCGGTCGCCGCGTCGGTGGCGGTGGGCAGAGCGACGCGGGCGGTGGCGAACGCGTCGGCGGGCCCTCCCGGTGTCGCGTGCGCGTCGTTCCAGACCAGGTCGCCCTCGGCGGTGAGCGGCATGCCGGCGAGGTCCATCGAGCGGCCTTCGCCGACGGCTGCCAGCAGCGACATGTGCGGGCGGAGCAGCTGCCAGAGACCCGCTCCGACGACCGTGTCGGGCTTCGGCACCGATACGCCGGCCCGGACCAGGCGGGGCGGGGTGCCGTCCGAGGGTTCGAACACCGCGTGGACCTGGGCCTGTACGGCCGTCGCGTGTTCCTGCATGTCGACGCCGAGGGGCAGGAGACGGCCGGTGGCCGTCCCGGTCAGTGGCACGTCGGACGCGCCGGGCAGTGTCAGCAGCATCGCGCGGGACCACAGATCGGCCCACCGGCGTGCCGGGACACGGTCCAGGGTCGCCCCGGGGCAGGAGGCGGCGAGTTCGGCGGCGAATCCGTCCAGGAGCGTGGCGAGGCGGCGCAGCGCCGGGTCCGGGAGCATCGCGGAGACCACGGGCGACGCCCCTGCCACCAGGTCGTGGTCGATGCCCTGCCACCCCGCGCGGGCCAGATCGGCCAGCCAGGAACGGGCGCCGGCCAGCACGTTCACCGTCTGCTGCCCGCCGGGCGCCAGGGTGGTCCACTCGTCCCGGGCCCGGCCGGTCGCCTCCCCGATGCGGGTCGACAACGCGTCGTGGACGGAGCCGAGCAGTGCGGTTCGGGCGGCGGCAAGGGCGAGGAGGTGGTCCTCGCCCGCGGTGCCGGCCGCCGCCTTCTCGGCTGCCTCCGCCACCCTTGCGGCCAGCGGCGATCCGGCCACCGCGTCGGCCAGTCCGGTCAGCCCGGCGGCCTGCGCGGGCCTGGGACGGAGCAGGCCGGTGACCAGGGTCCCGTCGAAGGCGTCCACGGCGGTCAGGGCTTCGTCGAGCCCGTCGGTGGTGCCGGAGAGCAGGTCCGCGCGCATCACGCCACCGCCCTGGTCGGCGGGAACCACTGCATCTCCGGCAACGGCGCGGTGGTCGGGGCGAGTTCCAGGTAGGCCAGATGGCGCAGGAACCGGCTGAAGACGGGCGCGGCGGACCCGGTGTCCCCCTGCGGGGGCCGCGCGCCGGTCATGGCCGAGGTGATGGTCTGCGCGGTCGGCTCCCCCTCCGGACGCTCGACCCTCAGATACCGGGCGACTCGCTCGGCCCCGTACTGCAGCACCGCCTCGTTGATCAGGCCCCTGATGTGATTGCAGAACGACCCGCGCGCACCGCCGCAGGGCCGGTTGTTGTTGGTGCTGCACGCGAAGGCGTAGGTGCCCGCCGCGACCGACGAGACGTAGACCCTCTCGATGTCCGAGCCGCTGGACACCACTCCCTGCAGCCGTCCGTCGGCCAGCTCGACGAACGGGACCTTGGCCAGCTTGCGTGGCCGCGCGGGCGCTGTCACCCGCGCCGTGCTCGACCTCTCCCAGTCCGACAACGCACCATCTCCTCTGCGTGAAGGGGGCGTCCACACCACTGCGGCGGGACGCGAATCAACTTACGTGCGACCACTGACAACGCCGGTCACGCACGCGCGCGGCGGAGGCCGCCGGCACCGGGCCGGCAGACGCAGAGCCTTGTCGTCGGGCGGGCGGCCTCGTGCACGCGCCCCAGCGTCTGGAGGGCGTCGCCCGAGGTTGCTCCGCACCATGGCCGTCCCCCAGTCGTCACCGATCTCGGCGAACAGTTCCGCTGCCCGCGCCAGGTCGGCGCCGTCCTCCTCGAAGCGGTCGAGGGAGCGCGGGGAGGCGCTGCGGCTGACCGGGGCGGCGGCTTCCCGCTGCCGGTCGCCGAGGGCTCGGAACAGCTCCGCCGCCCGGCCGTCACGGGCGACCGCTTCCTCGTGACGGCCCACCATGCCGTACGCCACCCCGAGGGCCGCCGTCAGCCCGGCGGCCAGTTCCGGGGCTTCCACCAGGTCCGGGGCTCGGGATGCCGCCCGCAGCACGGCGGTCCGGTCGTCCGTGCTGCGGCGCTGCGCGAACTGGCGGAAGAGCGCGGAGCTCAGGTGGACGGGAACGTTGGGATGGCCGAGGGCCGCTGCTTCGCGGGCGGCCGTCACCAAGGCCGCCCACTCCGCGCGGCCCCATGCGGCGGCCTCGTCTCGGTCGGCGAACCGGGCCGTCCGAGGGTTCGTCCGAGTGGCCCGTGGGGCGGGAACGCGGGAGGCTGAACGTATGCGCGGCCGGGTGTGCCCGACGTGCCGGATGGGCGCCCGCCCGGTCGGGAAAGGGGCACTGCCATGCGCGTACTCATGAAGGTCCAGATGGACACCCGGATCACCAACGAGGCCCTCAAACGCGGCACCCTGCAGAAGACGATGCAGTCCGCGCTGGAGACGATCCGCCCCGAGGCCGCCTACTTCGGTACGGAGGACGGCTGCCGCACGGCATACATCGTCTTCGACCTGGAAGCCCCCTTCCAGATGCCGAAGATCGCGGAGCCGTTCTTCATGGAGCTCGGCGCCAAGATCTGGTACACGCCGGTCATGGACCGGGAGGACCTCGGCAAGGGTCTGGCTGCCCTCATGCGGGACGGTTGAGGGCCCACCGCGCCGGGCGGCGGCGCAGAGGCCCGGCACCCGGCACCCGGCAGGGTCGTCCGGGCAAGGGCCGGGAGGCCCCGCCCCGTACTCACGGCCCGCACCCCCGCTACGACAGCGCGCGGGCGACCACCGCCGCCGCCTCCGCGATCAGCCGGTCGTCGTGCTCGTCATCCGCCTCGCCCCGGTTCGACATCACCGCCACGACGATCGGGGCGGCGCCGGGGGGCCACACCACGGCGATGTCGTTGCGGGCGCCGTATCCGCTGCCGGTTCCGGTCTTGTCACCGACCACCCAGTTGTCCGGCACACCCGCCCTGATGAGCCGGTCGCCCGTGGTGTTGGTCCGCAGCCACTTCCTGAGCTGCGCGCGTTCACCCTCGGCGAGCGCGTCCCCGAGGACGAACGCCCGGAGGTCCTCGGCCAGCGCCCGCGGTGTGCTCGTGTCACGTGTCTCACCAGGGGCCCACCGGCTCAGCTCCGGTTCGCGGCGCTCCATCCGGGTCACGTCGTCGCCCAGCTCTTCCAGAACGGCGTCGAGGCCCCCCGGCCCGCCGAGTTCGTCGAGGAGCAGGTTGGCGGCGGTGTTGTCGCTGTAGCGGACGGCGGCGTCACACAGGGCGCTCAGGCTCATCCCGGTGTCGACGTGCTTCTCGGTCACCGGTGAGTAGGCGACCAGGTCCTCCCTGGAGTACGTGATCACCCGGCCCATCCCGCTGAGCGAGTGCGCGCGCAGCACCGCACCGGCGGCCAGCGCCTTGAACGTCGAGGCGTAGGCGAACCGCTCGCCGTCCCTGTAGGCGACCTCGCGTCCGGTGCCGGTGTCGACGGCGTGGACGCCCAGCCGTGCGCCGAAAACGCGTTCGAGCTTCCGGAAGTCGCGGGCGAACGGATCCACCGCTGTACTCGGATCCACCGCTGTACTCGGCCGCGTCCCCGTGGCGGACGGGGACGCCTGGCCCGGGGAACCGCCTTGGCCGCATGCCGTGAGCGGGACGAGCGCGAGCACGGCCAGCGCGGTGAACAGAACACGCCGGAAGCGCGTATTGCGGTGGCCGGCAGGACGTGCGGGGGCGAGACGTCGTGGAGTGCGACGCGTCAGGGTGTGCCGGACAGGTGCTTGCCGGACGGGTGCTTGCCGAACGGGCATGTGGTGCATGGTCCCAACCTCCTGGCCCCGCACGCAGGGCGCATGAGGGGATGAGGGTGCAACGGCCCCATCCCGTGCGTGGTCTTGAGTGCCGGGACCAGCCTCTCCCGCGGGCGGTCACCCGGGCCAATGCGCTCTTGCGCCGGCCCACGCCGTTCCGGCCTGAGGTCGACTCCGTGGATCCCGTGGGCGCGTGGCGCGCGTTGGCCGGTGTCGGCGAGCGCGGCGACTTCACCGTCGGGGCCGCCGCCGGTACGCCCTTCGGCCCCACCCCGCCGGCCCGGGCCGCCGGCATCCTTCAGTAGCGGGGCCCGCGCGGCATCACCGTCCGGCACGGCATGCGCGAACCGCCCCCGCCCTCCCGCGGAACGCCTCGATGCCGACCGGACCCCTCTCGCCCACACCCGGACGGTCAGGTCTTCGCCATCGCGGTCCTCACCGGGCCGGTGGTGCCGGCACACAGCCGGCCGGGCGCCGACGTCCTGATGGCCCAGGTCGCCCGTACGCCGCATACGGCCACCTGCGCCGGCTCCAGCCGATGCCCCTGAAGTCCCGCCCGGCCCGCGACGCCCGGCACGCCCGTACGCCGCCAGGCGGATGCCGCGCTGCACCACGACCGGGCCGCTCACACCCCCGCGACTTCTGCTCTGCCGAGACATCGGACATAAAGTGCGAAGTACCGTCCGGGGTCAAGGAGGCATGGATGTCCGAGCTCATCGTGATCGGCTACGACGGCCCGTCCGTAGCCCGGGAGGCGTTCAAGACGGTGCAACGGCTGGACAGGGAATCGGTGGTCGACCTCACCGGGTTGGCTGTCGTCTCGGTCGACCAGGACGGCGAGACCCATGTGGACACCCCGGGCAAGAGCGAGAAGACGGCCAAGTCGGCCACCGCAGGTGCGCTGTGGGGCCTGGTGTTCGGCATGCTCATCCTCAGTCCGGCCACCGGCCTGGTGGGTGCCGCGATCGGAGGGCTCTTCGGCAAGCTGAGCCAGATGGGTGTCGACGCCACGTTCAGGGAGAAGGTCCGGTCGCTCCTCGGACCCGGCTCGGCGGCGGTCGTCATCATGGCGTCGAGGATCGCGGACGACGAGTTCACCGCGGCGATCGGGAGCTACGGCGGCGAGGTGCTGAAGACCTCCCTCGCGGAGCAGGACGAGAAGGATCTCGCCGCACAGCTCGCCGGCTCCCAGTGAGCGGTCCGCTCGGCTCGTACCGCCACAGGCCCTTCTGACGGGCCGCCGGTACGGCCTGAGCGAAGGACGCCAGCCAGCTGTCGAGGGCGCCGGCGCCCGCGCGACCTCGCCGGGCCGGCCGGCCGCACCGTGACACCCCGAATGGACCGTGGCGGCTCGCGGCCGCCGACCGGAGCACAGAACATGAAGCGACGCCCAGGGGGTGGCTCGGGCATCGACACCGAAGGGAAGCTCTCCTATGACCGGACGCGAGAAGGGCCGAGTGTTCACGCGCCGGCTGCCGCCTGTCGCGACCGCCCTGCTCGGCGCGGCTTCGAGCGTGATCATGCTGGCTTCGTGCAGCACCGACGAAGGCAACGGAAGCCGCCCACCGGCCAGTCCGCGCCCGACAGCGCCCAACACCTCTTCCTTCACCGGCAGTCCGCCGTCCGCCATGGCTTCGGCCGCCGCGTCGGTCGTCGAATCGGCCCGCGCGGCAGCCTCCGCCGCGGCCTCCTCCGCCTCTGCCGCCGCGTCCGCCTTCGAGGCCTCGGTCTCGGCCGAGGCGGTGCGCGCGAACGCGGCGGCCGCTGCCGAGCTGAAGAAGGTGCAGGGCCGCGGAAACGCCACCTCGGACGTCTCCCTGACAGGGAGGCCGACGGCTGACACCAGCGGTCTGCGCGTCGTCGTGGTCAACATCACCAACCGTACCGAGCAACAGGCGTCCTACGCCGTGCAGGTCGACTTCACCGACTCTTCCGGCAAGGCGGTGGAGACCAGGATCGTCGGTGCCCAGGACCTCGCCCCGGGTGAGAAGGCCCAGCCCCTCGCCATCAGCCGCAAACCGGCCGATCTGAAACTGACGCCCGTCATCGCCAAGGCCCAGCGCTACTGACCCGAGTCCCTCCGTGCACGAGTCGCCCGTGGCGCGATCCGGCGGGCCACGGACAACGGCGAAGGCACCGAGCGCCCGTCGGCGGGGAGCCTGTGCCGACGGCCGCAGGGCACCAGCAGGCCCCGCCGGCGCTCAGGTCGTGTGTGCGGGCGACGGCGGACGTCGGACGGAGCGGGAGCCGGGGCAGGGCGGCAAGGCCCGGCAAGGCGTGGCAGCGCGACGGTTCAGGGGCGATAGCGCAAAGGATGGTCGGACGGTACCTCGGTCAGCACGATGCGATGGCCGTCGGGATCGGCGATCCACATCTCGATCAGACCCCATGGTTCCCGCACCGGCGGCCGCAGCACCTGCACTCCATGTCCCACCAACTCGTCGTGGGCGGCCGCGCAGTCGGCGACCTGCATCCACAGTTGCAGCGTCGCGGTCGGCGGCCCTTCCGATCGCCCGGACACTTCGAGGAAGCCGCCGCCGAGGAAGTACACCGTGCCACGCTCGGCACCCGTGCCGAACTCGCGGTATACGGAGAGCCCGAGCGCCTCGCCGTAGAACACGCGTGACGCCTGCGGATCACTGGGCCGCAGCAGTACCCGACTGCTCAATACATGCACCATGACCGCGACCCTACGCCGCCGGGACCGGAACCACGCGTGAGTGCGCAGCTCGGTCGGCACGTCAGCGGGGAGTGAACCACGCGGGCTGGGCAGTCGAAGCGACCCCGGGGAGGGCATTGCCGGTCACGGGCATGGTCGGCGCGGGCCCCGGGAGGCGACCAGGGCGCTGTCGCGGCCCGGCCGCCGGGGGCGGCGGAGCAGGTCGACGGCCCAGGGGCGGACGCGCGTCGGCGGGTTCAGTCGGGCGCCCCGGTCCGCTCCGGTGCGCCACCGTCGAGCTCGGCGAGCAGGGCGCGGACGCGCCGCTCGATCTCGCCGCGGATCGGCCGGACCGCGTCCGCACCCCGCCCGGCCATCCTCCGGGTTCCCGTCGAGGTACCGCTTGCCGGGAAGACCGGGCGGGTGTCGCCGCAGCCCATGGTGATCACCTCGTCCGAGGCCAGGAACCGGTCGAGGAACGACAGCCGCCTTGCGCCCTCCCCCGTAGGCAGGGGCTTCCGCTGCTCACAGGGCGGCGTCGGCGGGGCCGGTGAGGACCGCGGCGAGGCGGCCGGTGGCCGCGGGCAGCAGGCGGTAGTACACCCATGTGCCGCGCCGCTCGGAGCCGATCAGCCCGGCCAGCCTGAGCTGCTTGAGGTGGTGGGAGATCGTCGGCTGGGAGAGTCCGAAGGCCGGGGTGAGGTCACAGACACAGATCTCCCCGCCCGCGCGGGAGGCGATCATCGACAGCAGCCTCAGCCGAACCGGGTCGCCCAATGCCTTGAACACCTTCGCCAGGCCGGTGGCCTGCTCCTCGTCCAGCGGGGTGGTCAACAAGGCGGGACAGCATCCGTCCGCACAATCCTGACCGAGCAGCACAGGCTCCTGTTTCGACATTTGTCTATGTTGACGTTTTTCGATCCAGGGCGCAAGCTTGCATTGACAGATATCGATACAGCCGAATCGGGGAGACCACCATGTCCCGAGCCCAGCTCGCCCTGAACGTCGCCGACCTCGAAGCGTCGGTCACCTTCTACTCCAAGCTCTTCGGCGTCGAGCCCGCCAAGCGCCGTCCCGGCTATGCCAACTTCGCGATCGTCGACCCGCCGCTCAAGCTCGTCCTCATCGAGGGCGAGCCCGGCCAGGAGACCCGCCTGGACCATCTCGGCGTCGAGGTCGAGACCACCGACCAGGTCGCCACCGCCGCCACCCGCCTCAAGGACGCCGGACTCGCGACGTCCGAGGAGAATGACACCTCCTGCTGCTATGCCCTCCAGGACAAGGTGTGGGTGACCGGCCCCGGCAAGGAGCCGTGGGAGGTGTACGTCGTCAAGGCCGACGCCGGCCGGCTGGGCA
Source organism: Streptomyces sp. SP18CS02 (assembly GCF_036322365.1). Classification (NCBI taxonomy): domain Bacteria; kingdom Bacillati; phylum Actinomycetota; class Actinomycetes; order Kitasatosporales; family Streptomycetaceae; genus Streptomyces; species Streptomyces sp. SP18CS02. Next base: position 196,784 of record NZ_JAQYXC010000269.1, read on the forward strand.
GGAGCCGCGTCCTGGACGGTGACGCCTGCTGCGCCGGCTCGGGCGGGACCGCCGGGACCACGTCGTCCGCGCCGACGGCCGCGGGCTGCGCCTGCGGCGGCTGAGCCGTCCTGCCGACCGCCGCCCCGTGGGTGATCCGTCTGCGGCGCGTGGCTCGGCACGGCCGCAGCGTCAGGCACCTGGGCGGCTTCCGCCTCTCCAGGTGCGCCGGGCACCCCTTCGGCGCCCGCGCCCGCCACGCCTCCACGCGCGCCGATGGGTGAGGCACGTGGCGCGCCGGCCGGTCGAGCGTCGGTACGACGGCGGCCGACAGGCCGGGCCGCCGCTCGGCCGACGGGCGTTGCGGCGGCTGAAGGCCGCCGTCGGCTGTCCGCGTCCGCAGTACCCTGTTCGCCTGTGATCAAACGGGGGAGAACGTGAACGAAGCCTCAGGACCCAGCCACCCGAAGGTTTCCGCCATCCCTTCCGCGTCCTCCTCCGCCCCGGTCTGGCCGGCGTGGCTGCCGGACTACCCCCGTCACTCCCCCCAGCAGGAGCCCTACGTCCTCGCCGCCCTGCGGATGAGCGCCCCGACCGGAAGGAGCTGGCAGCGGCAGCGCCTCGTCGAGAACACCGATCTGCGGACCCGGCTCGCCCCGCTGCTCGGCACCCTGCCCATCAGCCACTCCCTCCTGCAGGAGCCCCACGGCGGGCAGCTCTGCCGTTTCCACCACCCCACCGTTCGGATCTGGCAGGATCCCGACCCCGACCGCTGGCCCAGCACCCTCTACCGCCAGTTCGTCCGGACCGACGGGCCGCGCCAGGGTCTCGGCGAGGTCACCCTGACTCTCCGCCTGCAACTGCCCGAAGGCCACACCGCCCAGTTCTCCCGCACCCTGAGCGAGTGCAACATACGGGCCGACGGACTGATCCTCCTCACCCAGATCCCCGACCACCTGGCCGCTCCTTGACGGAGCTTGGCAGCAAAGGGCCCGAACAGGAGCCGGACATCGCGGATCAATCCTCCGGCCCCGCCGGCAGGGGCTGCTTCCCTTCGAGTCAGGAGGGGCGGACGGCATGGACGTACAGGTGCTGCTCCGGCTCCGCGTCCTGCCCGCGCGGGTGGTAGAGCGCCGTATGGTGGTGCACCACTTCCAGCCCTGCCTCCTCCAGCAGGCGTAGCTGGTCCTCGTCGGCAAGGCTGCTGACGGTGATCTGGTGACCCATCCACACGAACTCCAGGCCGCTGATGTCACCGGGCACGGTGGCCATCACGAACGCCCCTCCGGGCGCGACCCAGGACGCGATGCGCGACAGCGACCGCGCCACCTCCGGCTGGTCCATCATCAGCAGGGGGAAGAAGGCGCACACCGCGTCGAACCCGCCGTCAGGAGCACGGTACGTACGGACATCGGCCTGCTCGAAGCGGGCGTCCGGCACCCGCTCCCGGGCCAGCCGGACCATTTCGGCGGAGACGTCGATGCCGGTGACGTCGAAGCCGGCCCGAACCAGCGCCTCAGCGGTCGGGCGGCCCGTTCCGCTGCCGACGTCCAGCACTCCCGCGCCGGGAGCGAGGCGACCGGTGAGCCAGTCGAGGGCGGCCAGTTGGCCGGGTACGTCGGCGAAGACCTCCTCGTAGCGCGCGCCCACCTCGTCGAACACCTCAGCAGCGGACTCGCCCGGGAGCCGTGGGGCCTGGGTCACTTGCTCACCTCCGCGTCATGGAAGCAGCGGTGACCGACGATGACGGCCACCGCGGGGTCCGGATCGGGGCGGGCCCGACCCGGTCGCCCCGCCCCGTGACAAGCAGGCGAGGGGCGCGACACCCCGCCACGGACGGTAGGAGACCGTGCCTGCCGGGTCAACGGACAGGGCCGGGCGTCGGCGAACCCGATCGCCGGACGCCATGGCACCGGACATGTGATGCCGGACGCCTGGCGGCCGGTCGGCGGCTGGGGGCGCGTGGTGGGCCGGCGGGGCGGCACCCGGGTCGTGCGCGGCGGGCACGCGGGCCGTACACACGAGCCGCCGCCCGGACGGAGGCCCGGGGCACTTCGCCTCCGTCCCCGGCCTCCCGCCCGCAATGCGTCAGCGCCTGCGGGCGCGGCCGGCCCAGCCTCCTCCGACCCCGGCCACGTGCAGGGCCAGCGCCGTCAGACCGAGGAGCATGATGTTCCCGGACGAGAACACGTCGTTCGTGGCGATCTCGGCAGCGTTGATCAGGAACGCGACGAAGAACAAGACCGCTGCGGCTATACCCAGCATGGAGAGCTCCTTCCGAAGAGGTGGGATCCATATGCCCCCGTATCCGGCCGGCAGACCTGCCGTCGCCCCCGTACGCAGGCGTGTCGGTCATGTTGCGGCACCGTGGCTGCGAGGGGCCTGGCCGGTGGTAACGCTTCCGGCCGGGCCGGGCGGTCGGGAAGGGAACGACGGAGAGGGCGGGGAGCCGACGCGGATCCTCCCGCGACGGGGCACCCGCGCCCGGAGCGTCGAAGCTCGGCAGCCTCATGTCGCTCCAGGTGCCGGGGGAAGCTGTCGGGACGCGTCGGGCAGGCGGTGGTGTCGTACGGTCGCAGCCGGGGGTCATCCCTGGGGGCCCGGTCTGGTTCCGGGTGATCCGCGATGGTCTCCGTGCCAGTCCAGTATCAGGACGGTGGCGTCGTCCTGGAGGTCGCCGTGGCAGGCGGCGAGCACTGCGGCGGTCAGGCTGCGGACGGCTTCCCTCGGATGCATCGCTCGGGTGTCGTGAACGATCGAGGCCAGGTCGACGGCTGCGGCACCGCGCTCCTGCATTCCGTCCGTGAGCAGGACCAGGCGGTCCCCGGGCTGCAGTTGCAGTTCCTGCAGGCGGTACGGGGCGGGTGCCGCCACACCGAACGGCAGGTCGACGGCGAGTGGGATCTCTTCCACCGCGTTGTCCCGCAGTCTCAGTGGCCGGGGATGGCCGGCGTTGACAAGTTCGCAGAAGCCTGTTTCGAGGTCGACGCAGAACAGCTGCCCGGTGGCGAGGCCAGAGCTGTGGCTGAGCATGGCCTGATGGGCGTGGGTGGCCTGCTTGAGAGCGTCACAGCCGCTGCGCCGTGCCCGCCGCAGCGCGCCGACCAGCAGGGTGGCCAGCAGCGCCGAGTTCGTGTCGTGGCCCATGGCGTCGGTGATGGACAGGTGCAGGGTGTCGCGGTCCAGGGTGTAGTCGTAGGTGTCACCACCGATGTCGTCGGCCGGGACCAGCCCGGCGGCCAGAGTGAACTGGGACGCCTCGCAGCACGGGGCCGAGGGAAGCAGCTGATGCTGGATCTCCGCCGCCAGGCTGGTCTTCGTGGTACGCCGGCCCAGGTGGTACAGGTCGGTGAAACGGCGGTCCGTGACGATGATGTAGGCCAGCGCGTGGGCCGCGTCACGGACCTGTCGGAGCACGGTGTCGTCGGCGGACTGCAGGGTCACCTCCAGCAGGCCGATGCAGTCGCCCCGGTTGGTGACCGGCGTGATGATGCGCCGTCCGCCCTGACCGTCCGGCTCCACATACTGGCGCTGGCTCTGCAGGACGCCGTCGTAGACGCTGCCCAGCAGGTCGATCGGCTCGTCGGGGTCCGCGGCATCACCGCCGGCCGCGGCGAGCCGGACCAGCCGTTGACCAACGAGGTCGACGAACAGAAAGGACACCCGTTCCGCACCGAATCGCTTTTGCAGATCGTGTGCCACCACATCGACGGACTCACTGGGCGGTGCCGCCTCCGCAGCGGCCAGCAACTCGCCCAGTTCCAAATCTCCACCTCTCACAACAACCTCCCATCGGCTGCCGCAACTTCTTCCCCAAGTTTCCGTGAGATCACCCGATGTGCTCCTCCTGCCTGGTCAGAGCAGTGGGCCGGGCCGCTGTGAGCAGAGCGGTGGGCTCCTTCGACCGGCAGCCACGGGCCACGCCCCGGGACGTGTGGTTCAGCCGACCGGCGGCAGCCTCGTGGGGGCCCCTGCGCGTGATCACACCTGCGTTGTTGTGGTCAACTCCAGCAGCCCAGTCGGACTCGACTGATCACCTTCGGTGACTTTCGATCTCAGTGGGAGAACGGGGCGGTGTGGATCGTCTGAGAGGCAAGAAGCACGCCCCGCGCGTTGGAACGCGCTCGTACCCATATGGAGACCCACTTTCATGACGCCGTCCTTAGAGTGGCTCGGGCACGTCCCGACCGCCGTGAGCGCGGTGCACGCGCTGCTCGCTCTGGGCCAGGTGTGCCGGAGCAAGCTGTTGCCCCGGCGCGCGGGCGCGGCCGACGAACCCGGCTGCCCCTGCTGGTCCCTGCCCGAGGTGCGCGTGGATCCCGTCGCGTATGACGGCGCCGGCCGCGCGGGCCAGCGCGAGCTTGACGTCCGGGTGGACGTCGTCCCGCCGGAGGCGGGCCGCGTCGTCGTACGCGTCACGGTCGCTCCGGGCCCGATTCCGGAGAAGCCGTCGCGTGAAGCGGACGGCCTGTGGTAGGCGGCGAGGAGGCGCACAGCGAGCCGGGGCCGCATGGCCGGCACGGCCAGGCGCGGCCGGAGAACGAAGCGGGGCATGGGCCGGATCCGGGTCTGCTGCAGGAGTTGAACGGCCTCTATCCGGACTGGGTGTCCAAGCAGGCGTGGGCGTTGCGCGGGGAGTACCGGGGGAAGCTGTCGCTGCAGGCATGTCAGGACGTCGCGCAGGAGGCGTTCTTGAAGGTGCTCGACCGGGCCGAGGCCGGACTGCTTGAGCCGGGGTCGAACGTGGAGGCATACCTGACGACCACGGCGCGGAACCTGGCGATCGACAAGGACCGCGGTGAACGGCGGCTGTTGTCGGTGGAGGAATCCACACTGGAACTGCTCCAGCCGGAGGAGCCGGTCGAGCGGTCCGTGGAGGTCATGGGAGACCTGGTGGTCCCGGCGATCAGCGGCCTGGACATCAACGACCGGCTCAAGCAGGTGCTGTACCTGCAGAGCCAGGGGCTGACCGATGTCGAAATCGCGGCCGCGCTGGGCATATCTGCCGACCGCGTCCACAAGGACCGGCACAGGGCGCTGGTGAATCTACGGGGCCGGCTGGAGCCGTTCGTGCGGGACGCACACCGAAAGACTCGTGACTTGAAGAAGGATGGGTGACTGATGTGAGCCGCTTCAACCAGGACGACGGCGGCTCGGCGCCGTTGTTCGAGGCCGGGCTCAGGCAGCTTCGGGACCAGCTGGCCGGCGTACGGCACCAGCTGACCGGCACCCCGCACTTCTGGGACCGCCCCGACGGCGACTTCGGGCCCCTCACCGCCGCCTACGGGCGTGAGCGGGCGGTACGGGAACGCGCGAACTCCCTCTTCCGGCTCGGGAGCCGGGCACTGGGCCGGGGCGAGTTGGCCACGGCCGCGGACTGGCTCGGCGAGGCGGCGGAGGCCGGTCACCCCGGCGCACTGTTCCGGATGGCCGCTGTTGCGCTGCGGGCCACGGCCGACTGGGGCGAGGAGGTGAAGTTCCTGGTGGCGGAGGCAGCCAGGCACGGGCACGGCGACGCACGCCGCTTGCTGGCTGCGACCGCCCACCGCCGCCCCGCACCGGGTACCGCCATCCGGGAGGTCGAGGATCCGGAGTACTTCGACGAGATCCGCGCGGGGCTCGACGTGGAGGAGGAGATGCTGTTACCGGCCGAGGCGGAAGCCGTTCTGTCCGACGCCGCGGGACGCCGCCTGGTACTCGTGCCCGCGCCCGTCCTTCCGGGACCCGCCGGGGCCGGCCTCAGCACGCTGCTGGGACAGGGGGGTGGCGGGGAGCGGCCACATCTGAGCTCGCTGAACGGCGGCAGGAGGGGTGTGGTGATCGAGCCGCTGCCCGACCCCGCCCCGTATCTGGCCGCCGCGGCCGCGGGCGCGGCGGCGGCGGCGCGGGCGGACGCGCCGGCCCCGGCCGCCGATGGGGAGGTGCCGTGGTCGGCGGACGCCCTGCGTCCGGCGGTGCTCACCGACATGGCCCGCAGCCACAGCCTGCCCGCACAGCCACCCGCGCAGCTGGCTACCGCTGTCCGGGCCCGGGACCTGCTGATCCACATCCAGACTGCGGCAGGTACCACCACCCGTGATCTCGCCCGACGGACCGGGATGAGCGTCACCGCGACATCGTGGCTGCTGCACTGGCTGCGTACCCAGTTCTTCATCGAGACCGTGGCCGGCGTCCACTACCCCGGCTCGGTGCTGGAGATGGCCATGAACGCGGACCGGCACTCCTCGCTGATGCAGCAGACCCTCGACGGACTGCGCGACCGCCTGCGCGCCGCTGTCTACCTCAGCACCTACACCGGCGGCGAGATCAGCATCCTGCAGTCCTCCCACAGCGCCTCCGCCCCGCCCGTGCGGATCGGAGCGCCGTTCACCGATACCGGCCACGCCAGCGCCGTGGGCAAGGCGCACCTCGCCGGTCTCGACTTCGACGGCCGGATGGAGCACCTCGCCCGGTACCAGCCCGTGCCACTGACCCCGCGCACCATCACCAGCCCCCGGCTCCTCTTCGACAACCTCGACCGGCACGGCCCCAACGCCCTGCAGTTCGACCTTCTGGAGTACTCCGAACGGAATGTGTGCGCGGCGTTCTCCCTCACCCTGCCCGGCCAGGACTCCGGCTGTGTCGCTTTCGCGCTGCCCACCGGCCAGCGCCACCGTCTCATCCCGACTGCCGCCGCCCTCAGTGAAGCCTCTACCGGCCTCCTCGTCGTCCGTCTGCTGTCCGCCGCCGCCACGACGGCCATGCCCAGCACCTCGGCCTGGCCCAGGGAGGCCGGGGAAGGGCGCGCCATCGCCCTGTCATGAGCCCTTCCGCGCCCCCGTGCCTGATCCGAGGGAGACACCCGAGGTGCCACGCCTGGCGGCCGGGTCTCACCGGCAGCCGCGGAGCCGCCGGCCACGGGGATGCGGGGAGGGCGCGAGGGCCGGACCGGCCGGGTCCCGGTCGGCGGGGCTTCCCGGTCGGCGGGCCGGTGGGCCGGTGGGCCGGTGGGCCGGTGGGCCGGTGGGCCGGTGGGCCGGTGGGCCGGTGGGCCGGTCGAGGTTCCGGGCGGGCAGCCTGTCGCATTCCCTTCTCACGCGGTCCGCGGCAGGGACGTCGGGAAGCGGCCGGCCAAGCACTCCCGCGTACGGCGCCGGGCGTCACCATCACCCCACTGGCCCCCAGCCACCCAGAGCCCCAGAGCCCCAGAGCCCCAGAGCGAGGATTCCTGTCGGACAACCTTCCGAAGGGCGTGCGAGTCTCAGGAGCAGTTCGAGGTCCGGCATCACTTCGTACACGGGCAGTTGCGGTTCGACCGCGAGTCCCGGCGTTGGCTCACCCACGGGGGCAGCCGGAAGGGCGCTCGCCTTGCGGAGGTCAGGTTCACCACCAGCTCCGAGCCCTGGGAGCTGGCCATGGGCTTCCACTGGCTTCAGGAGAAGGTGCTGTGGTGGGACCTCAAGTATTTCGGCGAGCCCGGGGACCCGGCGCAGGGGGAGCCCCCGTGCGTATCCGTCAAAGGGTAGCGGCCGCCAGGGCGGCCCCTGCCCAGCCGTGATCAGGAGGCGGGGGCCGACGCCCGGGATCCGTTTGCCCGGCTGGGGCCTCTCTCACCGAAGGCCGTCCGGAGCCCGCTCACCGGCGGCCCGGGTTCCGGCACGGCCGAGGCACTCCGGGAGGTGGGCGACGACAAGCGCGATGGCCTCGTCGGCGGAGTCGGTCTCGCCGATGACGTCGCCCCACCGCTGGGCCATGACCTGGAACCGCCCGTCAGGTCGGGCTGCTACGGCCGGCGACTCCACCAGCGACGGTTTGTGTGTGTCAGCGCTGAAACAGAGCACCCACATGCTGGTGAACGGGAAGAGGTTCCGTAGCCTCGGCTCAGCAGCCGCTGCGTCCAGAAGGCCGAGAAGGCCGGTGTAGTCCGCTTCGACGGCCTGTTCCCGCAGGCGCCGCCACTGCAGGTCGATGACATGAGCAGGGCCACGCTCGCGCGCCGCCGCGAGTTCGGCCTCACGGATCCCCACGTACTTCTTCCACTCCATGACCACAGTCTGCCCGCAAGCGCCGTCCCGGCCTGCCGGCAGACCGGGTTACGGTGGACTTGGGCGTTCCCGAAGTCCACGCCGCGTTCGAGGACCGTTTCCCTGGCCGCGTGACGGCGGTCGAGATACAGGGTGCCCGGCGAAGACGGTGAGGACGTCACCGGCTCGGCATCGTGTCCCGCAACACCGTCATCCAGGTGACGCCCGGGGCGGGTATGGGGTCCGCAAAGGAACACGGCCACGCGAATCCGGCCGTCCACCCGGTCACCGGGTCATCCGGCCGACCAGGGGGAAAGCCATCGGCCGTCCGGGGTCGGGAGCAAGCGGGCCAGGTACGCCCGAGCGGTCCCGGAACCCTCCCGGGGCCGATCACTCCATGAGAATGCGGAGGTAGTCATGTCCTGGCCTTCGGTGGTCTTGCTGGCGAGCGCACAAGAGTGCGCCGCCATCGAGGCCGAGGTGCGGTCCCTCGGAGTCGAGAAGGACCCCCTGAGCGAGGGGGACTTCCTGCACTGGAACGGGAACTCCTACGCTCTGGACTTCTCTGGCGATGTCCTCTCGGACTTCGAGCCCGACGAGGTCGAGGACGCGAGGCTCAGGATCGGGGCGGAACCCCGCGCGATCTAGGTATCCTGCCAGTCCATGCACGCGGCACGGACGTTCCTGTCCGGCCCGCTCCGAGGCTTCTCAGGACTGATCGACACCAATCACGGCGATGTCCTCGCGTTCGCCGAGTTCCTCGGGCTGGTCGACAAGCACCCTCAGTGGGACTGGCGCCGAACGGAGGTCGCGGACCTTCTCGGGGAACCGGACAACACCTAGGCTCCCGCCAGGGCCTGCCCGCCGCGGAGGACCACGTGCAGCATGCCTGCTCCCGCCCGGAGCAGGCCCTGCCGCAGAAAGATCCGAGCGCGACGGTCTGCCACAACAGCGGGCCTGTAGCGGGCTCGTCGTGGTCCTCGGTGCCGGAGGCGCGCGGAGAGCCCCGCCGGGCCCTCCGAACGGTCCTCGGTACCGGTGGAGGCGGCGGAGGGGCCGGCCCCTGGCGGCGGGGCCGCCGTGCGTCACTTTTCCGAGGCGCCTGACTGCTTCGTCGTAGAGGAGCACACGCTCGACGAGGACGAGTGGACCGAGGGCTTTACGCGCACCCGTCCCCTCGTCCAGGGCGCGGAACCCGGTGGACAAACGGACAAAGCCGACGCCTCCCGGGCTGATTCCGGCCGACCGGAGTGCGGATGACGGACCCACGGAAGGGGGCGCCGCCCCGTACGCCGTCAGCGATTCTCGACCCCGTCACCGAGCCCCGCGCCGAACCGCAGGCCCCGGAGAGGCCTGACAGTGCAACGCGATCAAGACGGACAGCCATTCCAGGGCCCGCGCCGCACAGGAGCGGGACCGAGGCCGGCCGCTACGTCCTCTGCCGGGCGGGGAGCTCGCGGGGTGGTGGGGTGAAGCAGGCTGTGATGGTCTTCCCGTCCGGCTGCGCGTGGGTGTGCCAATGGTCGGCGACCGCGTCGATGAGCACGAGTCCGCGTCCGCCGGGCGAGTTCGTATCGGGGGTGCGGGGCGCCGGCAGGCCACGGCCCGAGTCGTGGACGCTGACGTGAAGGCACCGGCTGTCCCAGGTCAGGACCAGCTGTGCGTCGCTGCGAGCATGCACATGAGCATTGGTGATCAGCTCCGACACGGTCAGCAGTACGTCATCCACCAACTCCGGCGTGTCCTTGGTCCACTCCAGGGAATCCAGGTGCTCGCGCGCCCAGTGCCGCCCTGCCCGTACCCCACCGGACACGGGGAACGACCGGGCCCAGCCCACAGCCCTCATCGACGTGTCGGCCATCGTATGCCTCCCTGCTGTTGGAGACCTACCGTCTACCCGCCTGGGCACGAAGCAGGCGATTCCACCGCGGAAAGCAGCACTGTGGTCGGCGGATCGCTCCGGACGCGAGAGCGGGGCCCTCCGCTGCTCCTTCACCACAACCTGGAACACCTATCGGCCGCTCCGCCGTTCCGGCGCGGACTCCCGCTTCGTGGCTCGGGCCGGCGGACAAGGGAGACCATGTCCCTTGTGCGGCACAGCATCGTGGCGGGCCGAGGAGAGCCGGCTCCCGACGTCCCCACTCGGCCTGTCCCCACGCGACTCGGGTCGCCACGCCACCGAAGAGCGTGATCGCCCCCCCTCATGCGGGACCGAACGAGCCGTCAGCCGACGATTGCGGTCGCTTCGATTTCGACGAGGATGCCGGGCGCGAAGAGGCAGTCCACGCCGATGAGGGACGCCGGGGGAAGGGGCAGTGACAACCCGACCTCGTCTGCGACGCTTTCGACTCCCGCCATGAAGGCCCCCATCTTCTCCGGCTGCCACTGTGTGACGTACACCGTCAGCCGCACCACGTCGTCGAACGTGGCGCCGGCTCCGGAGAGGCCGCGCGCGGTGTTCCGCAGTGCCTGCGCGACCTGCCCGGCGAGGTCCCCCACCGCGACGGGCGTCCCGTCCTCGAGGCTGGAGATCTGCCCGCTGACGTGGACATGCTTGCTGCCGCTGGCGACGGCGACATGGTGGTAAGGCGTGGGCTGCAACAAGCCCTTGGGGGTGAAACGCTGAACGGACATGGAAGGTCTCCTTCGGCGACGTACGCTGGTATAGCTTTGATACCTAGGAGACGCAGGAAACTTCAACGAGACCAGGTTTCATGAGCGATACCGCTGCTTTCCATGACAGCGAGCTGAGCATCCCGGCGCCGCACCGCGAACTGCTCGATCAAGTGCTGGACAAGTGGTCGTTGAGCGTGCTCAGCGAACTGTGCGAGGGTCCCCGACGGTTCAACGACCTGCGCCGCGCGATCCCCGCGGTGACGCAGAAGTCGCTGACCGCCACCCTGCGCCGGCTGGAACGCAACGGCATCGTCGAGCGCGAGGTCGTGAACGACAGGCCTGTCGCGGTGGAATACCGGATCACCCCTCTGGGGAAGACCATGCGTCCACCCGTCGATGTCCTCCTGGACTGGGTACGGACGTACATGCCCCGGATCGAACGGGCGCGGGACGCCTTCGACTCCAGGTGAGAGAGGAGGGCGAGAAGCCGCTCGCCCTCCCCTGCGTCTCCGCCTCGGTTTCCGCGACACACTGCGCCCCACCGGCAACGCCGGCCGGCCGCTTCGGCACCGGCCGGGCCAGGGACACCCGACGCCTCGCCGCGCCCCGGCCCGGCCGACGCGCGCCGACGAGCACCCCGAGGCCGGCCGGGGGCAGTCACGCGCGGTGGAGTGCCCGCGCCTCCGTCGCGCGGCCTCAGCCCAGTCGGCGTGCGCGCAGCACCACGTCGTCGGTGTGGTGAACGCCCGCGCCGCCGTCCGGTACCAGCCGCGGCCGCTGCTCGTCCACGTCCACCTCCCAGTCGTCGTCGAGCAGCGCGGCGACCATCGAGGGCCAGACGTAGTCGGCCGGGTCGAAGCCGCTGTCGTTCACCGGCTGGGTCTCCATGCCCGCGTGATGCACCAGCAGCAGCACGCCGCCGGGCGCTACGGCCGCGAGCAGCGCGCGCTCGGCCGCGGCGTCGGGGGTGCGCTGCAGGGCCGGGTACTGCGCGGAGACCAGGTCGAAGGAGGCCGGAGGGAGTTCGGCCGCGGTCAGTGTCGCGTGGACCCAGCGAACGGCGACGCCTGCGTCCCTCGCGTGCTCGGCCGCCCGTTCCAGTGCGATGCCGGACACTTCGAGCGCTGTCACATCCCAGCCCTCGCGCGCGAGCCAGACCGCGTCCGCGCCCTCGCCGCAGCCGACGTCCAGCACGCGCCCGGGTGCGAGCCCGGAGACCTCGGCCACGAGCGCGCCGTTGGGCCGGCCGCTCCACACCTGAGGTCGGTCGGCGTAGCGGGTGTCCCACTCCGCCCGCACCGCGGGATCTCCGACGTAGGCGTCGGAGGAGGCAAAGGTGTCGGGGGAGGAAGTTTCCGAAACGATTCTGTCGGTCATGGGCAAACCGTCGCCCAACCCGCTCGGCGACGCCATTTCCTTTGCCAGTCCGGCAAAAAGGGGCGTCCGCGCGGCAGCGACAGCCGGACCGGCCGCAGTCGCTCCGCGCGGCGGGGGCGCCGGCGAGACACGGGTCCCGTCAGAGGGGAGCCATCCTGCGCGCCGAGCACTCCGCGCAGGACCGGGTCGCCTTCCTCCGCGAGCGCCGTGCCGGGTTGCAGCAGCGGGTGGCGGCGCTGTCCCGGGCCATGGACATCCTCGACGACAAGATCGCCTACTGCACCTGAACGCCGCCCGTACGGGGGAAGGTCCTTCCCCGGGCCCACCGCCGAGGAGAGGTCGCACATCACCGGGCGCGCCGCATCCTCCTCGACCGGGGCAGGGGTTGCCGCGACCGACAGCTGACCAGCTGCCCCGGCGATGCCCGGTCAGGGCACACCGGCCGGCCCGCCCCGCCGCCCCGTCGAGTAGGGGTGGCCGGCGGGGAGCGGCCACCGGGGGTGGACCGGCCACGGCGGCGGGAGGCGCGAGGCAATGCGATGCGTACGATGGAGGAGGTACGCCGCGTCAGCTCCGGAAGGTCGGCGTGGGCATGCCGTCCGCGCCCGGGAGGCGAGTGACGACAGATGCAGACATTCCTGCCGGATCCCGACTTCCGGCGGACGGGACTGCTCCTGGACCGGCGCCGGCTGGGCAAGCAGCGGGTCGAGGCACTGCAGGTCCTCCGTGGCCTGACCGTTCCCGGCTACGGGTGGCGTCGGCACCCGGCCGTACGGATGTGGAGCGGGTACGAGGAGGCGCTCGTACGGTACGGCCTGGAGATCTGCCGGGTCTGGCGGGAGCAGGGACATCCCGACAGTTGCGCCGCTTCCCTGGTCGCCGGGCTGGCCACGCACCGGTCGGGTGCCCCGGTCCGGGACCAGACGGCGCTGTCGGCCGCCGGTGAGCTCCCGCCCTGGCTCGGCGACGAGGCGTTCCACGAGAGCCACCGCTCCGCCCTCGTCCGCAAGGATCCGGACGTGTACGCCGGCCTGTTCCCCGGGGTGCCGGACGACCTGCCCTATGTATGGCCGGCATCCGATCGGGAGTCCCGGAACCTGCCCTGACGATGAGCGCCGCGCGGGGCGCCTGGCGGGTCGCACAGTGAGGTCATGCCGGAGCGAGCGGCGGAGAAGAGCCACTCCCCCGTCATTGACGACCACCACCGGGGACCCGCCCTGCATGTCGCCGGGCCAGTCCTGCAAGTCGCCGGGATGCGCGACCACACCGGGGCGCCCCCTCCGGTTCGCCACAGCCCGTTCGTCGTCCTCACGGAACACCGACGGTCGCGACCGAGGACGCCTCCGGCCGGCCGAAGGACGGTGCGACGGTGTCGCGTGAGCGCTCACGATCACCGGGGCGGGCTCCGGCCTGGCCGGAGCCCCGGCGGAGGTCAGCCGGTGGGGAAGGTGTCGGGGGTGCTGATCCGGTTCCTGAGCAGCGTCCCGGACTCGGTGAGCACACCACTGCTGCTGTAGTCGCTGCCGTCGCAGGTGCCGGGCCGGAACGCCGCGCTGCTCTCGGGAGCGTCGGAGTAGGTCCAGTTCGCGTAACCGATCTTCAGCTGATCGAGCAGGTCCAGCCAGGCCGTGGTGCTCGCCCTGTCCATCGCTCCGCCGCCGGTGGCGCTCACCGTCCCGAACTCGGTCACGAACAGCGGCAGTCGCGAGGCGGCGCGGCTGACCGTGGCGCGATAGGTGCCCTTGTGGCTCGCGGCATAGAAGTGGAACGCGTACATGATGTTGGCGGCGTTGACGGGATTGTTGACGACCTCGCTCTCGTCGGAGCCGTCCGACACTCCCAGCGAGGACCAGCCTCGGGTGCCGACGATGACGACAGCGTCCGGGTCCGCGGCTCGGATCACCGGGATGACCTGCTCGGCGTAGCTCTTGATGGCCGTCCAGCTCACGCCGTTGGGCTCATTGGCGATCTCGTAGATCACGTTCTTCTTGCCGGCGTTGCGGGCGGCGACGGACGCGAAGAACGTCTTCGCGCGGCCGAGGTTGTGGTTCGGGTCACCCGGCGTCAGGGTGTGGAAATCGATCAATGCGTACATGCCACGGGCCTCAGCCATGTCGACGAGGCCGTTCACGCGGCTGGTGAAGCCCGCCGGGTCGGTCTCGTAACCGCTCTCCTGTACATACATGGCGATGCGCAGCAGGTCCGACTTCCAGTCCTTCGCGAGCGCGTCCAATGACGCGGCGTTGTAGCACCTGCCGAACCACTGGATGCCATGCGTGCTCATGCCCCGCAGTTGTACGGGGCGGTCGTCCTGATTGCACAGGTGCACGCCGCAGACCTGGAGCTGTCCGTTGATGTCCAGGGGGGTGCTGGCACCGGCTCCGATCCGCGTGGTGCCGCTCCGGCGGTCGCCCCCGCCCACGGCGCCCGCGCCGGCGGGAAGCGCCCCCCGCCTCTCAGCCGGCGTCAGTCGCACTCCCTCAGGCGCGGGCCGCCGCGGCGGCGGTGATCCCAGGTGTGAGCGATGCCGCGCTGGTCGGACGGTACCTCCCGGTGCCACGTCGCCGTTCCCGTCGAGGCCCGGGCCGACCGCTCCCGTCGTGGCTCCGGCCGGCCGTCCCTGTTCAGCCGTCCGACGCCGCAAGGGCGGCCGGAGGCGCGCCGAGCGTCGCGTAGTGGTGATGCAGGGCGCGGGCGCCCTTGTCCCGTTCCTGCCACGCCTCCATCGCCGAGTGGGTGGTGATCGCACCGAGGGCCGCGAGCGCCGCCTGACCGCTTCCCGGCTGAAGGATCATGGCGCCGGTCAGCCAGCCCACTGCCTTCGGCACGGTGAACTTCGCCATCAGGCCGCTGCCGCTGCGCCGGTTCGTGTCGGCGGCGGCGGCCCGCATCTCCTCGCGGTAGAGCCGCAGCGCGGTGGCGTCCTCGCCGTCGCCCACCGCCGCCAGTGCCGCGCGCTGGCGCGTGCGGAACTGCTGGAACAGGGACTCCTCCCGGATCTCCAGCATGTGCCGGATGTCGAGTCGTCCGCTGTTGGGCAGGGCGAGAGCGGCCAGGCGCCGCATGAAGCCGCCTTCCCGCTCGGGCAGAAGAGGGGCGAGCAGCGCGGCGGAGTCCCGGAAGGCGGCTTCCTCGTCGGCGGAGGCGAAGAGCGGAACGGCCCGTCCCCCGGTCAACAGCCAGGCGCGCACCGTCCGTTCGGCCAGTTCCTTGCGGGAGACCTCCCCTCCCATTCCGGCGATGCTGGAACCCGCCACGGCGACGCTCCGGGGGGCGGCGGTCAGCTGACGGGGAACGAACATGACGGTTCCGGCCCGGATGAGCGGTGCGAGGTCGGCCAGGGCACGCACGGTGCGCACGAACAGGTCCGGTTCGAGGGCCGGTCGCATGTCCGTGTCCGGGAACTCCCGCTGGATGACCCGCATCTGGACCAGGGCATGATGCTCGTCGTCGAAGGGGTCCTCGAAGATCACATCGTGGGCGTAGCACAACGGGGCCTTCAGTTCACGGTGATCGGCGGCCAGCTGACGGGGCAGCCGCTCCGCCCCGAACAGACGGCCGTCCATCAGCATGTTGAGCCGTCCCGATCTCGGGACGGCGACGAGTTCACGTCCCAGCAGCGCGGAGCGGAGGTGGCCGTCCGGCATGGGGAGCGACCGCGCCCAATGGTCCGGGCCCACGCTGTGGATCTGTTCCAGATAGACGGTCATGAAATCGTCCACGCGCAGCGCGGCGACGGTGGCCGCCACGTCGTCGCCCCTCGCGCGGGACTCCGCCAGCATGCTGCCGCTCCATGCGGCGAGATCGTCGATGTCCCGTGCGTAGAACGCTTCGAGGGCGCTCAGGACAGGGGTGCCGCTCGGTTCCAGCTCTGTGTCCATCGTCCGCTCCGGCAGTGCTGAAGGATCGATTGCCGACCCCATGATGCCGGTGCCACGGCCCGGTTGCGGGTGAATGCCTGTCCCCCCTCGGGCCGCGACGCGGCCGCAGCTTCCTGGGCGGGGCGGGCGTCGTCAGGCCCCGTGCCGTCACCGGGCCGCGCACCGCCGGCGCACCCCGTCCACCCCTGGCGCCCGGACGCGGGCGCCCTCGGAGAGGGCCTGCCCGCTCCGGCCCACCCAGCCGTTGATGGCCGGATCACGCCGACGCGCGCGGTTCAGCCCCCGTGGCCTGCGGCCGGTGGCCGTCGACGGCGATCATCACGTTCCGGCAGGCACGGCAGGCGTTCAGCGGGAGGAGCCGCGGCCGGTCCCCGTCTGACGTCCGGGGTGGCCCCCGTTGTGCGCCAGGAAACCCACGGGTCTGCTGGACGATCGCCGGCGCCCTGTCCGACGGCATGATGAGAACGCGTTTCACCGCACAACCGGCTTTCGGTGCCGGATGTCCTGTACGTCACCTCAAGGGGCAGTCCGCGCCGTCCAATCATCGAAAGATTCTGTTGCGGGGATTCATTCGCGGTGGTCTGGCGCGCGCAGGCGCCCTCGTCACGACCGCCGGGTAGGTTCTCGCCGGCCTCGCCTTCACGGATGTGCCCGAGGCACATCCCGCCAATCCGGGGCGCGTCTGCTTCTTCCTCGACGAGGAAGCCGTGGGTGAAGCGGGACACATCGCGTGGCCATTCGGGAACCCGGACCGCTCCGATCACTGGATCCGGGGTTCCGTCCCCGGGATGGTGTCGATGAACGGGAGCATCGCCGGCGGCACACGGGTGCGGAAGCGTGCCGGCAACCTCATCATCCTCGGCACATATGAGGAATACCGCCGCACCAACACCGCGAACGGCACCGTCGTCGCCGCTCAGAACGCCTGCACGGCCTGAACCAGGGCATGTACAGCGTCTTCACCCGCAACTGCCTGACCGGCGCCATCGCGATCTTCCGCGCCTCCATCCCGGCACTGAGCGAAACCCACTTGCCCGACGGGGATTACACCGCCCCTGACCATTCCTCCCACCCCACACGCAACGCCGGGCCGGGCCGGGAGGACGCCCGCATGTACTGACCCGCGCATCACCAGCGCGTCCCGTATACGCGCGTCGGGCGGAGCGATCCAAGAGTGCCCGGCATCGCCGGCGCGCCCATCGGCGCGGTCCACCGTGCGTACCGGATGGAAGGGGGCGGTTCGCCGCGCGGCACGGTGCGCGGCGACACACGGCACAGTGGCTCGAACCCGCATGCGTCGCACGCACCGCTGATGGCCCCGGCAGCGGCGGGCGGACCGTCACGGATTCGGTCGGCCGCCCGGGTACCGCTGCGAGCCACGCCGGGACGGGGGTTTTCGCGAACGGGTACAGCGCCATCCTCCGGCCGAGAGGGAAGGCGTCGACGGACAACGCCGATCCGGACACCCCGCCCTCCCCTCTGACGAGCCGGAAGGTGACTCCGGCACCGCCCGGCCCGCTTCGCATTCCAGGGAATCGGCATGGCCGGATCAGCCTCTCGGCTTGTGCGTGGGCCGCGTCACCGACAACCCCTCTCACCCGCTCCGCCGGCCTCTCCCACGACACCTGCGACACATTCAGCCATAAGGGGAACACCCGACCAGTACAGCCAAACCCCCTGAAGATCACCGCCCCGTCGCACAGCCGCAATATTTCACACTGTCCTAAAACCCTATTGTCCTTCATTCCTTACGACAGAAGACTCGCGGTGATTACGACCAACATCACCATCTCTGCCGGGCGGGGAAAGAGGAGCAGCTGTTGAGTACGGGCAACTCCTGGGCGTACGACGGCCGTCGTTACCGGATGTACCGATTCCCCTCTGACGTCCAGCAAGAACTCAATGAACTCAACCGGGCCGACAACTGGCATGTCTTCGTCGCCTGGGCCGAGGACGTTTTCTGGATGGCGCTTTCCGTCCTGATCTGCGTCTACGGTTCCTACTGGCTCTACCCGCTCGCCGTCCTCGTCATCGGGGCCCGGCAGCGTGGACTGTCCACCCTGCTGCACGACTGCGCGCACGGCGTGGGCGTCGCCAACAAACGGTTACAGATGTTCGCCGGGACACTGCTGACGGCGTATCCGATCTTCCAGCAGCACTACGCCTACAAGGTCTCCCACGTCTTCACCCACCACCCCAAGCTCGGCAGCCCGGACGGCGACCCCGATCTGCGGTTCTTCATCGAACAGGGGGCGTACCGGGAGTCGGCCACGGCCAACTACGTACGCAGGGTGGTCATCTTCCCGCTGCTCGGCTCTCAGACCTGGGCCTATCTGCGCTATCTCGTGCGCAACCGCTACCGCGTCCTCAAGGGCGTCGAGAAGCGGACCCAGGCGTCCACGCCCGCGCAGCGGCGTCGACGGATGCTGGACCGGGCCGGGTTCTGGCTGTTCTGGGGACTCGTCGTAGGGCTCGCCTGGTACGGCGGGTGGCTGCTGGGTCTTCTGCTGTTCTGGGTGATTCCGTACCTCACGAGCTTCCAGATCCTCGGCTGGTACATCGAACTCTCCGAGCACACGCCGCTGGTGCGCGACTCGAACGTCGACCTGTACATGACGCGCAACCGCAAGAGCCGCAGCTGGGAGAAGTTCCTCACCGGCATCCACAACGATAACTACCACCTGGAGCACCACCTCGACCCGCGCACCCCGTTCTGGAACCTGGGCAAAACGCGCGAGGTCCGGCTCCGCGACCCCAACTACGCGGCCGTCGACAAAGCGCTGGGCGGACTGTTCCAGCGCGGGCCCGAAGGCCAGCCCAGCACCATGTCGGCGATCGTCCGCTACATGAGCCGCACCGAAGAAGCCACGCCCGTCAAACCGATCCAAGAGGGACGCGATGTCGCAGCCTGACCACATAGAGACCCCCGCGGCCCCTCGCACCGCCGACGCCACGGCCCGTCACACGGGCGGCCTCGAAGCCAAGCAGTTCACCCGTCCCGAGTCGGCCGCGGTGCACGGCGGCTCCCAGGCGAGGCTGGGACCGACCCCGCCCATGGTGACGCCGATCTTCCAGACCGCCGCCTACGAACTGCCCAGCACCGGTGTCGCCGCGGGCATCTTCGACCTGCTCCAGGACGGCCACGCCTACACCCGGCTCAACAACCCGACCTGTGACGTCCTGGAAGAACGCATGGCCGCCGTCGACGGCGGCGCCGCCGCACTGGCCGTCGCTTCCGGGCAGGCCGCCGTCAGCCTCGCCCTGCTCAACATCTGCCAGGCGGGCGACAACATCGTCAGCTCCAACGAGCTGTACGGCGGCACCTGGAACCTGCTGGCGAACACGTTCGCCCGGTTCGGCATCGAGACGCGGTTCGTCAGTCCCGAGGACCCCGCGAACTTCGCCGCCGCCACCGACGAACGCACCCGCTGCTACTTCGGCGAGACCCTGCCCAACCCCCGGCTGCGCCTCTTCCCCATCGAGGAGGTCGCCCGGGCCGCCGAGTCGCACGGCATTCCGCTGGTCCTCGACAACACGATGCTGCCGTACGTCCTGCGCCCCATCGAGCTCGGCGCGCACATCCTGGTCTACTCCGCCACCAAGTACATCGGCGGCCACGGCTCCAGCCTCGGCGGGCTGATCGTCGACGGCGGAACCTTCGACTGGGACCGGCACGCGGACCGTCACCCGCTGATGACCACGCCCGACGCGGCGCACGGCGGCGCCGTGTGGACCCGCACCGGCAAGGACCTCGGCGGCGGGCTCGGCCGCAGCAGCTATCTCCTCAAGGCCCGCGAGACCCTGCTGCGCGACCTTGGCCCCTGCCTGAGTCCGTTCAACGCGTTCCTGCTGCTCCAGGGCCTGGAAACGCTGCCGCTGCGTATGCGGGTGCACGGCGAGAACTCCGCCGCCGTGGCCGCCTTCCTGCACGGCCACCCGCTCGTCGATCAGGTCATCCACCCCAGCCTCACCGAGGGCTCGGAGGCCGACCGCGTCCGCCGCTACCTCGGCGGCAACACGGGCCCCCTGGTGCAGTTCGAGGTCCAGGGCGGCCGGGAGGCCGGCAGCCGGTTCATCGAGGCGCTCCGGCTCATCTCGCACGTCACCAACATCGGCGACGTACGGTCCATGGCCACCCACCCCGCCTCCACCACCCACGCACAACTCCCCGAGGAAGAGCAGATCGCCGCCGGAGTCACCCAGGGGTCCATCCGGCTCGCGGTCGGCGTCGAGCACATCGACGACCTGCTCACCGACCTCGACCAGGCGCTGAAGGCGGTATGAACGCAATCGCCACGGACACCACCGACACCGGCACACCTCTGGTCGCCCTCGCCTGCGTGACCGAGGACATCGACGGTGTGCCGCACGCGGCGGTCCGCCAGGTCTACGTGTCGGCGCTGGAGAACGTCGCCGGCTGCGCGGTCGCCCTGGTCCAGGGCCCCGCCGCCTGGCTGCCGTCGGTCCTCGACCGCTTCGACGGAGTCGTGCTGGGCGGCCACGAGTCCAACGTGGCCCCCGAACGTTACGACGGGCCGCCCGCGCCGGGCCCGCGCGCACCGGAGCGGGACGAACTGGCCATGACGCTGCTCCCCATGGCGATCGAGGCGGGCCTGCCCTTCCTCGGGATCTGCCGGGGCCTCCAGGAGCTGAACGTGGCCTACGGGGGCACCCTGCGGGACATCGGCCGACTGCCGATCGGCGCGGCGCACCGCGAGGACCTCAGCCTGCCCCGGGACGAGCAGTACCTCCCGGTGCACGACATCGCGGTGGCTCCCGGCGGCCTGCTGCGGGAGACCCTCGGACAGGACAGCGTACGGGTGAACTCCCTGCACCAGCAGGCGGTCGACCGGCTCGCGACCGGCCTCACCCTGGAGGCGTCGACCGCCGACGGCGTGGTCGAGGCGGTCTCGGTGGCGGACGCGACCGCCTTCGCCCTCGCCGTACAGTGGCATCCCGAGTGGTACGCCGCCTCCGACCCGGTCTCCAAACCGCTGTTCACCGCGTTCGGGGCAGCCGCCGCCGAGCGCGCGCGGAGGCGCCGATGACGCGCCCCGCCCACCACCGGGACAGCCCCGCGGGCAGCCGCCCGGAGCGCCTGGTGCTCTTCGGCGCGGACCGACCGCTGCGCCTGGAGTCGGGCCGGACCCTCACCGACGTGCCGGTGGTCTTCGAGCGGTACGGGCCCGAGGACCCCACGGGCGCGGACACGGTCTTCGTCTGCCACGCCCTGACCGGCGACGCGCATGTGACCCGGCGGTGCCTCGAGGACGCTCCGGGCTGGTGGGAGTCGATGGTGGGACCTGGCCGGCCGATCGACACGGACCGGTTCCAGGTCATCTGCGCCAACGTCCTCGGCGGCTGCTCGGGCACGATGGGCCCCGCCCCGTCCGCCGACCGTACCGCCGAGGAGCCGTTTCCCCAGGTCACCGTCGCCGACATGGTCACCGTCCACCGCGAGCTGTTACGCCGCCTCGGCGTCGGCCGGCTGCACGCGGTCGTCGGGGGCTCCCTGGGCGGCATGCAGGCGTTGGAGTGGCTGCTGCGCCACCCGTACGACGCCAGGCGGTTCGGCCTGATCGCCACCTCGGCCCAGCTGACCACCGACAACCTCGCGTTCAACGCCATCGGACGCGCCGCCATCCGCAGCGACCCCCGCTTCCGCAACGGCGCTTACCCTCCCGGTGAGGGACCGGACGCGGGACTCGGCATCGCCCGCATGATCGGCCACCTGACCTACATGTCCGGGGACTCCTTACAGGCGAAGTTCGCCCGCGACCTCGCGCCGCCGCCGGACTCCGCCCACGCGGCGAGTACCCACACGCCCGGGGTGCCCGCGTGGGGACCGTTCTCCGTGGAACGCTACCTGGAGTACCAGGCGGACAAGCTGGTCGCGCGCTTCGACGCGAACAGCTACCTCTGTCTGACCAGCGCCATGGACCTGTTCGACGCCTTCGCGACGCCGTACGAACAGGTCGCCGAAGCGTCACCGGACGTGCACCTCTTCAGCTTCGAGTCGGACCGGCTGTACGGCGTCGAGCACAGCCGTCACATCATGGAGCAACTGGGCAAGGCGGGTGTCGGCTGTGCGCACTTCCACGAGGAGAACTCCAGGGCGGGCCACGACGCCTTCCTGATGGCGGTCCCCGGATATCTCGACGCGGTGGCACGATGGATCACCGCCCCCTTCCCCGAGGACGCTCCCCGTCCGTCCACCCGCCACCGCCCAGAGCAACCAGAACCCAGGAGTTCCCATGCCATCGACGCGTGACAGTCTCGGTCCCGCGGCAGACGGCGAGTCCGATCGGACGAACGGCACGCCGCGTCCGGCCGCCTCCGGCCGGAAGGCCCGCGGCATCGGCATGATCATTCAGCGCCCCCTGATCCCCGACCGGCCCGCACACCGCCTGCCGCAACTGTTCTTCGGGCTCAGCCTGTACGGCGTCAGCGACGCGATGGTGATCCAGTCCGGACTCGGTGTCGAGCCGTGGGACGCGCTGAGCCAGGGCCTGTCCCGCACCGTCGGTCTGGGCATCGGCATGTGGACCAACATCATCGGCGCGCTGGTGCTGCTGCTGTGGATCCCCCTGCGCATCAAGCCGGGACTCGGCACCGTGTTCAACGTGCTGCTGGTGGGCACGGTCATGGACCTCTACATGGCCTGGACTCCCGTGCCCGAGGCGCTGTGGCTGCGCTGGACCGTGCTGATCCTGGGTGTCGTGCTCAACGGCGTCGCCACGGGCGCGTACATCGGCGCGGGTCTGGGCCCGGGCCCCCGCGACGGTCTGATGACCGGCTGGGCGGCCCGCGGGCACTCGGTCCGAGGCGTCCGGTGGGTCATCGAACTGACCGTCCTGGTTGTGGGGTTCCTCCTCGGCGCGACCCTCGGCATCGGCACCATCATCTACGCCGTCGCCATCGGCCCGCTCGCGCAGCTCTTCATCCCGATGTTCGACCTGGACCAGCGGGCAGCGCGCAAAGAGGTGGCGGACACCTCCCGGCCCGGCGGGCCGCCCGCGCCATGACACCGGCGACCGGCTGACCATCGCGGCCCCCGGGCGACGGAGGGCGCGCGCTCCACGCGCTCACGCGTTCCTGCCGCAGCGCCGCGCGGAACAGGGCCGCGCGCCCTGCTCCGCGCGGCGCTGCGGCGCCGGAAGATGGCCGGTCCTGGGCGGGACACCGGCCGCGCCGGCTCCTACCATCACCGGATGGGGGGGGATGCGGCATGGTGACACCCATGGGACGGCACGCCGGAAGGTCGGCCGCGATGTGCGCGGTCCTGCTCGTGCTCGTGGCCTGCGGTCACGCGGACAGGAGCGCGTCGCAGCCCGCATCGAAACCCTCCGGTGCCGTGCGCTCCGCACCGCCGTCGAGCGGCCATCCCGACGCGGCAGGCGGTGTCCCGACAAACGAGCACTCCGGCGGGAGCGACGCATCCGGAACGGGTCAGGGCGCGAGCTCGTCCGGCTCCCACGGCGGGGGCACCGCCACCAGCTCCGGCGGACGGACGGGTGACCGGCCCGGCGACTCCTCGTCGGGCGGCGGTGCGGGCAGCCCCTCATACGGCGGTGACCCCATACCTCCCGTCCCTCCGCCCCCGGCCTCCGGCGGACAGCGACCCGACCCGGGCGGCGGCATCGACCCCAGCGGTGGAGGTGACGGGGGCGGCGGTGACACGGGGGGCGCGAGCGAGGGCGGCGGCTCCGGCACGCCGGTACCCAGCTGCCCTCCCGGCACCGGCACGTCCCCCGGACCCTCCGGCGCGGACGGAGGCTCCGGACCGGACGGCCCCGCCCCCTCCGCCTCGGGCGGCTCACCGGGCTCACCGTCACCCGGCCCGTCGAACCCGCCCTGCCCGAGCCCCGGCGACGTCCCGGACCCGACCGGCACGGGCGGCCGATGACGGGTCGCCCGACGGCCCGTTCCGCCCCCGCCGACGCCCGCAGCGCCCGCAGCGCCCGCAGCGCCCGCAGCGCCCGCCTCGAACGGCTCCAGCGCGCCCGTGTCACCGCGGCCCGACGAACCGTCCTCCACCGTCCCGCCGGGTCCCGTCCCCCGGCTGCCCCCGCACCGGCCGACCGCTCCGCGGCCGGGCTCGTCGGAGCGGCAGCCGCGCAGGCGTCCCTCGTCGCCGCCGCCATGTTCTATCTCGGCGCGGTCTATCTCACCGCCTTCTACCACTACTTCAGGCTCGACGTCTTCACCCTGGGCATCGGCTTTCCCGAACTGGCCATCCAGGCACTGAACCTGGTGCGCAGGCCCGTCATCATCGCCCTCACCCTCACGGCGTACGCGGTCCTCCGCCCCGACCTCGTGACCGGACTCCCATGGCCCGCGCCCGTCTCCCGGCTCCTGCGCCGCGCCGGCCCGTGGGCCCGCCACACCGATCTGCTGCTGATGCCCGCGGGTCTTCTCGCCCTCGTCCTCTGGCGGTGGACCCACCCCTACGGCTGGGCAGCGGCACTCTCGCTGGCGCTGGGCGTCGCCCTCGCACAGCGGCGAGCCGCGGGCCGCCCGGACGGTCGTGACGCCCGTGCCGTGGGCAAGGCGGTGGCCACGTCGGTGACCGGGCTCCTGGTCATGTGGGCGGTGACGTTGGCCGCCAACGACCTGGGAGTGGCCGAAGCACGTCTGACGGGACGGAACCTCGTCGGCCGAACGGCCGTCGTCGTGCTGACCACCGAACGCCTCAGCCTGGCGGGCCCGGGGATACGCGTCGAAGACCTCGGCAAGGACACACACTTCCGCTACCGGTACACCGGCCTGCGGCGGCTCATCGAACGGGGTGGCCGTTACTACCTGCTGCCCCTGGGCTGGACACCAGCCACCGGTACAACTTATGTGCTCGACGTCCGTGACGGCGTCCGGGTGGAGCTGATGCCCGGCACCCGGTGAAGGGGACTCGGTTGCGGGGGCTCAGTGCGGAAGCACCCAGCCGGGTGTCCAGGTCCCGGGGGCGCCGTGGCCGGCCGTTGTGGCGGCGAGATGGGCACGGAGGGTGGCCAGAGCCGGGTGGGGGTTGTCGCGGTGCCAGAGGAGCGAGTGCGGGTAGACGGGCGTCGGGTCGGTCACCGGGATGCGGCGCAGGCCGTGGCCGGCGGGCCAGATCAGACGGGTGTGCTCGCCCATGAAGGTGGCGAGGGCGGGCGTGTCGGCGATGGTGTCGAGGAGCGCGTCGGAGCCGAAGTTGGGGCCGGTCGCCTCGATGGTGAGGCCGAACTCGGCGACGAGGTCGTCGTAGTAGGCGGCCCACTCGGTACCAGGGACGATGCCGGGCATCCAGATCCGGTGTCCGACGAGCCGGGCGACGGTCACCGACCGGGCGCGCGCCAGCGCGTGGGCGGGGCCGGTGAGGAGCTGGAGCGGTTCGTCGAGCACCCGGAAGGACTCGATGTCGTCGGGAAGGGGCCGGCCGGGCACGGCGACGGCGCGGAAGGACGCGTCGATCGCGCCGGACCGGATGGCGGCGATGGCCGTCTCCATGTCGAAGAGCGTCACCACGTCGAGGTCGGTCTCGGGGTGTGCGCCGTGGAAGCCGCGCATCAGGCCCGATGGCGCCACGCGCGAGGCGATCACGTCGACGCGCAGTGGACGGCGGCCGGTGCGTACGGACGCGACCGCGCGCTCGGCGACGCGCAGCAGCTCGCGCGCGTGGGGCAGGAACGCCTGCCCGTCGATGGTGAGCTCGGCGCCACGCGCGGTCCGGGTGAACAGTCGCACGCCGAGGCCGCGCTCCAGCGCGGCGATGCGCTTGGATATGGCCTGCTGGGTGACCGCCAGCTCGGCGGCGGCCTCCTGGAACCGCCCCGTGTCGGCGGCGGCGACGAAGGTGCGGACGATGTCGAGGTCCATCCCGGCAGCCTAAAGGTACAACCGTTGGTTGTGTCTGGTGGCTCTGTGGTTGTTTGATCCCCGGGCCCGGTGCTCGCTTTGATGTTTCCGATCGCGGTTCGGCTGTGCGAGTGGGTGACGAGGGGTGTCGGGCATGGGGAGCGGACACCGGCCGGGGCATCTGCTCGGACGGCGGCTGGGGCGCCGGTTCGGGTGGCTCTGGGGAGCGTACGGGACCAGCGCCCTGGGCACATGGCTCGCCTTCGGCGCCTTCCCGCTGATCGCCATCCAGGTGCTGCGCGCCGGACCGGCCGAGGTCGCCGCGCTCTCCTCCGTGGGGGCCGCGGTGGGCGCGGCGGCCGCGGTGCCGCTCGGCCCGTGGGTCGAGTTCCGCCGCAAGCGGCCCGTGCTGATCTCGATGGACCTGGTGCGGTCCGCGGCGCTGCTGACGATCCCCGTCGCGTTCGCGCTCGGCGTGCTCACCTTCCTTCAGCTCCTGCTGGTCTCCGTCGTCGTCGCGGCGGCCGACATCACCTTCCGCGCCGCCTCCGGCGCGTATCTGAAGACGCTGCTGCCGGCCGAGGACCTGCTCGTCGCCCATGCCCGATTCGACTCCACGGCGTGGACGACCACGATCATCGGACCGCCGCTGGGCGGCGCCGCGATCGGGCTCCTGGGCCCGGTGGCGACGGTGGTGGCCGACGCGGCCAGCTACCTTCTCTCGGCCCTGGGCATCCGCGCGATGGGCGGGCAGGAGCCGCGGCCCGACCGCCGGGAGGCCGCCCGCCTGCGGGCCGGTGACCTGTTCGAGGGCTGGCGGTACATCCTCGCCGACCCGGCGCTGCGTCCGCTGTTCTACAACACCGCCTTGTTCAACGGCCTGGTGATGGCCGTCCAGCCGCTGCTGGCCGTCCTGATGCTCGGCCCGCTCGGGTTCACACCGTGGCAGTACGGCCTCGCCTTCGCCGTGCCCTCGATCGGAGGGCTGCTCGGTTCACGGCTGGCCCGACCGCTCGCCACCCGGTTCGGGCCGTACAAGGTCCTGGTCGTGTCCGGATGGCTGCGCGCGATCTGGCCCGTCGGCCTGGCCTTCCTGGGGCCGGGCACCGGAGGGCTGCTGCTGGTGATCGGCGTCGAGCTCGGGCTCATCCTCTGCTGCGGGGTCTTCAACCCCGTCCACGCCACCTACCGCCTCCAGCGCACCGCGACCGGCCGGGTCGCCCGCACGCTGTCCGCCTGGGCGGTGACGACGAAGGCTTCGGCCGCGCTCCTGACGGCCGTCTGGGGCGTGCTGGGCAGCGTGCTCGGCCCGCGTACGGCCATCGGCCTGGCCGGTGTGCTCCTGCTGGCGACCCCGCTGCTGCTCCCCCGCCGTGCGTCGGCGCATCCTTCCGAGCCGGAGCCGGCACCGGACCGCGCGTGACGGGCCGTCGCAGCCGTCACCGGGATCGGGCCGCGCCGCACTTCTCCGGCGCGGTCCACCCCTCCGCGCTCCGGGACGCTCGCGCCGTCCGGCCATCGAAGGTGCGCAGCTCGGCGACGTCGCCGACCTCGTAGCGCACGCCCAGCGGGTCACGGTCCTCCAGGGCCCGGGCCGCGTCGACCATGGCGGAGGAGATGTCGACACCGAGGACGTGGGATGCGCCGCGCCGCCTGAACTCCCGGCTGTAGAAGCCGGTTCCGGAGGCCAGGTCGAGGATCGACTTGCTGTTGACGTCGCCGACGAGGGCGAGGAAGCCGGGCACCTCCGCGTAACGCGCCAGAGGGAGGGTTTTGAAGCCCTCGAACGCCTCGCCGATCCCGTCGTACAGCTGACCGCTCATCATGCCGTTCCCCTCTGTCCTTGGTGCCGGCCTCCGGGGCGGGCCGCACCACCTGGCGGGAAGTCTCCCTCTCGTCGGCCGGGGTGCCGTACTGGCGGTAACCACGAAGACGTCGTAGCTGGTTCGTATTCCTTCCGGATGACCGGAGCGGTCGACGGCCTGGTGGGGACGCACGGAAGACCTGAGCGGGGGCGATGCTTCTCGCCGCTTCTCGCCATTGCCTCGTCGCGGTCGGCCGGACCGGGTTCGTACGCCGCGGGTGGCCTCGGTCGCGTCGCGTGACACCGCGGAAGCACCGCCGCCTCCCCCGTCCTGGCCGTGCCTCAGAGTCCTCCCGTCCGGCCGCGCAGCGCATCGGCCAGCGGCCTGACCGTGGGGGTCGGGGCGGGGCCGGCCGTGGGCGGGCCGGCCGTACTGCCGCTCGGGCTCGGGCTCGGGCCCGGTGTGCCGCTCGGGGGCGGGCCCGGGGGCGGAGTGGAGGGTGCCGCCGGGGTGGGTGAGGGGCTGGGGCGCCCGCTGGGCGGGCCGGGAGCCGGGGTGGGCTCCGCGGGCCGTGGAGTCGAGGTGGTGGGAGGGGCTGCGGGCGTGGGCTGCTCCGGTTGCGTGACCGCTGCGCGAGGGGGCCGGATCACCTCCCTGTTACGGCCCTTGCTGGTTCCTCGGGCGGGGTGCGTGGCCGCACGTTCCGGTGCGCGTGAGGCTCGCGGCGGTACGGCACCGTCCCCCTGGGGCGTCGCGGAGGACGTCTGTCCCGGGCCCGGGGCCACGTCGGGGAGGCCCGCGGACTGGGGCTTGCCCGCAGGCTCGGGAAGCACCGTGCCGGCAGCCATGCCGCCCAGCATGGTGAACGCGGCCGCGAAGAGGGTCCGGGCCCCGTGCTTCTTCCAGCGCGGCGCGCCGTGACGACGCCGGACCTCGGGAACCTCGGCCAGGGGCGCCGCGGCCGGGGCGGCGGTCGTCTCGGCGGCCCGGTCCCGCGGAGTGGGCAGCGCCGGGGAAGGCGGGGAGGGCTCGGCGAGGTCCGGTCCGGCGCTGAAGAGGGCCTCCATCGCCGCCGTGTCGACCGCCTTGTCGACAGTCGTTTCGACAGCCGTTTCGACAGCCCGAGCATCGTCGCCGGACCCGCCCGGCAGTGCCATGGCATCGTCGCACGCCCCGCACTCCGGGCACGTCACGGTGTCGTTGAGAGGGCGGCGGCAAGGAACGCAGTAGTCCATGGAATCGATCGATCAGTGGGTGGGTCGCGGGGAATGAGCTCGGCCGGGTCGGCCCGCCGGCGGGCGCGCCGCGGTCGCGGGGCGGCGCGGGGCGCTGCGCGAAAAAGTCCTGGGCATGTGCAAACCTCGCTCACTCGCCGGCTCAGGGTGGGTCGCCGGTTACCGGGTTCAACGGATCGCCGTGCACCGGTTGCTCAAACGGCGGCTGAAACGTGGGATAGGTAACGCGCCCGGGCCCTTCGGCCGACGGCTGCGAACTGTCCGTCGCCGGGTGTCACGCACGAACGGGGCACGTAGCCACCCCCTGCCTTCACCGCCCACGGTCCCATCGGGGTCGTGGGCGGTGGGGCTCAGAACCGCCCCTGGGCTCCCTGTCGCTCCTGTGCGTCACCGTTGAAGAAGTCGATGAATCCGGACGGGGCGCGGCCGCCGAGGCGGAGGTCCAGGATCTCTGGCGCGTCGGCGTAGAAGGCATCGCTTCGCGGAACCAAGCCTGTTCGTAGACGGTGAGCGCCGCTTCGACGTCGCCCGGGTGAGCGGCGATCACCTTGCCGCGTTCGGCGCCGTCGAACATCGCCAGGTCCGCGCCGTCGCCGGACGGCGGCATCAGGGGCGCGGCAACGCCGAGGAGCGTCACCCCGGGGACGTCGTGACGCGCGTCCGGGTCACCCCGGCCCCGTCGTACGTCCGGACCGACCAGACACCGTCGCGCGTTCGGGCGGCCAACCGCAGCGAACCGATATCCGGATTCGCTGTTCCGCCTCCATGGGAAAACCCCGTACCGTCGGACTCACCCTGCACACGCAGCGCACGCCGACCAGCTCCCCCACAATAGGGGAACGGCCGGAAACCATGTGTACGCCTCAGCGCCCCCTTGTCACAATGGACGCTGTTGTAAAGGCTGCGCAGTGGTATCCGCAGGGCCGATCGAGGCGTTCCATTTCCAGACGTTCCATTTCCCGATGGCGGGGGATCTTCATGCTTTCGTCAGGATCGGATGCTGCCGTCTTACGGGCGCGGGAAGCGTCGAACCGGTTACTCAGTGAGCTCACCAGCGATGGCCGTATCTCGTTCCGGCTGGCATGTCAGAGGCTGACGGTCTGGGAGGCGCTGCTCGTCCAGCAGGTACTCGGCCGGAACGACATCGAGTGGGCCGCCTCCCCGGACTCCGGCACCGACCTCATAGCGGTGACCCGATCGGCGCTCTCCGGCGTTTCCTTCTGGGCTCCCGGTGAGCTGCCGACGCCCGCTCCGGAGCTGCTCGGCTGGCTGCGCGTGCCGCCCCAGGTCTTCGACATGGTCGACGAGGAGGCGCGGTGCGCCCAGGCACGTGAGGCCGCCGAATTCCACCATGTCGACACCGTTCTGCGCGGTTGGGAGGACAAGGGCGAACTCGATCGCCGACTGGTCCAGCTGGCCGACTGGGTCGAACGCGTCGAAACGGTATACGTTTTCGTGGACCGCGAGGTCTTCTCGAAGTCCGACGCCGGCAGCAACACCTTGACGCGCGAAGGCCGACTTTCCAGCCTGCGGAATATTCCCGTCGACGCCTGGCGCCCGGCGGACCGATTATTCGTCGTTCTCGCGCACTGCTTGTTCAGCAGTGGCCGCTCCGTCCGTTTCGAGGAATTCAACGGAAAGCAACTCTCGGCTACGCTGCTGCGCCAGTATCTTCTGGACCGCCACGCGCATTACTGCGCCGCGATCGGCCGCCCGCCGGGCGACCCCGACGGAACGCCGCTGCCGGAGCTGGCCGAGGAGGTCCGCGCTCTGCAGAGCGAGGTCGACCGGCGCTCACCGCTCATGCGCTACCGTCGCATCAACGGCCTGACCTTCGTCAAGAACGAGTACCTGGCCGATTTCCCGCACCCCCGCGACCCGCACGCGCTGCCGGACCTGGTGGCCCGCCACGGCCGCGTCCGCCTGGGCGTCGAGCCGACCGGACGGGTACGGGAGGACATGCGCTCACTGACCACCGCGGCCGTCGTCCTCGATGCGCGGACCGGCACGGAGAGCGCGTCCGGCACGGGCCACGGCGCCCTGGGGGAACTCCTCGCCGCCATCGTGCTCTCCGCCGTCCGGACCACCGACTCGGACTACGGCATGAGCAGTTCGGTCCGCGATCTGAGGCGGCTGCGCGGTGCCCGGCCCGGCGGGCCCGACGGGGTACTGGAGCTCAAGAAGGCCGACTTCTTCTGCTGCTGCCTTCCTCACACCACCCGCATGGCCGAGGCAGGGGACGAGACCGCCTCCATCCTGTGGCGGGCCGCCCAGCGCATGATGTACAACCGCTGGCACTTCGCCCCGGGCGAGTTCGACCGCGACGTCATCCCCGAGAAGCGGCACTACTTCTTTCCGCCGCAGGTTCCCGACATCGCCGAACACGGCGAGCACCACCACGGCGGTCACATCGCCTCACGCGTGCGCTACTCGATCCGCGCCCCCGGCGCCCAGGTGTGGCGTCCGCCGTTCACGGTGTTCGGGCACGGCTTCCGCGGCTGCTACGACATCCGGCTGGTCCGCATGGAGGGCCCTGCCTACACCGTGCGGGAGCTGCACGAGGCCGTACGCCACTGCTCTCTCGTCGACCAGCTGTGGCGGACCCTCGCAGACGGCGTCGAGAACGGCACCCTGCCCGTACGGCCGGTGGGCGGCTTCGACCGTGCCTGGTACGCGTCACGGGGCTGGGAGCGGCTGGACGCGCAGGCGCTGGCCGCCGCGGCTCTGCCCGTGCCCGGCTGAGCGCGGTGCCGCCCCGCCGACACGGCGACAGCCGGTGCCGAGGCGACACGGGCGGCCGGCGCGGGCGCATCCACCCGCCGAAGAGGAGGAGGCATTCCGTATGACCGAGCAGACCGACGGCCCGCGGCAGGGTCCGTGGGCGCCGGGTGACAACGTCATCGACACCATCGCCCGGACCACGTGTCACGACACCCGCCACCACATCCACTACCGCGCCGACGGCGGGATCCGCTCCCTGAGCCTCGCCGAGCTCGACGCGGGCGCCCGCCGGGTCGCCGCCCGGCTCCACGCGCTCGGCGTCCGCGCCCGCGACCGGGTCGGCGTCATGGCGCCCAACCGGATCGAATGGGTACTGCTCGACCTCGCCACGCTCAAGCTCGGCGCCGTGACCACCGGGATCGAACCGGGCCGCTACCGGCCCGCCGACCTCGTCGCCGAGTACGCTCTCAGGCTGCTGTTCGCCGACGCCGAGGACCTGACCGGCCCCCCGGCCGGTGGCGTACACGACATCGGCGAGGTCCGCGGCTGGGCCCTCGACCCGGGTGCGCCCGACGACGACGCGCCGGCCCTGCCGCCGCACCCCGGCTACGGTCCCGCCGACATCTGCGCGATCAAGCAGACGTCCGGGAGCACCGGACCGCCCAAGGGCGTCGAGGTCACCACCGCCAGCGTCGACCGTTCGATCGCCGCCGTCCAGGCGATGTTCGACCACCGCGACGGCGACAACCTGATGGTCTTCCTGCCGATCCGGTTCCTGCAGCAGCGCTACTGGATCTATTCGGCCCTCGCATACGGGCACGACGTCACCCTCGTCGACCGCTTCACCGCCGTCGAGACCGCGCGCGTCGTGTCCCCCACCGTGGTGATGGGCGTGCCCGGGTTCTACGAGCAGCTCAAGGCCCGGCTCGTGGCCGACGGTGTCCCCGCCGCCCCCGCCGGACGCGGCGCTGCCATCCAGGAGGCGCTCGGCGGCCGTATCCGCTACCTGTGGACCGGATCGGCCCCGGCCGGCCGCCAGGTGCTGCGTTTCTTCAACGACGCCGGTGTTCCGCTCTACGAGGGCTACGGCCTCACCGAGACGTGCATCGTCTCCAAGAACCACCCCGGTGCCTTCCGGATCGGCAGCGTCGGCCAGGTCCTGCCCCACAAACGGGTCCGTTTCGACGAGGACGGCGTTCTCATCGTCGGCAGCAGCCACCCCGTCAACACCCGTTACGCCTGGAGCCCGCCCGGCGCCACCGAGAAGGTGTTCCTCCCCACCGGCGAGGTCAGGACCTACGACGTCGGCCACGTCGACGCGGACGGCTTTCTCTACATCGACGGCCGCGTCGACGACATCGTCACCCTGAGCGGAGCGCTCAACATCCTGGTGCCCCTCGTCGAGGAACGCGTCCGCGAACTGCCCGGGGTGCACGACTGCGCCGTCTTCGGCGACGGCCGGCCCTACCTCACCGCGGTCGTCTCCCCCGCCACCCCGGACCTCGACGGAAAGGAGCTCGCCCGTGATCTGGCCGAGCTGAACGAAGACCTCCGTTACGAGCAGCGCGTCTACGCCGCCGTCATCGCGGACCGGCCGTTCGGCATCGAGAACGGCCTGCTGAACGCCCAGTACAAGCTGATGCGCGCAGACATCGGCGCGCGCTACGCCGGGGACCTGGAACGGGTCTACGGGCAACACCATGTCTACAACGACGGCACCGTCGGCGACGCACCCGTGCTGGTGACGCCTGCGGCGGTCCCGTCGCGCGACGGGCACGGGGAGGGTGATCCGCAGTGAGCTGGGACAGGCTCGCCGATCTGGAGCTGGCCAACGAGCGGGTGACCCTGCGGCGCGTCGGCGTCGCCGACACCGACGCGTTCGCCCGGATCGTGTACGAGCCGGAGATCTGGCGGTACTTCGTTCAGCGCATCGAGACGCCGACGGACCTCCACGCGTTCATGGAGACCGCGATCCGGGACACCCTGACCGGCATCCGCATCGTGTTCGCCGTCATCGACAACGCCCACGGCGGGATCGTCGGCAGCACCGCCTACGGCAATCTGGCCGCGGCCGACCGCCGGCTGGAGATCGGCTGGTCCTGGCTGCACAGCGGGGCCCGCCGGACCGGCGTCAACCGGGCCGCCAAGCTGGCCCTGCTCGACCACGCCTTCGGCGCACTCGGCTGCGAGCGGGTCGAGTTCAAGACCGATGTGCTCAACACGGGAGCGCGGGCGGGACTGGCCGGCATCGGGGCCGTCGAGGACGGCGTCCTGCGCAGTTTCAACTTCATGCCCGGGGGACGCAGGCGTGATGTCGTCTACTACAGCATCCTGCGCGAGGAGTGGCCCGCCGTACGCAAGGAACGGTTCGGGACGGCTGCCGGCGCAGACAGCTGAACCGCACGACCAGCGCACAACGTCCACGAAGGGAGACCCGGTGCAGTACGAGTTCGCCTTCGAAGCCGCCGGAGAGCGCCTGGCGGCGACGAGGACCACCGGAACCGGCGAGTCGGATCCGCGGATCCTGTCCCTGCACGGTCTGGGCCCCACCGCGACCCGGCACCGCACGCGCTACCTGCTCGACGCGCTGGCGGACCACGGACACGGTTCACTCACCTTCGACTTCTCCGGCAACGGCGACAGCACCGGAGAGCTCGCCCGGTCCACCCTGCGCCGCCGCCGCACGGAGACCCTCGCCGCGGCCCAGTGGCTGGACCGGACGAGGCCGCCCGTGGTCATCGGCACCAGCATGGGCGCCCATCTCGCCGCCTCGACCGTCCCGGAGCTGCGCCCGAGCGCCCTGGTGCTGTTCTGCCCGGCGACCTATCCCGCGCACGCCGCGGACCTGCCCTTCGACGGCAGCCTGGTACGCCCCGCCAACCACCCCGACTCGCCCGCGTACGCCGGTCTGCGCCACTTCGACGGCGATCTGCTGATCGTCGGCGGCCGGAAGGACCAGGTGTGCCCGCCCGCGGTCATCGAGGGATACCTCGAACACGCCCGCCGAGCCCGCACGGCCGAGGTCGTCTGGCTCGACGGCTGCGACCATTTCGTCCACCGCTGGCTGCCCGACCAGGAACACCCGCGGGCGGAGATCACCCAGGCCGTACTGCGCCTGCTCACCGCCTGACCGGGTATCCACGTCCGCTGTCCCCGTACTCGCCCGTCCGGCGAATCCACGTCCACAACCCACCTCCGCCCTCCACGCCCGAGGAGACGCATCGCCATGCAGACCGAGCAGAACCTGCTGAAACGGCGTGATGTCGGCGCCCTCAGAACGGTCGAGGCGGCCTTCCGCTCCGGGCCGTTCGCCGAACTTCTCGACTCCGCCCCGGAGCTGGAGCGCCGCAGCGGTATGACCCGCGAGGAGTTCGAGCAGGAGTACCGGTTCAAGCGCCGTCCGGTTGTCCTGGAGGGGTACGCCGCCGACTGGCCCTCGGTGCGCGGCTGGTCCTTCCGGTACCTGGCCGGCCGCTGCGCCGACGTCCCGGTCGTGGTCGACAGCTACAGCAGCAGGGCGGCGCGCAAGACCACGTTCGGCGAGTTCGTCACCCGGCTGGAGGAGAGCGCGGGCAGCGGTGCGGCCCCGCTCTACCTGCAGGAGTGGTACTACCAGATCAATGCTCCGGAGATCGCCGAGGACATGCCCGAACTGGACATCGCCCAGTACGACTTCCGGCGGAACCTGTACGGCGAGGCGGCGTCCACCAACCATCAGCTGTGGATCGGCCAGCAGGGCGGCATCACCCGTCTGCACCAGGACGCGTACTCCGTCGACGTCATGCACGCGCAGATCCTCGGTGAGAAGCTGTGGTTCATCATGGGACCGGAGGCCGAGCTCGTGCCCGGGCCCGACGGCGAGGCGGGACTGGACGCGCTGTGCGCCTCCCCGGACACCCGGCTCATGCGCTTCGTGCTGCGCCCCGGAGACGTGCTCTACCTGCCCGCGTTGTGGTTCCACCGCATCGAGCTCCTCAGCGACTCCATCGGGCTCGGCCGCAAATGCCTGGACGAGGTGAACGTCCGCGCCCACGTCCGCCAGCGCATCGGCGAACTGCTCGCCCTCGCCCTCAATCCGGACGAGCTGCGGGTCACCCACTCCGAACTGTTCGAGGTCGTCATCGCCAGGGCCCGGGCCCTGGCCGACCGGATGGACATCGACCTGTCCCGCCTGCGTCAGTGAGGTAGAAAGAGTCCATGAGGCAACAGCACGTTCTGCTGGTCGGCGGCCGTGGCCACGAACTGCCCAAGGCGACGGCGCTCGGGCTGCGCTACTCGATGGTCCAGATCCCGGAGCGGGTGAGCGAGGAGCACGCCGCCGCCGCCGCGCACTACGCCGTCCTGGACTACCGCGACCTGGACGAGCTCCTCACGGTGGTCCGCGGCTGGCACGGGGCGGACCCGTTCGACGCCGTGCTCTCCTTCACCGAGTACGGCCTCGAGCCCGCCTCCCGGGTCGCCGTCGACCTGGGCCTGCCCGGGGACAACCTGGCCGCCGTCCTCGCCACCCGCGACAAGACCAGGACCCGCGCGCTGCTGGACCGGCACGGCCTGAGTCCCGTACGCCACCGGGTGTGCACCACCGAGGCGGACGCGGCCGCCTTCCTGCACGAGCTCGGCGGCCGGCCCATCGTCCTCAAGCCCTGCTCGGGCGGTCTCAGCGAAGGGGTGTACGTCGTCGAGTCCGCCGGCCGGCTCGCCGAGCGCTGGGCGTTGACCGCGGCCGTCGCGGGCCGGGAACCGGTGCTGGCGGAGGAATACCTGACCGGGCCCGAGTTCAGCGTCGAGTCGGTCTCCCGGCACGGACGGCACGAGGTCGTCATGGTCACCGAGAAGCTGACCACCGCCTTCCCGGGCTTCGTGGAGCTCGGCCACCAGGTTCCCGCCCGCCTCGGCAGCGGCGACCGTGAGGCGATCGAGAAGCTGATCGTGGAGTTCCTCGATCTCATCGG
This sequence comes from Streptomyces sp. SP18CS02, assembly GCF_036322365.1. NCBI lineage: Bacteria > Bacillati > Actinomycetota > Actinomycetes > Kitasatosporales > Streptomycetaceae > Streptomyces > Streptomyces sp. SP18CS02. Next base: position 233,187 of record NZ_JAQYXC010000269.1, read on the forward strand.
CCAGCGGACCGGGCCCGTCCACAGCGAGCTGCGCCTCACCCCTGACGGCCCCCGCCTCATCGAGGCCCAGACCCGCGTCGGCGGCGACCAGATCTGGGAGATGTGCGAGATGGTCAGCGGGGCCGATCAGATCACCGAGACCTTCGCCGCCCTGCTGGGCCTTCCCGATCCTCCCCGTATCCCCCGGGCCCGCGCGGCCGCCATCCGCTTCTTCTCCCGCGAGAACGTCCGCATCCGCAACGTCCGGGGCGTGCCCGACGCCGAACGCTCCCCCGGCGTCCTCAGGGTGGTGTGCACCCTGAGCCCCGGCCAGGAGCTCGGTCCCCTCTCCTCCTCCGACTCCCGCCAGGGGTACGTACTGTGCGCCGGCGACAGCACGGAGGACGCCGTGGCGAGGGCGGAGGCCGCGTGCGCGCTCGTCCGAGTGGGCTGCGAGCCGCTCGCCGGCACGCCGGCACGGTAGTGCGGCCGTCGACCGGGGCGGCGACCGGTCGGACGACCCCTCACCCCCTCCGGGCCGAACACGGCCGTCCCGGCCGGGGCTCCGGCAGTTCTCCCCCGCCGGCCGCGCACCCACGACCGGCCGCGGCGCTCCCCACGGACGCGGCACGCACGGGTGCCGGCCCATGACGCCGCGCCCGGGCCCGGCGGTCCCAGCACCGAGTCGAGGAGGCACCATGCGAGTCCTTGTGATCGGCACCAACAGGATGTGCCACGAGCGGCTGCGCGACCAGGGGCACGAACTGGTGCTCTTCGTCCCGCGCAGCAGGGCACGGCGCGAGGACGCGACCGGCCCGTACGCGCACGTGGTGGTTCTCGGCGACGGTGGCGGGACCGGCCTGTGGGCCGACATCGCCGAAGCCCTGCATCGCAGTGCGCCCTTCGACGCCGTCGCCGCCTACAACGAACACACCTACCCCCTCGTACAGGCCGTCAGCGAACGACTGGGAGTTCCCAGCACGGTCGACCTCGAACTGTTCGAGCGGGTGCTGGACAAGTCGAAGATGCGGGATGTCCTCGACAAGCACGCGATTCCCAGCTGCCGCCACGCCTTCGCCCGCGGCCGAAAGGCCGTGCTGGAGGCGGTCGCGCAGATCGGCCCGCCCTGCATCGTCAAACCGGTGGACACCGAGGCCAGTGTGGGCGTGGCACGCGTCGACGCGGCCGAGGACATCGAGGCGGCACTGCACCGGGTCGGCGCGGAGCACATCGAACGAGGCGTTCTGGTCGAGGAGTTCCTCGACGGCACGGAGTTCAGCGTCGAAGCGCTCTCCGTGGGCAGCCGCCACCACATCGTCGCCATCACCCGCAAGTTCACCGACGAGGAGACCTTCGTCTCGCGGGGCCATGTGGTGCCGGCTCCGCTCAGCCCCGAGGAACACGCCACCGTGTCGGCCTACGTCACCCGCGTCCTCGACGCCTTCGGCTTCCACGACTGCCCCTCGCACACCGAGGTGATGCTGTCCGACCGCGGGCCGCGGATCATCGAGATGCACAACCGCGTCGCCGGGGACGCCATCATGGACCTCGTCCACCTCTCCACCGGTGTGGACATGTACGACCTGGTCGCCCGCCAGAGCATCGGCGAGGACATCGGCGCCCTGCTGCCCGGGGTGATCGTCCACGAGCGCAGCGCCGCGGCCTGGTACGCGGACCCCTCCGGATCCCCGACCCACATCCTGGTGGAGGTGCAGGGCATCGACCAGGTCCGCGAGCTGCCCCATGTCCACGCCGTCACGCTGCTCAAGGAACCAGGAAGCCCGCAGTCCGCCGTGCGGCAGAACTTCGACCGCTCCGGCCGTGTCATCGCCGTCGGCGACTCGCCCCGACAGGCACTGAGCCGGGCGCGCGAGGCGATCGGCAAGCTGCGCTTCGTCTATGCCTGGAGCGCCTCGGGAGTGTGAGCGAGCGGGGCGCGGCCCGGCCGGAAGGGTGTGCGCGTTCACGTGAAGGGGCCCGTACGGCGGTCACGACGAGTGCGCCGCCTGCGGGGCCGGGACTCGCGCGGGGCGCGCTCGGCTTCCGGACCGGGCCGGCCGGGGTCAGCGGTGGATGGACGGGGTGCGCCAGGACTTTCCTCGGGTGAGGTCCTTCACCTGGAAGGAGCAGTAGCCCTGTCGGGGGACGTTGAACGTCCAGTTCAGAACCCTGGTGGTGACCTTGTACGACGTGCCGCCGTAGACGCGGTCGTCCCTCCAGCAGAGCAGGGAGAACTCGACCTGGTGCTCGTACATGTCCTCGCTCGGGTACAGGACGCCCTGGTAGCCGTTGGGCTTGTCGTAGACGCAGATGGTCGACTCGTCCTGGAATCCGGCCGTCGCGCACATCGTCTCGGCGGCGTGGGCGGTCGGGGCGGCGACGAGCGCGGAGGCAAGGGCGACGAGGGCGCCCAGGCCGAGGGCCGCCCGCTGTGCGGTGCTGTTCATGGAAGGTTCCCGTTCGTGGTCGGTGCGGGGTGGACGGTGGTGGGGCGGGGTCCCGGCCGGGGCTTCACCAGGCGGTGTTGACCGGCACGTGCATGTCGGTGAGGAACCGCTCCGCGCTGTCGTCGAAGAGCGAGATCTGGGCGTGGTTGGGGTCGCTCGGGCCGCCGTCGTCCGACACCACGCCGACCTGCCTGCCGTTCCACATCATCGGGCCGCCCGAGTCGCCCTCGCGCAGCGCTCCGTTCTTCACCGAGCCGAAGACCCGGTACGCCGGACCGCCGACCAGGTCGGTGCCGTAGTCGATGACCCTGACCCGGGCCTGCTTCAGGTGCGTCGAGCCGAAGCAGTCCAGGCAGGTCCGCCCCCAGCCCTGCACATGGGCGTACTGGCCGTGGGCAGGCTCGATCTTGGTGTTGAGCGCGACGTGGTGGGCCTCGGGGTAGCGCGTGACGTCGGCCGTGAGGCTGGCGACGGCGAGGTCCTTGTGCTTGTTGACGTTGCCGATCCGGATCCGGTGGCCCTTGCCCTTCTCGGTATGGCCGATCAGGACGTAGAAGTCCGTGTAGTCCACGCCGGGCCTGAAGCAGTGGGCGGCGGTGAGGACCTTGATCGGACCGACGACGCTGCCGCTGCAGCGGTACGCCGGGCCGCCGGCCGTCATCTCCCACACCTGGGCCATGCCGGTGCCCCACCTGGACTCGATCGTCGTCCCTCCCTCGACGGCCTGGGCGGACGGGGTGGCCATGCCGAGGGCGACGCCCAGGGAGAGCAGCACGGCGGTCGCGGTACGTCGTACGCGGGGCTTGCGGGTCTTCTTCACTGTGTTCTTCTCCGAACGCTGAGGTGATGGTGGCCGGGTGATGGTGATCGGTGCCGGCGGGACACGGACCGGGGAACCGGTTCCGGTACGGCCCGGGCGGTGACCGCCTCCGGCCGGCCGGCCCGGCAGTCCGGGCTGCGCCGCACCCACGATGCGGGTCGTCTCGGCGTTCGCGCCAACCAGCGGGGAAACGGGGGACGCCGGAATGATCGCGTGGGGTCTGACCAGCGGAAACAGGGGTCTCTTGGAACGGCTTCCTGGAACGGCTTCCTGGAACGGAGGCGGGGACGTGGCGGCTGACCGCCGGTCGGTCCGGCCACTTCACCGGTGGCCGCGGGAACGGCGGGGAAGGGTGCGGGGCCGATGCGGTGACCGGGTCCTGGGCAGGTGTTCACCGCGGCCGGGCATGGGAGCGTCCGAGGCGGTCTCCGGTGCGATGAGGACCCGGAAGCGCGGCAACGGCAGCGCGTACCTCGTGTGGAGCGCCACTCCTCGGCTGCCGAAGGCCATGAGGCGTCGATGGAGCAGTACAGCGCCCGGGCGCCCGGGGCACCGGTCGCGCCCCGGGCCCGTACGAGGCATGAAGGACGACGCCGGCTCCTGGTGCCGGACCCCGGCGAGGCGGCGGCCAAGAGTGGAGCGCCGCGCCGGCCTGCGAAGTGGGCTGTCGTGTCGTCAGGGCCGCCGGCACCTGCGGCGATGGGCCGAGGGACACGTAAACCCCGCTGTTGGGGCCCTTGTTGCGCCTGTTAGGTTCGTCAGCGTTTGTCAACGCACAACAGGGGGGTCCCTATGCGCGGAAACAAGATCATCGGTATGGCGCTCGTGCCCACGCTCACGCTGACGCTCGGTGTCGTCGGCGCGGGCGTCATGACGGCGCTCGCGGCGGCAGCTCCGGCAGCCGCGGCGACCGGGAGAACGTGGGGGGCGCCCGAGGCGCTGACCGACAAGGCCGGCGCCAACACGAGCGCCGGCGTGAAGATCACCGCGGACGGCACCGCCGTGACGGTGTGGACCCGGGGCACGGGTGGTGACCCGCAGGAGCTCTGGGGCGCCATCCGCCCGGTCGGCGCCACCGAGTGGAAAACCCCGGTCCGGATCGCCGCCGACCAGCGCCATGTGACGGGCGTGCACCTGGTCACCGGGCAGGACGGTTCGGCCACAGTGGCCTGGAACCGCTCCAACGCCGAGGGCTTCGACTCGCACAGTACGTCGACGCTCCTCCCGGGGGCCGACGCGTGGACGGCGCCGGCGCCGATCACCTCGGCGCTCTTCGCCACCGACCTCGTCCTGCTGAGCGGTCCCGGTGGCCGTCTCACGGCCGTGTGGGACGGCGACCCGACCCCTGGAGAGGACGCCACGGATCAGGGGATGTACGCCTCCGACCTGACGGCGCCCGGCGCCGTCTGGTCGGACGCGGTCCGGATCGGCGGTGGAACCTCCTACGAGCTGGCGGCCGCGTCGGCGGACGACGGCACGGTGACGGTGGCCTGGCAGGCCCAGCTCCACGGTACGGAGAGGCTGCGGGTGTCGACCCGAGCGGCGGGTTCGACCGAGTGGAGCGCGCCCGAGGTCGTCAGGGGCGGCGACTCGTCCACCGGTGAGATCCACGTGCAGACGGCCGCCAACGGCGCGACCCTGCTCAGCTGGTGGGAGTACAACCTCACCCGCACCTTCGTCTACCGCCCGGCGGGCAGCCTCACCTGGGGCGCGACCGAGTCCCTTCCGGCCGACCCGAACAGGGGGAGCACCTCGCCCCCGCAGCTCGAGTCGGACGGCCGGGTGACCGCGCTGTGGGGCAGTGACAGCACCCTGCTGCGGACGGCCACCCGCGCGGTGGACGGCACATGGTCGCAGCCCCGGACACTGGCCGAGAACCATGTGTTCAACATCTGGGGCCCGGACCTCGGCAGCGACGGCTCGCTCGCGGCGGTGTGGACGACCCTCGAAGGGGAGCTGTGGGCCGTCACGCGCTCCGGCGGAACCTGGGGGCAGCCCGTGCGCGTGGGTCAGGTCGACCTCCACGCGCGGGGCTCCGTCGCCACCGGGGCCGGTGGCCGTGCCGTCGCCGTGTGGAACAAGGAGCTCGGGCTGACGGGTGACCACTACGCGATCAACCAGGTCTGGACGACGGCCACAGGTGCCGCCAAGCCCGCCGCGCCCGCGAAACGCCGGGACTACGTCGGCAACGACGGCTTCCCGGATCTGTACGCGCGCGGGACGGACGGCTCGCTGCTGGTGTACCAGGGCAACGCGGCCGGAAAGGTGTCGGCCACGGCGGACGGCGGGACCTGGCCGACGACGTCCACGCTGGTCCCGTTCGGGGATCTGGACGGCGACTGGGCGAACGACACCCTGGTGACGGACGCGACGGGCGATCTGTACCGCTACAGCCCGGAGGCGGGCGACGTGGTGACCCCCCGGTCGCCGTCGGCGAAGGTGGGTTCGGGCTGGACTGCCTTCGACGGCCTGACCTACTCCGGTGACTTCACCGCGGACGGCCTGCCCGACCTGGTGGCCCGTCAGACCGCCACCGGCGACCTCTACCTGTACGCCGGCACCGCGGGCGGAGGCTTCAACCGCGTCGGCAAGATCGGCAACGGCTGGAAGTCGCTCACCATCGTCGGCGCCGGCGACCTCAACGGGGACAAGCACGCCGACCTCGTCGCCCGTACGACGAACGGGGACCTCTACCGGTACTACGGCACCGGCAAGGCCACCATCGGCGGCGGCGTCAAGATCGGTTCCGGCTGGGGCGGCATGGCGGACTTCGTCGGCATCGGCGACCTCACGGGCGACGGCAAGGACGACATCCTGGGCCGCACCACGGGCGGCGACCTCTACCGCTACGCCGGCAACGGCACGGGCGCCATCGGCGCGGGAGTCAAGATAGGCACCGGCTGGAAGAACTTCGCCGGCGTCGGGTAGGGGGCCTCTCGCCGTTCGTGCCGGGCTCGCGGCGCCCGGCACCGCGCCTCGCCGCGTCGTCGCCGCTCGCCACGCGGACGCGACGGGGCTCCATCACCGAGGTAGCGGGTTCGTGCCGGGCTCGCGGCGCCCGGCACCGCGCCTCGCCGCGTCGTCGCCGCTCGCCACGCGGACGCGACGGGGCTCCATCACCGAGGTAGCGGGTTCGCGCCGGCCGGGTCCCACCACCGGGGCGGCCCCGCGCGTGCTCGTCACGGCAGGGGAAGCGCCTCGCGGACCGCGCCGTGGACGGCGCGCGCCAGGCGGGCGCCCCACAGGGAGCGGGGTCCGGCGAAGGTGTGCACCTCATCGGTGGGGCGCGGGGCGCGGGCCGCGACGCACACCGCGTCGGTCGGCGTGCCGGAGCAGTCGTAACCCGCTTCCAGCAGCGCCTGCACCTTGGCTTCGGTGGCGGTGGCGACCGCGTTGACCAGCGCGGCGTCGGAAAGCGCGACGGGAACCGCGGCGATGACGTTGATCGTGCCGGGCTTCGCCGGCACGGGCGTGCCCTCGGCCGGGGAGGCGGCCCAGCCACGGACCGTGACTCCTGCGGTCGCGACCGCCTCGACGCCTCCGTCGTGCACCTGGGCGAATCCCGAGACGTCGGCGGCCGTCATCAGCCCCACGCCACTCCCGCGCGCGCCCGCGGCGTCGGCCATCCGGGCCAGGTGCCGGGCGGGGTCGGTCCGGCGATAGCCGTGGGCGACCTGAGCGTTGAGAACCCAGGCCCGCTCCCCTACGCCTCCGCCGAGAACCGCACTGCTGATCATGCGCCAACCGGGCCCGGCGGACCACAGCAGCGCGCGCAGCTCCTCGCCGTCCTCCTGACGGGTCAGCTGCCGCACGGGCATCAGAGCGGCGGTGCGGGGCGGCGGGACGACGGCGGTCACCGGAGAGACTCCTTCGCGGGGCGGCGGACCGGCTGATCGTACGCGGCGGTCGTCGACGCGCCGGGATCGGGCTGATCGGGCACTCGGGGTGCCGGCCCCTTCCCCGAGGCCCGCTCCGGTGCACCCGGTCCCTCTCGAACGCCTACATGCTTCCTTGGGTGGTGATGGGGTGGTCGAGAAGAGTGTCCTGCGAAACGCCGAAGGCGCTGGTGAGCGTAAGGGCATGCGCTTCGAGCTCGTCGATGACCGCTTCCGTGACGTCGGGCAGTCGGTGCACCTGATCGGGCGTCAGGCGGCCGTCCGCCAGCAGGTCTCCACTGTGGGCGGCCACGCGCCGCAGGACGAACAGCCGGTGCACGTGGTGCAGGAGGTGGCGGGCCTCGTCGTGTGCGGCCTGCTCCGCGGCGGTCAGGAGGGCCGCGGCCGCCAGGCGGTGGGCATGCGCGTCGACCAGTTCCAGCGCTGGGGTGACGGTCCGGTTCCAACGGTTGCCGGGCTTTCCGGCACGCAGACGGGTACGGGCCCGTTGGTGCCAGATGCGCTCGGTGTCGGCCAGGAGGTCCTGCAGGAACTCCGGATCGTCGAGATCGCGTTCTCCAGCGGGCCTGGTACCGGGCGGCCGGGGGGTGAAGTTCCCCAGCAGGAGTTCACCGGCGGCCTTGACCCAGATGACAAGGTTGTCGCCCTCCGCGGTGATCGTGCCCTCGTTGGCCACGAGCTGCCCTGCGATGCCGTTGGCAAGGAAGAGCCCCTGGGCGCCGCAGCGTTCACGGCACTCGGTCATCACCTCCCGTGCGCGCCAGGTGATCCATCCCTTGGCGATGGCGATGAGGCGCTCCACGTCATCCCGCTCGGCCGGATCGCTGTGGACCCATCGGCTGACGGTGCTGCGGTGCAGGAGGGTCGCCGCGTAGGTGGTGGCAAGGGCGTCCAGGAGCGGGGTGTGATGGCTGCGGTGTGCGAACAGCGGGACGCTGGTGCCCGCTGTCATGCCGGTGGTGTACCGGTTGTACGCGTGGCGTACGGCGATGGTGAGAGCGTGACGGGTGGTGCCGAGGCTGTAGGCGCTCATGCACAGCTTGCCGGTGGTGATGCGGCCTATGGAACTGAGGAAACGTTTCCGGGGGCTGCCGATGGAACTGGTGAACGTCCCGTCGGGGGCGAGGCGTCCGTGGTCGGCCTGCAGGAGTGCTTCGTAGGGCAAGCGCAGGTGATCGAAGCCGGTGGCGCAGTGGTCGACGGGCGCTGTCGTGGTCTGCGGCAGTCTGCGTACCGTCACGCCTGGCAGCGGGTTGCCCTCGTCGTCGCTCAGCGGGGTGAGGAACAGGAATATGCCGTGGTCGGCGCCATCGCTCGTGATCAGGCGGGCCGCCACGACAGCGGTCTTGGGACCCCCGGCCGACGACGTGTTCGGCATCCATTTCCGAGCCCCCGGATTCGGCGTGTGCAGAATGAAGCCGCCGCTCTCCGGGTCGTACGTGGCCGTGGTCTCCAGCTGCGCGGCGGAGTTGCCGTGCGCCGCCTCCGTGCACAGAAATGTGCCGATGCGGCGTAGCTCGCTGAATTCGCGCAGGTCGCGCCGGGCGCCGTCATGGTCCAGAAGGCTTCCGAGGAAGAGGTTGTAGTGGATGGACGCCACGGTGCCCAGGCCGGGGTCGACCGGACCGGCCCACTCGTGCAGCGCAGCCAGTCGCTCCACGTCGGTGACGAGGTCCTCGGGGTCGGCGAGTGCCTTGTTGACGAGCCTCAGCCGGGCGTAGGAGAGTTCGGTGCGCTCCTGAGGGGTCAGCCCTTCCCGGTAATGGAATGTGCTGCTGCTGAAAAGTCGACGCCAGGGCTCATGGACTTGATCGAAGTCAGCTCCGAAAAGAGCTCGCGTGAGCGCCGCATTCACGGACTGGTCTTGCGCAGAAGCGATTTGGGTGGTCACGGTCCGGAACGGTATCGGATGTGATCAACTGCATCAGCGTGACGATGGCCACGATTGAACGTGCTCCGGCGAGATCATCTGCCCGTTCACGCTGCTGTTGAATCCGGCCCCAGCAGTCGGACCGGTCGAGCATTCGTCCTGAATGAGGATGCCTTCCGCCCTGAACGGTTTCCGCGATCACGCGGTGAGCGCGGCGGGTTCACCGAGCTGTGCGGCTGCCGTGCGCCAGGCGTCCGTCACCGCTGCCCGGGCCCGCTCTGTCCGGGCGGCACCCTCCTCTGTCAGCTGGAATGACTTCCCCACGTGCACATGCAGGTCCGGGCGGCGCAGCGGCGCTGTGAACAGGCCCGCGAGCTGCTTGGGCACGCTTCCCGACGTGACCCGGCGGGCACCCGCCTGACCCACGGGCACGACGGGGGCCCCTGTCCGCCGGGCGAGCCGGGACAAGCCGCTGCGGAACGTCCCGGGTGCCGCTTCCGCAGCGTCCCTGCGGTGCGGGAGACCGCCCTCGGCGTACAGAAGGACGAGGCGTCCCCGCTCCAGTGCCTCGGCGGCCGCGTCCAGGGCGTTCGCCGCGCGTCGGTCGCGGCGGTGGACGGGTATGTGCCCTTCGCGGGCGAGCGCGCGGCCGAGTACCGGAACACGCCACAGCCCGGCGGTCGCCATGACGACCGGGCGGACGCCGAGGCGGTGCAGCGCGGCGAGCACGATGGCGGGATCGGCGAGCGAGGTGTGGTTCGCGGTGATGATGCTGCCGGTAGCGAGTTCGGCACCCGCGTCGGCGGTGATCGTGAGGCGGCCGACGGCCGGCACCAGGACGTCGGCGAGGCGGCTGAGCATGTTCGATCTCCCGAGCTCGTAAGGTTGATCTCCATCGTCGGCCGTGGACGGCGCTCCGGGCGTGAGTAGCCGCACTCATCTTCCGCAGCCCCCTACCCAGGCCCGGGCCGTGACGGCCCGCCAAGCCGGTCAGGGCACGAGTGGCGCGGCGACGCGCCCCCGTACGGGCCCTTCGGCCGGAGCGGGCGGAATCCGAAGCCTGACGCGGAAGCCCGGGAGCACAGCCCGGGCCCTTCGCAGCCGGGTGACGCACGGTCATCCGGTGGTGGTGGCGGGCTCGTCCTCCCAGGCCAGCGACGACATCCTCCACCCCGCCGGGGTCCGGACGAACTGGGTGGTCTTGTGGCCCGCGCCCTCGAACCACTCGCCCTGGTGGCGGCCCGACTTGCGGTATTCGCTGAACCGTTGGGCGATCGATCCGAAGACCTCGGTCCGCTCGGCGACCTCCCATTCGCGGAACTCCGTCAGCGTCCCGTCCGTCAGCATCCTCTGCCGGGGCTCGATGAACGCGTCGAGGTCGTACACCACGGGCTCGCCCCCGGCGCTCGCGATGATCCTCCCCTCCGGAATGAAGACGTCGCGGATTACTCCCAGATCCGGCCGGGTGTCGCCCGTGTTGGTGAAGGCGCCGACGAACACGCGCATCAGCCGGTCGAGCTCGGCCTGGACGCCCGGCACGGACCCTTCCCCGGGAGACGGCCATTCCTCGGAAAGGACCGACCAGACCTCGCTGTCCTGCCGTACCCCCCGGTACGGGAATCGCTGCCGCAGCACGCCGTCGCGGGACATGCCCAGCCGGCGCGCGGTCTCGACGCTGCGGGTGTTGCCCGCCGCGACCCACCATTCGACGCGGTGCATCCCGCGTTGCCGGAAGGCCCAGTCGATCAGGACCCGGCAGGCCCGGGTCACAAGCCCCCGCCCCTCACCCGACCGCTCGAGCCAGCAGCCGATCTCGCACACTCCCGAGGCATGGTCGAAGCGGGTGAACATGACGCCGCCGACCAGCGTGCCGTCCAGCCAGATGCCGTGGATCCGGCCGGTGTCCTGGGCCAGACGGTCGGCGTAGCGCTGGAGGGAAGCCCTGGCCGAGTCGGGATCGGTGCTGAACGTCGCCCAGGGTATCCACGGGTCGACGGAGACCCGGGCCCGGTCCATATGAGCGAGGAACTCCTCCGCCTGCCAGGGCTCCAGGGGCCGGAGCTGGGCGCGGTCGCCGAGGGGATACGTGAACATCGGAGTCTCGCTCTCTGGGTGCGCAGGGTGCGTAACAAGCGTTCGGTACGTAAGCTAGCAGCATGCCGCCCGCACCTGGAGACCGTGAAGCCCGCCGCAAGGACGTATCCGAGGCGGTGTGGCACGTACTCGCCGAAAAGGGTTTCGGCGGGCTGACCCTGCGTGCCGTCGCCGCTGCGATGGGCGTCTCGACCGGGATGCTCATGCACTACTTCCCGACCAAACGGGCTCTGATCACCCACGCCTTGGATCTGCTGGAGAAGCGCACCGCGGAGAGGCCCCGCCGCGCGCGCCCCGCCCCGGGCCTCGCCACCGTGCGCGCCATGCTCCTGGACATCCTGCCGCTGACCCCGGGCGACACCGCTCGCAATCGCATCTGGGTCAGCTCCTGGGATCTCTCCCTCGCCGACGACGGGCTGACCGCGCAGCAGGCCGACCGCTACACCCGGTTGCGCTCGATGCTCCGTCCGCACCTCGAGGCCGCGCGCGACCTCGGCCAGCTCCCCGCGGACGTCGACCTGGAACGGCTCGCCGCAGCCGCCGTCGCCTTCACCCACGGACTCGTCGTCCAGGCCCTCTTCGATCCCGGCCGATTCCCGGAAGACGTACAGGTGGTGATGCTCGACGACTTCCTGGCCTCGACCACGATGCCCCGCCCCGACGGCGGCACCCGCCGACCGCCCCACGATCCCGGCGAACGGCCATAGGGAGTCGCACGGCGGGGCTGCACCGGCCGGCCGGCCCGCCCCGCGCGCCGGTCCCAGGTGAGGTACTTCCCGAGAACGCGATGAGCCGGCGGCGGGCGTGACGCACTGGTCGCGGTCGTACAGGTCGCCGAGGTGGCGTCTCGACGGGGAACAGCCCACTCGGCTCAACTGAGGTGCCGACGGACGAAAGGCGCTGTTCCCAGGACGAACACACTGAAGCCGAGAAGTCGTTGGAGGCCGGGCTGAGCGGCGAGGTCGCTGTGCTGGATGCCATAGATCGCGTACCAATTGGCGGCGAGGTCGGTCGCCATGATGGCGCAGACGAGCTCTGTCCCTCGGCGCTTGCCGCTGATCAGCAGCGCGGCTGCGAGCAGGTCGAGGAGCGCCAGCGAGGACCAGTAGAGGTTGAGCCACCTCGGAGCCCAGTCGTAGGCCTGCAGGCCGTGGTGGAGAAGGTCGGTGACATGCGCGACGGCGCCGACGAGGAGCAGGCCGGCTGCGGTGGCGCACACCACCATCACCACCCAGAGCGGGGCGCGGTGCATCCAGACGATCACGTCACGGATCGTCCCAGCCGTTGGCGTGTCCCCTCAAGCAGTCGACGGAAGATGATCTCCCTTCGTGGAACCCGGAGAACTGACCGATGCTCAGTGGTTCCGGCCGGAGTTGGCTGTCGCCCACGGGCAGGAAGCCGGAACGGCCTCCGATACGGACCCGGTGGAGCAGATCAACGGCATACGGTGGCGAACACCGACCGGGGCGCCGCGGCGGACCGTGCCGGAGCGGCACGACCCCTGGGGCCGCGTGCACGACCTGCTCCCTGGCGCACGCGGAGGCCCGACCACCAGGGCGCACCTGGCCGTCGGACAGGGGCAGAAGCCGGTGTCGATCGTGATCACAACAGGGCGGCGCCGGGCTCCCCTCAGTTCGGGCCCCTACTGGAGAAGACCCCGGTACGTGGTCCGGGGCCGGGCAGGCCCCGGACCGCCCCGGCCGAGTGCGGGACGACAAGGCGTACGCCTCCCGCAAGAACCGCGCACGTGGGCAAACGGAGGATCCACTGCACCATCCCGGACAGAGCCGGCACGGAAATCGCTTCGTCTCACCACGGGGTGAACGGCAGACTCGCCCCATGACCACAGACTTCACCGTGCGCCCCGCCCGGCTCGCCGACGCGGGCCGCCTGGCCGAACTCCGCTGGACGTTCAAACAAGAGGACCACGAAGGGCGACCCCCGACTCCGGCGCGACCCCTGCAAGACGCGGAGCGCTGGATCCGCGACCGGCTCGGGGACGGCAGTTGGCTGGCCTGGGTCGCGGAGGCCGATGGCGAAATCTGCGGTCACGTCTTCCTCCACCTGGTGGAGCGGATGCCGGAGCCCTACGAGGACAACAACCCGGTCGGCTACGTCACGAACTACTTCGTCCTGCCGTCGCAGCGGAACAAAGGAGCCGGCTCCGCGCTCCTTGAGGCGCTGAAGCGGCATTCACACAGCACGGGCCTGGAGGGCTTGATCGTCTGGCCGTCGGAGCGCAGCACCCCGCTGTATCAGCGCCTCGGTTTCCAGCCCCCGGAGGAACTGCTGGAACTTCCGCTCGACATCTGATGAGACGCACTTCCGTCGCACGGCCTTGTGACCGGAGCCGGAGATTGCTCGTCGGACCGGCCTGCCCGGACCGACGGCCCTGGGGAGGCAGGATCGGGCGAGGAGACCGCGAGCCGGTCCCGGGCGACGCGCCCCGCAGACCGCCGATCGATGTCTCCCGCGATGGCGGGGCGCTGACGTCCGCGTACCTCCTGAAGGGGGTCTGCCGCCGGGTCTGCTCGGTTGCCGGGCGGTCACCGGCAGGGCGTTCTGCACGGCACACGACGGCGGTGGCACGGATGAGGCCCTGAGGGCCGTGGCCTGTACCTCCACGGGTCAGACGCAGGTGTTGCCGTCCGACCAGGTCTTCGTCACCCCTCCGGGGCCGGCCTTGAAACGCACCACCGTGCACTGGAAGTTCTGACGGACCTCGTCGCCCACCGTGTACTCGTAGGACGTGGGGTAGCCCGGCCATCCCGCCTCGCATCCCTGGCCGCACCACCAGGCACCGATATCGCCCCAGACCGGGAAGGCACCACTGCGCGGAGACCAGTAGATCGTTCCGTGCTGGAACTGCGTGCGTCGGCCGAACCCGTCGGGGTTGACCAACTCGTCGGTGAGCGGGCACCCCAGGGCCCCGCCGGGGCCACCCATGCGAAGGTACGTCCGCTCGATCTCCCCCACGACCTCGCGGGGCGGATCACAGTAGGGAGTGGCTTGCGCGTGCGGCGCGGCCGACACGAGAAGCACGCCGGCCAACAGCGCCGGCAGGACCAATACCACGGGGATCCGGCCCCGCACCCGTCGTCCTGGAATCGCGCTGAGGCGCATTCTCCGCCCGCCTTCCTTCCTCGCCAATGCGTGCCGCCCGGGGTGTCCGCGACAACCGGGCGCCGGGTTCCGGGGCGCGTCTGCCTCCTGCGGCCGGGTACGGCACGGACACACGGACACCGCCGAGAGCAAAGCGCAATCGACCGACTGCCGAAAGTCACATGACGCCACTGCTGGACAATCCGCTACCGCTCGTTTGCCGCACCCGTTCCCGGGCGGTACGCGGCCCGTCGCCCGGCGCCGCTCCGCCGCGAAGCCCCTGGGTGCACACCCGCCCCGACCGCCACCTGTGCCGGTGGCCGGAACACCTGCTGTGAGCACCACTCCGGAAGGTGAATCGCTCGCTTGCTCGATTGACATCACGGCATGAGGCCGGAGCTCCGGAGCCGCGACAAGCAGCGCGGGATCCCACGATCGGACGCCCGGTCCCCCTGTCCTGCTGAGAGATGGCGTGTCACCGCCGGTTTGGAACCCACCGCCGGCGGGCATAACTCTTCGGCCCCCGGCGCGGCACGCTGGCACACGGTGGCCGTGCGGCGACCGCCATGGTGTCGCGCCGTGGATTCGGGCAGAACGCCAGGACCGCTGCGAAGGGACCGACGTCGTGAGTGCCGGCGAGAAGGCCAAGGCTCAGATCGAACAGGTTGCCGGTAAGGCCGTGCGGAAAACAGCCCACGCGCTGCGCAAGGAGACCATGGCCGCCAAGGGCGCCGCCCTGGAAGCCCGGGGCAAGGCCCGCCAGGGGAAGGAAAAGGCCAAGGACCGGTTCCGCTGACTGATGGCGCCGTGAGGCGTCCCGCCTCACTCCGGTGCTTCGTCGGACGACTTCCGCCCGGCGTCCGCCGGCCCGACGGGTACGGCGGACCGACCGGGCCGACCGCCCGCGCCCGGCCCGGTCGGGGCCGTGTGCAGGTCGCGCGGCCGTTTGTCAGGGGCCGGGACTCAGGGGCCGGCGTCCGGGGCCCGGTCGCGATGTCCCGGGCCCGGCGTCGCCCCGTGCAAAGTTGCGGTGGCACGGCAAACGGCCCTGGCGGTCTCGCAGGGAAGATCATGGATTCACACGTTTGCCGATGCGCCGACGGTAAAAAAGCTGCTTATCACTGGCTTCCCACGACGAGGTAGGCATCATGGGCATCATTGCTTGGATCCTCATCGGACTGCTCGCGGGCATCATCGCGAAGATGCTGATGCCGGGCAAGGACCCCGGCGGCATCATCATCACGATGCTTATCGGCATCGTCGGCGGACTGCTCGGCGGATGGCTCGGCAAGGTCCTCTTCGGTGTGGACTCCATCGACGGTTTCTTCGACCTCTCCACATGGATCGCCGCCATCGTCGGCTCCCTCATCCTCCTTGCTCTCTACCGTCTCTTCTCGCGCGGCAGCCACACGCACCGTCACGCCTGAATCGGCACAACGGCGTACCGCGCGGAAGAAGAGGACGGCTTCCCCCTCGTCGAGGGGGAAGCCGTCCTCTTCTTCCCCGGTCACCCGTCACCGTGTGGCGCCCGGCGGCTCCTGTCCGCACCGCCGCCACACCGCACTCGACGGACACCCGCCCATCAGCCGCGTCGACAACGCTGACTGGTCTGTACGCCCGGTGCGTGTCCGGAAGCGGACGCCGCCGCGTCCCTCAGCAGGCTGCACCGCAGGGAGCGTCCCCCTCAGCTCCTGGGCGGAAGGAGGGGCCCGAGCGGACCGAGGTCCAGATTGAGGTCTTCCAGCGCGTAGCCGTGCTGGGCGCACAGATCGGCCAGCCGGTCGTGCAGGGCCAGTAGCGTGGCCCCCAGCTCCTCCTCCTGTTCGTCGCTGAGGTCCCCCGCGTCCACTCGGCGCAGGGCCTGGCGCTCGATGAGCTGACGCAGCAGTTCCACCAGGGTGAGGACGAGTTTGAGGAGATCCTCTTCCACGGTCTCGCGGTCGGTGCGCAGGCGGTGCGCGGCGCGCCCGGCCGGGTCGTGCTCCGTGGGAGGTGCCTGGAGAAGCCGGAACGCGTGCGACATCCTGTCCCCGACGTCTTCGAGCTCCCGGCCGGGTGGCGGAGCCGGGCCGCGGTGTGCCCCCGGGCGTTCCTCACTCATGGCGCCCGCTCCCGCGGAGCCTGCGCGAGGAGAGGTGCCTCGGAGCTGACGGAGACGATGAGGGCCCGCAGCGAGATACGGACGAGGTCGATGTCGGCGATGGAAAGGACGATGTCGCCGGTGATGACCACACCGCCACTGAGCAGACGGTCGAGGAGGTCCACCAGCGCGACCTGGCGCCCCGGCAGCGGTTGCCCGTGTTCGGCGATGGTCATGGGCCGGGCTCCTCGGCAGGAGTCGGGGGCCGGCTCTCGTCGGGCGGCTCGGGCGGCATGGCGAAGGAATAGGGCGCCCAGGGGCCGGTCACCTCGACGCGGACACCGCCGAAGGTTCCCGCGGCCTCCTCGATGGCGGCCTTGAACTGCTGACTGTGCTCGTCAGGTACGAGATAGGCGTCGTTGACCACGTTCTCGGCCGGCCCTGTCAGGGCGCCACGCTGGGTCTGATGACGTACACGCTGCGAGGCGTAACGGAAGGCGATGGCTTCCACCGTCGCGGCGGCCTCCTGCGCTTGGTCGTAGACGGCCTCCAAGGCGTGGTGCTGGGCCCTGCGGCGCTGAAGGTACGCCTTTCCGGGAGTGGCGGGAGGGCGGGGAGCGCCGGAGCCGGTGTCGGTGGCAGGGGCATCCTCGGGCGGATCCGCAGCGGGGGCGAGGTAGAGCTTCACACCGAATTCGGTGTGGGCGGTCAGCCGGGTGAGCGTTTCGGCGAAGGTCCGGTGCTGCTCCGCGAGGGCCTGACGGGCACGGTCGTCGTCCTGGTAGACGGTGGCCATGCGCAGCGGGAGGACGGTGGTGTGAGCGGAGAGTGCCTGTACGACATCGTGGTGGGCACGGGCGACGCTCTCGAGCCACTCCATGTCCTCGAAGTGGTTCTTCAACGCGGTCTCGCCGAAGTCACTCAGTGGCACCCGGCTCGTGGCGAAGGCCAGGGACGACGCCGTCGGGCCGACCGGGCCGATCCGGGGCGCGGCGGTGACGAAGAGCACGGGGGACCCGTAGATCCCGCGCAGGCCCGCCAGGCTGTCGCGCAGGTGTTCCGTGAGGGGCACCGCGGCGTAGACGTAGGTGAGGGTCTCCTCCGGCGTGCTCATCGCCGTCGCCTTCGTGCGGGCCCGCCGTCCGCTTCGCTGCCGGGTTCCTCATCGGCGGTGCGCGGAAGGAGCTCCTGATCGTCGAGCCGTTGTTGACGCAGGGCCTCCAGTTCGGCGCGCAGTCTGCGGTTCTCCAGTTCGAGAGGGCTGCCGGTGTGCCGGGAGGAGAGCGAGGGGTCGTGCTCCCACCAGTCGATGCCCATCTCTTTCGCCTTGTCCACGGAGGCGACCAGGATCCGCAGCTTGATGGTCAGCAGCTCGATGTCGAGGAGGTTGATGCGGATGTCGCCGGCGATCACGATGCCTTTGTCCAGAACTCTCTCCAGAATGTCGGCCAGGCTGGACGAACTTTGCCCGTACGGCGTCGGGGCGGCTCTGGACGGGTACGACCCGAGCCGGCCGGGTAGCGGATCAGACACGATGACGTCCTCGCTTCCCCATCAGCGGAATTGCTGCCGGAATTCCGCGATCTCGGTCAGTCGGTCGATGAGCTCGTCCTCCCGGCGGTCGAAGGTGTCCTGATCCACCTCACCGCTCAGCAGCCGCCGCTCGAGGTCGGCGAGCTCGCGCCGCACCGGGGCCGGGTCGTAGTACTCGTCCTCGGCCTTCTCCACGACCCGCTGGGCGGCCCATACGGCGGCCCGCACCGGGGCGACGGGAAGAGTGAGCAGATGCGTCAGCAGTCCCATGGTCCGTGTCCTCCTCTCCCCCGGGGGTGACGGGGTCGGCGGTGATCACTGCACGAAGCTGTACGGGGGCAGGGGGCCGGTGAGGCGGAGTTCGACGCCGTCCTCGATCCGGTGCGCGAGGTCGGTGTGCGCTGCCAGGAAGTCGGCCCGCCGCTCCTGGGGCACCAGGAGCGAGATGCTGAGGAAGTCGGGGCTTGCGGACGGATGGGTGGCGTGCTCATGGGCGTAAGGGAGCAGCTCCCGGACCAGCCCCTCGGCCAGCGCGTCGTGGTGTTCCTGCACGTCGCGGGCCACGAGTTCGCCCAGGGCCAGGGGCAGCTGCGGGTCCGTCGCGCCGGCGCGGATCCGGTCGTTGAGCGCCGTCGCTTCGGGCGAATCCCGCAGGATCCGGCGAAGCAGCTCGTCCTCGTCCTGCTGGGAGGCCCGCACGTGGTATTCGGCGCAGCCGTCGAGTCGTTCCAGAGTGGCCAGGTAGGCGTCGGTGTCACCTTCGAGGGCCTGCCGGACGGCCGTTTCGTGGGCGGCGATGTAGCCGAACTGCAGCGGCAGGACCACCCCGTCGGTCATGAGGCGTTCCTGCACCTCCTGGTGCACCTGCAGGTCCCTGCGCTTGGGTCTGATCTCTTCCGAGACATCGCTGACCACTGCGGACAGGGGTCCGGCGGTGACGGTGCGCACCGGTGCGGGGCGGGATCCCACGCCGGTCAGGCCGTCAAGCCGGTGGGGATGGTCCTTGCTCGTGATCGCGTAGACGTAGAGTGCCATCGCTTACTCCTTCTCCCGGCGCACCGGTCGCCGGGCGGGACGCCGCCGCCTGGGCGCGGCCTCCTCCTCGCTCTCCTCCTCCTGCGGTTCCTCCGCCTTGGCGGAGCGGGCGGTCAGGGACTCGGTCACGGCGTCGACGGCTCCGCTCAGCGCGCCCTTGGACTTGCCGCGGGCTCCGCCTTCCATCATGGTTCCCACGACCTCCGGCAGCTGGGCGGGTGCCTTGCGGCCGGCTTCGAGATCGAGCCGGTTGCATGCCTCGGCGAAACGCAGGTAGGTGTCGACGCTGGCCACCACGATGCGGGCGTCGATCTTGAGGATCTCGATGCCCACGAGAGAGACGCGGACGAAGACGTCGATGACGAGACCACGGTCGAGGATGAGCTCAAGGACGTCGTACAGGCTGCTCGAGCCGCTTCCGCCCCTGCTTACGTTGCTGCCGCTCTGCGGCACCATGGTCATGGCGCCTCCTTTCCCGGGCGGCCTGCCTCAGGTCGGCCGGTCGATCATGCCGCGGCTGTAACGGCGGGTCCGTTCGTAGGAGATCAGCTGCCCGTCCGGGTCCAGGGCGACCTTGTAGCTGGCCATCACACTGGTCGTGTCGGGGATGCGTTCGAGCTCCAGGACCTCCACCTGCGCCTCCCAGCCGTCCTCGGTCGGCTTGAGGGAGGAGACGGAGTCGGGCGCCCTGCCGAGCAGTTGTGCCAGCTGCCCCGCCGCGGAGCGCATGGCGGAAGCCGCGTCGGGGACCCCTGCCCGCCGGCCGGCGGGAGCCCGGCGCGACGGCGTCCTGTCCCGCTCCTCCGCGTCGTCGGCCGGGCGGGGGCGAGCTCTGCGCGGACGTGCCGGTTCTGGTGCGGCCATAGGTCACTCCACTGGGGGACACCGCTTGCCGAAACTATAATGGCATCATATACGGACATTTCTCTCGGCTCGGGGTGAGTCGTCCGCACATCGCCCGAGCGGGGCGGTCGCACCCGGTCGACAGCGCCGGCACAGTCGGCGCATCCACGGACCAGGACGGCTTCCCGGGCGGCGATGACAACCCGCAAGCGCCCTGGTGAAGGGATAGCAGCTCATGCAGGACACGACCAAAATCGCGCTCGCGGCCGCCGTGGCCGGGGGCTATGCACTGGGACGGGCCAAGAAGGGCCGCCTCGCGTTCACGGCTGCGACGTACCTCGCCGGCCGCCGCTTCGGTCTTGAGCCGGGCCAGCTCATGACGCAGGGCCTCAGCAAGCTCAAGGAGATGCCCCAGTTCGCCGAGATCGGCGATCAGCTGCGGGGAGAGGCCCTGGGGGCGGGCAAGAAGGCGCTGGGAGCCGCCGCCAACCGCAAACTCGCCGATCTCGCCGATTCGTTGCACCAGCGGACGCTCGAACTCGGCAGCTCGGATGAGTCCGAAGAGGAAGAGCCTTACGAGGACGAGGACGAGGACGAGTACGAAGCCGAAGCCGAAGCCGAGGACGAGGACGAGGACGAAGAGGGTTTCGCGGAGCCTGAGGCCGAGGAGGAAGAGGAAGAGGAAGAACCGCAGGAGGGCGAGGAGGAAGAGGAAGAGGAGGAGCCGTTCGAGCCCGAGGCCCAGGAGGAGCCGGAGGAGGAATCCGAGGAGGAGCCGGAGGAGGAACCCGAAGAAGCACCTCCGCCTCGCAGGCGCGGTCGGCCCCCGACACGGACCCGCTCCGCCGACGCGGACACTCCCCGCAGGACGCCGCGGCGACCGAGCCCCTCGGCACCCGCGGCCCCCGCCAAGAAGACCGCCGGCAAGAAGACCGCGGCCAAGAAGACCTCGGCGGAGAAGACGCCACCACGATCCGCCGCCAAGAAGGCCGCACCGTCCAAGACCGCCGCGAAGAAGTCCGCCAAGAAGGCCGCACCGGCGAAGAAGGCGGCACCGGCGAAGAAGGCCGCCGCGCGCGGTCCGGCGCGCAAGACGGCAGCCAAGAAGACCGCGACGCGCACTCCGGCGCGCAAGACGGCAGCCAAGAAGACCGCAGCGAAGAAGACTGCGGGTCGCAAGCCGTCCACGCGGAGGTAGGTCATGGCACAGTCAGACCGCGGCAGCGCGCCGGAATCGAAGTCCGGGCTGGACCAACTGCTGGGGGAACTGTCCGGGTTCCTCGGCGCCCAGGCCGAACAGCTCGCGGACAAGGCGTCGGACAAGCTGGGGAACGTCACCGACCAGCTTCTCGACGTGGCCGACGGCAAAGGGAAGTTGTCCGACGTCGCCGGCATCGGGGGGCGGATGTTGCAGGGCGACTCGCCCCTGAAAGCGATAGCGGGACAGGGTTTCGGCAGCCTGAAGGACAAAGTGACCGGTGCCGCCTCCCAGATGTTCGGGAAGGGCAAGAAGGGCCGCAAGAGCGGTGGCAAGGTCATCAACATCATCGAGTTCATCGATGTGGGTCTGCCGCTGCGCACCGTGTACGACCACTGGACGCAGTACGAGGACTTCAGCGGGTTCACCAAGGGAGTGCGCGACGTCTCCCGCAACGACGACACCACCAGCGACTGGAAGGTGAAGGTCGGCCCCTCCACACGCGGCTTCAAGGCCACCGTCCAGGAGCAGATACCCGACGAGCGGATCGTGTGGACCTCGGAGGGCGCCAAGGGCACCACCCGCGGCTGCGTCAGCTTCCACGAAGTCACTCCGACCCTCACCCGGATCGTCGTGGTGGTCGAGTACTACCCGTCGGGGTTCTTCGAGAAGACCGGCAACATCTGGCGTGCTCAGGGGCGCCGCCTGCGTCTGGACCTCAAGCACTTCCTCCGGCATGTCTCGCTCACCACCGACGAGCCGGAAGGCTGGCGCGGCGAGATCCGCGACAGCGAGGTGGTCCGCACCCACGAAGAGGCTCTCGAAGAGGAAGAAGAGAGCGAAGAGCCGGAAGAGGACGACGAGGAAACGCCGGAAGAGGACGAGGGCGCCGACGGGTACGAAGAGGGTGACGAGGAGGAGAGCGAGGAAGAGCCCGACGGGCGGTACGCCGATGAGGAGGGCGAGGCCCAGGAGGAGGATGACGAGGACGAGGAGGGCGAAGTCCCGGAGGAGGATGTCGAGGACGAGACCGCGGACGAGGACGAATACGAATACGAGGACGACGAGAACGACGAGGACGTCGAGGACGAAGACACCCGCCGTCCGCGTCGGCGGCAGCGACAGCGACAGCGACAGTGACCACCCGGTCAGACGGGGACCTGGGGCGGCTTCCGCAAGGCGTCGTCGAGGCCCTGTCTGATGGGCGCTCCGCGCGGAAGGGGACCGTATCGCCCTGGCCCGAGGCCGCCTCACCTCTTCGAGCGCGTCTTGTCAGGGTTCGTGCCCTGAGGTCCTGGTGCCCCGAGGTCCGGGTGCCGGGGTCCGGGTGTCGGGGTCCGGGTGCCCCGAGCAGCCGACGCCACCGTACGGCATCCGTGCTGCGGCAAGGGTGCGGAGGGCGGCAGCGGGCGGGAACCGGCCCCCGAAGAGGACCGTGGGCCCGTCCTTCGCGTCGGCTCGTCGTACTCGCCGGAAAGCGACGCCCTGGCTTTCCGGGACATTCACGGTCGCCGACCGGGTACACGCGCTCCCATGCACGGACAACATGCGCGTCCTACGAGTTCTCTGTTCGGCCGGCCCGGTCAGGACGGAGCACCGCCGCCGGGTCCTGGCACCGCCAAGCACTCCCGCCGGTCCAAGGGCACCGGCCGCCTCCGGCGCCGGATCCTCGCCTACCGCGCGATCGACTTCCTGTCCTCCCGCGTCCCGGGGGACTCGGGCCCCGGTGAGGAATGCCTGCTCCTGGTCCATGTCCGCAAGGTGGTCGGCCAGGTCCACTACCGGATCTGTGTCGACTGCGCCGAAGCCGTCATCACCGGTGTCGTCATCGAGGAGCGCTTCCTCCATACCGGCCTGGGCACCCGTGCGCTGTCCCATCTGCGCTCCCGCTACCCGGACATGGTCTGGCGCAGCACCATGGGCCTGCGCACCACCCGAGACCTCCTGCGCCGTATGCGCATCCCCACGACGACCTCCGAGGGGCTGTGCCCGCACATGCGGCAGCCGCACGTCGCATCGGTGCCGACCGCTCTCTGACCGGACGACGGAGAGCCACCAGGGGCGTACTCGTCGCATCCGTGCGACACGGGCGTGCTTCCGGACGGTGACAGGGGCGTGTTTCCGGACGGTGAGAGGCACGGATGGCCTTCTCCGTCGGCGGGAGCCGGTTCCCCGTGCGGGCCGGCGGCCCAGTGACGGCCCTCGATCCGCCGGACGACCCCGCTTCTACAGGTGGGACAGTGCGAACGCCGACAGGAATCCCGCCACAGTGACCAGTCCTGTCAGGAGGTGCACCTTGCTGTAGGCCTCGGGGATCATCGTGTCGGCGACCATCGAGAGGATCGCCCCGCCCGCGACGGCGGTGATCACGGCCATCAACGCTTCGGAAGCGCCTCCGAGCAGGGCGTAGCCGCCCAGCGCCGCCAGTCCGCTGGCCACGGCGATGCTCCCCCACAGGGCGAACACGTACATCCGGCTGCGTCCGGCGCTCCTCATGCCGGCGGAGCTGGCGAGCCCTTCGGGGATGTTGCTGATGAACACCGCTCCCACTGTCGCCGCCCCGAGGTGGCCGCCGCCCAGCAGGCTCGTCCCGATGACCACGGACTCCGGGACCCCGTCGAGCAGAGCCCCCAACGCGATGGCGTTCCCCGACCCGGGTGCCTCGGCCTCGGACGGCTGCTGTTCCCCGGACCGCTTGCGGTGCCGCGCGCCGTGCCGTGCCAGCAGCGCGTTGGCTCCCGAATACACCGCCGCGCCGCCGACCGCTCCCGCCACCACCGGCCAGATCCCCGCGCGTTCATAGGCATCGGCAATCAGCTCGAAGGAGACCGCGGCCATCAGCACGCCACTGCCGAAGGCCATGACCAGGGCTATCAGCCGTGGCGGCACGCGCACCAGTGAGCCGATCGCAGCGCCCACCAGCAGAGCCGCCCCCGCGAACAGGCCCCACCCTCCCGCCGTCAACGCTCCGCTCATCACCGCTCCACTTCCTTGGTCGATACACGCGCCCTCCTACCCGGCAATGGGCGCCCCATGACCGGTCGGCCGACACGGCGGGTGCGGCAACGTCCATCGCGACGCTCACCAGGACGGCCCCGCTCCCGGAGCGGGGAACGGGGCCGTGGGCGGGGCGGGGCCGGGTCAGTTGATGCGCTTGCCGACCAGGGCGTTGTCCGGGTGGAGCGTGCTGCGGGAGCGGTTCCACCGGATGGTGAGGGTCCAGGTGTCATAGGTGGCGTTGACCGCCGGGGTGGCGCTCGACGGGGCCGGTCCCCCCGAGGGCTGCCGCCATCCGGTCCACGTACTCCCGCCGCTGGAGGAGGTGTTGATCCACGTCATGCCGTCGGTTCCCACGCAGGAGATGAGGACGCGCTGCTGGTTCGCGTAGCCTCCCTCGCCGGGCCGCACCACCCGGGTCGGATTACCGAGTCGGGCGGCCGAGACCCCGCTGTGGCAGATGGCACCTCCGGGGACCTGATCGACGTTGGTCACCTGCCCGTTGCGCTGGTCGGTGCGGGCGCGGTACACACGGTTGTCGGTGCCGGTGAAATAGCTCTGCCACTCCGGCCAGCCGTATCCCCAGAGCGCGATCTGGCTCTCGCCCTCGATGTCCCTGGAGTTCCCGGCGAGCTGGAAACCCTGGCTGTACGTCCACTGGGAGCCGGGCCTGATGGAGCCGTTGTCGTTCATCACGTACTGGTAGTTGATGCGTCCGTCATAGCGCGGAACGTCGATCCTCAGACTGCCCGTGACCTCGCTGAGCGACAGCCAGGGACTGCCCATGGCCCAGGCGTTGGAGGCGATCTGCTGCCAGGGCGTCCAGAAATTCGCGGACCCGCTGTTGACCTGGGAGTAGAAGATCTCCGAATTCGTTCCGCGAATGGCGACGAAGGCCCGTCCCGGCGGGAATTCGATGATGCGGGGCGGGGACGCCGTCCTCGCCGCCCCGAAGTTCCCCAGGGGTCTCCAGGTCCCGCCGTTGTAGCGGAACCAGACATTGCTGTCACTGCCCCTGACGACGTCGTAGACGTTGCCGGTGATCGTCACGCTGTACAGGGAGGACTGCGCGGTGGCCTCGCCACCGAGATTCTGCCAGGAGCCCTCACTCGCGGCGGCCGGGCCGGGCGCCATGAGCATGGACAGGCCGGCGACAAGGGCGACCACCATCGTCCGCCATGTGGTGAAAGCCGCGTGCCTGCGCGTCATCAACATGGATTTCCTTTCCGTCACCCGCGACGGTAGGGCGAAGGGACTGCCCCTCCTTGCCCCGCAGCGCACGGCGGTTGCTCCGGCAGTGCACGCCGGACGTCGGGGTCCGCGCACGGGCCCGGGACGACGGGCCGGGGTGACAGGCCGCCGCCGGGCGCGTTCCACCGCTCGGGGTCGCGGTCCGCGCATCCGTCGCGCGGGCCGGCCTTCCCGATCCGCCGGACAGGACAACCGCCGCTTGGCTACAGTCGGTCCCCCGGTCAGGGGGCCGGGAGGGGAGCGTGCACGGCTACACGCCGGGGCTGCGCGGGGATCACGGGGGATCTGCATGGACGTCAAGCTCGGGGATGCCGTCGAGGCACTGCGCAACGACCTCATGGAGGCCGCCCGGCGCGGCGAGGACCAGGACATCACCTTCGATGTCGGCCCCATCGAGATGGAGTTCCTCGTGGAGATCCGCCAGGAGGCCCGGGCGAAGGCCGGCTTCCGGGCGTGGGTCGTCACCGCGGATGCCGAAGGCGTCGCGGCCCGCGGCCGCAGCCACCGTGTGACGGTGACCCTCACGCCGCGCCGCGGGGGCGGTCCGGTGCGGATCTCGGCGGAAGGCACGGATCTGCCCGGCGGCGAGGCGCCGGGGGACGAGGACCGCGCCCGGCGGGCCCGTTGACCGGGTGTCCCCCTCTCCCGCCACCGTGGGAACGGCACAGGAGCAGAGCGCCCGTTGAGCGGTAACCGTGTTGTGCGGGTGGAGACGGCGGGCGGGTGGGCGGCCGGTTACGAGATCGCGCCGGGCCTGGTCCTGACGGCCGCGCACGCCGTTGCCACCGTCGGCTCGCCCGTCGCGGTCTCCCGCACCGAGGAGCGCATCGACCACGAGGGTCGCGTCGTGTGGCGCGGAATGCCGCGACACCCGGACGGAAGCGGCCGGTTCCGTACGGACGCCGCGCTGGTGCACGTCTCGGCGCAGTCCTGGAAACCCGCTGCGCCCGGCCGGGCACCGTGGGGCCGGATCGTCGGAGACAGCGAATCCGTCCCGTGGCGGGCCACCGGTTTCCCGCATTCCGAGAAGCGCTCCCGGGAGTCGGAGCAGGCCGAAGGGAGAATCAGTCCCCTCAGCGGCCTGGTCGGCGGCATGTACGTCCTGGACTGCACCACCTACCGCGACCGGGGAACGGATGACTCGGCCTGGCGAGGGATGTCCGGGGCCGCCGTGCTCTGTGGCGACCTCGTGGTGGGCGTCGTGGTCCGGGACGTTCCCGACCGTGTTCCGGCCCGTCTGGAGGCGGAGCGCGTCATCACCCTTCTTCGCGACGACTCGTTCCTCGCCGCCCTCGAACAGTACGGGGCGCCGGGCCCTCATTCCGCCCAGCCTGTCGAGTACACGGCCCTCGCCGACCCCGACCACCACGTCGGACCGCGGCACGCGCCCCGTTCCGCGGTGGAGCTGCTGCACCCGGCCAGGGCGATCGTGCCCTTTCACGGCCGCGAGGAGGAGCTGCGCACGCTCACCGAGTGGTCGGAGCGGTCCGACGGCGAGGTCGCGGTGGTGCACGCGCCCGGAGGCCGGGGAAAGACGCGGCTCGTGGTGGAACTCGCGAGCCGCCTGCACCCCGTGTGGTCCTTCCTGTGGCTGCGGCCCGGCGAGCGGATGGGGCCCGGCACCCGCGCACCCGGGCTGCCGCTGATGGTGGTGGTCGACGGTGCGGACGGCCGCGTCGAGGAGACGCGTTCCGTCCTGGAGTTCGCCGCGCGGCATCGCGAGGCGCCGGTCAAGGTGATCCTCCTGGCCCGTTCGTCCGGCGCCTGGCTCGAGGAGGCCGCCGGAGACTCGCTGCAACGCGGAACGATGCTGGCGGCCGCGCCGGTCCTCGAACTCCCGGCGCTGCCGTCGGACGATCTCGCCGGCTACTTCGCCGCCGCCCGTGGCCTGGCCGCGGGGCTGCGGTCCATGCCCGGCCAGACGAGTCGGCCATGGACCGAATTCGCCGAACGCACCCCGCCGGACATGCCCGACGACGCTCATGGGTCTCCGCTCACGCTCCACATGACCGCCCTGGTGCACCTCCTGGACGCGGCGCGGGGAGAGGGGTTCACCGGTGGTGACGCCTCCGCCATCGAAGAGCGGCTGCTGGCGCATGAGCGGGCGCACTGGCGCGGTACCGCCAGGACCCATCGGCTCAGTCCTCCCCTGCTGTGGAGCACGCTGCAGGACGCGGTGACCGCCGTCGTGGCCCTGGGCCCCCGCGGGCCGCGTGAGACCGCGGCCGTCCTGAGCGCGGTGCTCGGCGCCGGCAGCGGCACGGCCGGAACGGTTCGCGCCGTGCACGCATGGATCAGGACCGTGCTTCCCGGCGACGGTGACACCGTCGGGCACCTGCTTCCCGACCGGCTCGCCGAACGGTTCGTGGGCGGGCGGCTGCGCGAGGAGCCGAGCCTGTTCGACGCCCTGCTGCCGACCGCCGCACCCCATCAGGCCGCCAGGTTCCTGACGCTGGTGACCCGCGCCTCCCTGCGCGAAGCCGGCCCCACGGCCGAGGAACCGACCGACTGGTGCCTGCGCCACCCCGCGGTCCTCGGCCCGGCAGCCCTCTCCCTGGTCTCCCGGCTGGAGGATCCGGCACCCGTGCTCGCCGCGCTGCAGGCCCTCGCCGACCGCCCGCACGCAACGCTCGACGAGCTCGCGGACCTGGCCGCCGCCGTGCCGGCCAGCACCCACCTGCTGGCCCCGTGGGCACTCCACCTGCACCAGCGCGTCGTCGCTCTGCACCGGCTGCGCGCGGCAGCCGACCCCGGGGCACGCCCCGGTCTCGCCGTCGCTCTGCGGGAGGTGTCCAAACGCCTGTCGTCCATGGGCGAGCGGCAGGCGTGCCTCCGCGCGGTGGAGGAGGCCCACGACCTGTGGCAGGAGATCCCCGCGAGCCACCCCCGCCACCATGCCGAAAGGGGAGCCTGCCGTATCAACGCCTCCATCTTCCTCACCAAGGTGGAGCGTCGGAACGAGGCGTACCAGGCCGCTCGGGAGGGCGTGGACCTCCTGCGTGCCGCGTTCCGTCGCGACGATCCCGTGAGCCGGGTGGACCTCGTGAAGGCCCTGGACACGCTCGCCGTGGCCGCCGGCGGCGTCGGAGAGCACGACACCGCGTGGCGCGTCGCCGAGGAGTGCAGGGAACTGTGCGAGGCCCTCTACGAAAGCGACCGGGCGGCGCATACGCCTCTCCTGGTCAACCACCTGAACAACCACGCCATCGTCGCGATGGGCTCCGGCCATCGCGACAGGGCCCTGGCATCGGCCCGCGAGGCGGTCGAGCTCCAACGACGGCTCGCCACCGACGACCCCGACGCCCACCTCGCGGGGCTCGCCCTGGCCCTTTCCACGGCTTCCTCGGCGGCCCAGTCGGCCGGACTCCACCGCGAGGCGTTGGAGAGGGTGCGCGAGTCCGTCGACACCCGTCGGCTCCTCGCGCGGGCACGTCCCCAGGCCTACCGGGCGGACCTGGCCGCAACACTCAACAGTCTGGCCATCGACCTCGGCAATATGGGACACGACGCCGAGGCGCTCGACGCAGCCGAGGAAGCGGTACGGCTCTACCGCGGTCTGGCCGCCGAGCAGCCACAGATCCACACCCCCCGCCTGGCCCTCGCCCTCAACACACTCGCGGTACAGAGCCAGGCCAACGGCTTCAACAGCCAGGCGCACCGCATCGCGCGGGAGAGCGTCGACCGGTACCGCCGGCTCGCCGACTCCGTGCCGGGTGGCTTCGGCGACCATCTGGCCATGTCCCTGAGCACCCTCGCCAGCACGCTGCTGCCCGAGGCCGGGCCGCAGGACGCGGCGGGAGCGGTCGACTGCCTCCGGGAGGCGGCGGGAATCCTGCGAGAGCTGTCCGGGACCGCCCCGGGCGCTCACCTGCCGGACCTCGCCGCCTGTCTGAACAACCTGGCGGGCGCCCACCTCCTGCTCGGCGAACCACACGAAGCCCTGCGCGTCGTGGAAGAGTCCATGGCCGTGAACAGCAGGGCGGAGGAAGCCCTTCCGGCGGCCTTCGCCGAGCCCATGCTCAGGAACTGGCTCACGGCCTGCCGGTGCCACAGCGAACTGGGGAACCACGAGGAGGCACTCCGGGCAGGTGAGGAGGCCCTGGTCCGGCTGCGTACGCTCAGCGTCGAAGCACCCGCACGGTACGAGACCGACCTGTGGGCCGTCCTGTCGGCCACCGGCGGCTGGTTGTGGTTCTCCGGCGAGCACGAGGAATCGGTCCGGCGTTCGTGCGAAGCACTGGAGATCCAGGGCCGCTGGGCCCAGCGGGACCCCGAACGCCACGAGGGACAGCGGGCAGCCGATCTCGAGGTACAGGCGCAGCGACTGTGGTGGCTCGGGCGCGCGGCGGAAGCGGCCGTAGCGGCGGACGAAGCCCGCGCTCACCGGCGTACCGCACACCAGCGACAAGGCGACGACACCACCGGCCTGGCCCTGGCACGCGCGGAGAGCCTCCTGGCCCAGGTACTGGAGGAATGCGGCCGTTGGCAGGACGCCTTGGTCCCCATGGAGAACGCCCTCGCCCGGCTCCGCACGCTCTACGCCACGGATGCGCCGGGCCTCAGAGCCGAGCTGTCCGCCCTGCTCGTACGGCGAACAAGCCTGCTGTGGCGTGCCGGTGACCCGTCAGGGGCGCAGACAGCCGTAGCCGAGGCGGTCGCTGTCGCCCGCGCGGCAGCCGACGCCGACGCCAATGCCGACGCCAATGCCAATGCCAATGCCAATGCCAACGCCAACGCCGACGCCAATGCCGACGCCGGATCATCGCTCGACGATCCCCTGACGGCGTTCGCCCTGTTGTCCCGCGCGGTACTGCTGGCAGAGGTGGCGGCCGCCTCGGACGCTGCCTGTACCGAGGCGGTCCTGCAACCGCTCGCCGCTGCCGTCGGCTATTGCGAGTCCCTGCCGGAAGAGCCATCGGCGGAGCTGCTGCTCGCTGGTGCGCTCACCGCTTTCGGAAGGTGCGCGGTGACGGTGCCGGGCAGGGAGGAGGAAGGGGCCGCGGCGAACGGACGCGCTCTGTCGATCCTGCGTCGCCACGCCGCCGACCGCCCCCATCTGGGCCCCGCGCTGGCCGAGTCGCTGGCCGAGCAGGCTCGGGGACTCGCCATGACCGGACGAGCACAGCACGCCGTGGAGGTCGCGGACGACGCGGTCCGGCGAGCACGCCACCTCTCGGACAGGGATCCGCGGGCCCATCGAGAGGTTCTCGCGAAGGCCCTCACCGCCTCCGCGCAGGCCCGGCTGGCAGCAGGTGACCGCTCCGACGCCGCCCGCGCGGCCTCAGCCGAGGCCGTCGCCCTGGTCGGCCCATTGGCGCGGGAGCAGCCGCTTGCCATGGCCCGGCTAGCCGCCGACGCCTACGAAGTCCACGATCGGCTGCACCCGTGATCCGCCGACGGGAAGTGCGCTCCCTGTGCGGTGCCCAGCCACCATGGCCGGCGTCACGCCGACGGCACCAGGCATACCTCACCGCCGAGCGGGAGTTAGGGCGCCTGACCGGGGACGCCGGCATCGACACACTCGCCCCCGCCCTCGTCGGGGCCGGGCACCTGCTCTTCGCCGACCGGACAAGCACCCCGCCGCAGACCTCCGCCGTCCGCAAGATGGTGACCCCAGTCATCGCCGGTGCCTTGCCATCACCCCAGTCGTGACCTGAGCGCCCAGGTCGCACGTGGCACTGTCTGCGGATTCCGCTCGGTGTGCGAGCTGAAGTACGGAGTCGCGTACGGATCAGGGTGCCCCTTCGCCGACCTGACCCGCCGTCCCGGCACGGACCCGTCGTCACTGCCCCGGCGGAGCTGCCCGAACTCGACGCTGCGGACCGAGTCGTCCTCGTACCGGATGCAAGTCCTGACTGCCAGCCCTCACGCTTGCACGCTTGGTGACGACACCGGTGCTGCTGACGCGGACCCGGAACCCGACGCGTTCGGCACATGTGTACGGGGCCGTGCTTCTGGTGCCGTACAGTGGGGATCACCGACGCGGGGTGGAGCAGCTCGGTAGCTCGCTGGGCTCATAACCCAGAGGTCGCAGGTTCAAATCCTGTCCCCGCTACCAACTCCGGCCCCCTCGACCCAGTGTCGAGGGGGCCGGAAGCATGTGTGGCGGGTGACGCGCGCCCTCGGGTGCCGGGTACTCGACGTGAGAGGCGAGCCGGTGGCCTCCGGCGGGAGGGTCGCAGCCGTGCGGGCGGGATCGGCTCGATGGCCGCCGAACACCGCGAGCCCGCCACGAGCCACGTCGCCCGGCCGCGGCCACGCTACGGCCGCCCGGTTCTACCTCAGCGCCACCACCGGCCGTCCTCACCTCTTCGCGGGAAAGCCCCGCGGGTCCTGGGAGCGGCACGGGAACGGGGCGCGCGGATGGCACCGGTCCACCGCCCTGCGGGCTCAGCGTCTCGGCGGCAACCGGTGCAGGGTGATGTCGTGAAGTGCCCCGTCGGAGACGGTCAGGGTCATGAACGTGCAGAAGGGCTGCTGCCTGCGGTCCGTGGGGGACCCGGGATTGAGCAGGCGCAGACCGTCGGGAGCGGTGGAGTCCCACGGGATGTGGCTGTGACCGAACACCAGGACATCAAGGTCCGGGAAGCGTGCGGCGCAGCGGCGCTCCCGACCGGTGGCTGCCCCGGTCTCGTGCACGACACCGAACCGGAGTCCGGCCAGCTCGGCGCGGGCGACCTCGGGGAGCCGTCGGCGCAGCGGCGGGCCGTCGTTGTTGCCGTACACGGCGATCAGCCTGCGGGACCGGGACCGCAACACGTCGAGGGTCGGCTCGTCGATCCAGTCCCCGGCGTGGATCACGGTATCGGCTTCGTCGATCGCGGCCAGCAAGGCTGCCGGCAGGCTCTTCGCCCGGGCGGGCACATGCGTGTCGGAGGTCAGCAGCAGCCGCATGCGCCTACCGTATGCCTGCTGACCCCCGATCGCCGTGCGGCGTCCGCTCGTGGGGGCTGTGGCCTCCGGCCGGGCCGCCGGGCCCCGGGCCCCCGGCAGGGCTGGACGGCTGGGTGGCGGCGGGTGCGGCGCGCACAGCCTCAGGGCAGCGAGGGCCCTGTCCGATCGAGCCTGTCCGGGCCGGCCCCGGCGCAGGTTCCGGCGCAAGGTCCGGCCCGGACGTGGTCACCCGCCCGTACCTCGCACCTTCGCTGTCGTCCCCGCCGCTACGACAGCAGTGGTCCGGTCCTCCGATGGGCGCCGGGGGGCCGCGTCGTCCTCATGGCTCTGCGGCGTGCCTCCGGCGAAGACGAGGAGGGCGACCAGCGGGCCGCGATCGCAGCCCGCGCCAGGGCCAGGGCCAGGGTGCCAGTGGTCGGCCAGGGGGCGACGGCCGACCGTGGGCCGCCTCACCGACGCGGACGCGATCAGGGGAAGATCAGGGGAAGTAGGACTCCAGCACCCCGCGACGCCGGACGTCGAGTGTCGCGCAGTGGAACGAGCCGCCGAACGGCGCGTAATGCAGCAGGTCGCAGGGGATCGGCTCGAACCCCCACTTCTCGAGCGCGCGCAACATCCCGGTGTGGTGCCGTTCGGCGATCACGCGCTTCTGGTCGATCATGAGAACGTTCATGCTCAGCCACTTGCCGCACATCGACGTGAGCCTGAGGGTGCGTTCCTCGACCGGATCGGGCACCGGGGCGACCAGGATGTCCCACGACCGCAGGATGTCGGGCAGACGGTCGACATCGACGTACTCCGGATTGACCAGTGCCTTGCCGGGCGCGAGCGGCAGGAACGTCGTGTCGATGTGCATGGGCACGCGGCAGCGGCTTTCGATCTCGTGGACTCGGTAGAGGGGTCCCAGATGGCGACGCAACCAGTCGATGCCCATGCGATTGGTGACATTGCTGCGCGTGACGAACAGATCGCGTCCCGCGCGTACGAAATCCGCCGCATCGAACACCGGCTCGAACTCGGTGAGGATGTAGCGCATGGGCTCGCCGGCCCCGGGGACGCGGAAATCCTTCTCGAACAGCTCATCCGTGAGCTGGGGCTTCGGTGCCGCCGTCCAGCGGGCACCGCGGCGGAAGTAGTCCTTGAGCAGCGTCCGGTAGGAGTGCGTCTCGAAGTACCGGCACGGCCATGCCATGGGGGTTTCGATGATCTCGTCACCGATGACGAGCATGCTGTCCCGCGGACAGCTGTTGCAGAAGCCACGTGCCGACCAGTCGGGGGTGCCGAAGCCCTGCCGGTGCTCCACCGCGTCCGGGCGGGTGACGGTGACACCGAGGGACCGCAGGAGTGTGATGAACCGGTCGAGTTCCTGTTGCGCCGGCTCGATCAGCGCGCGCGGGTATCTGAAACCGGCGGCGAACCCCTGGATGCGCGCCGCCCACGGCGGGATGTTGCAGGCGACGACCGGATGCGCGGAGGGGAACGTGGCGCCCTCCAGACGTCCGACGACGACCTCTTCCAGCGGGTCCCACTCGTTGTGCGAACCGACCGGCGACACCAGAGGCCCCTCCGTGCCGTCGGGCGTCGTCGCGGGGGCGGTGACGGCCCGCTCCGGGGCTTCGATGCCCACGTCGCCGGTCACCGGGCTGCCGGTCGCCTGCTCTGCCACCATGTTCGGCTCCCATCACGGAGGGGGAGGGGAACGCGCCGACCGGACGGGTACAGGCCGGGCCCGAGGCCCGGCACTCCCCGCGTCGGCCAGCGGCGCCGACCACGGCCGACGCGGGAGTCCTTCCCGCGCCGCACCCCGCGATCCGCGCGCCATGCCCCTCCGGGGCACGCGACTGCCCTCGCGCTGTACCAGTTGCCCTCACAGCCCTCCTCATGCACGTTCCGCGGCACGAGATGACCGGGTAACGGCGCGCGTGCGCGCACCCGCGCACTTCTCCGGGAAGCACCCCTCCCCTCTCCGGCCGGGCACCGGAGTGGTTCGACGGGCGCAGCCCGGTGCGGCCCGGCGGGTGGCGGCCGTGGGCTCCGGGGGGGCGGCCCGGACGCCGGGGGCCGAGGCGGACGGCCACGGCGGGAGCCGACAGCGGCGGGCGCCGCACCGAGCGGCCCACGTCGAGGCGGTCCGCCGCCTGACCACTCCCGAGGGCCCGAGCGCCAGGACCGACGTGACCGCCCGCCGGGCGGGCCGGGCGACGGAGAGGGAACCCACTCCGCGAAAGGGCGCCCTATCGCGCGTTCGGGTCCGCATCCGGGAGGGACGGCCGGCCCCACGGGGCTTCCAGCGCCGTCCGCAGGGCCCGGACACCATCGGCGCCGATGCGCTCGGCGAGCCGCTCTGGCGAGGGGGACCGCGCGCACCTGTTCGGCGACCTGATCACCATCTACGCCGGTGGCGAGCAGACCGAGAACACCTTCAACTTCTTCACCGTCGAAGGTCCCAAGGGGGATCTCATCCCGGCTCATCTGCACCCCGACACCCACGAGGTCTTCTACATCGCCCAGGGCGCCGTGCGGCTGTTCGTCGAGGACACCGAGGGCCATCAGCAGGAGAAACTCCTGACGCCCGGCGACTTCGGCTTCGTACCCAGGAACTGCCCCCACGCCTACCGCATGGAGCGTCACCACAGCCAGGTCGTCGGCGTTGCCGCCGGCCCCGGCGGCACCTTCGAGCGGTTCTTCGAGACCCTCGGCGCACCCGCAGAGGGTCTCGGGCTGCCCCGCGAACCCGTCGTTCCCGAACCGCGCAGGTTCGCCGGTGTGCCCGAGCAGTACGACGTACGGTTCCTGCCCGACCACCAGTGGCGGACGCGATGACGACGACCGGTTCCTCACCGCGGCGACTCGTCGCCGCACCCCGCCCCGACCTCGCCCCCCTGCCTGCCGCAGCCCTGAGCGCGTCCGGCGTCCGCCGATCGGCTCCGGAGATGGGGCGGGCTGCCGCGTGGGGAGCGTGAAGCGCGTTCGCGGGCAGCTCGCGCACTCCTCCCCGGCGGCGGAACCGTCCCGGCGCGGCAGTCGGATCCCGACCGGGGGCCCGGGCCGATCACCGGCTCCCTTGACGGGCACGACTCTCGCCGCCGGGCCAGGCGGTCCGGGCCAACGGCTGCCCAGGGTGGCCGTTGGCCCGACCTGACACCCTGCGGGTCATGACGCAGGACATCAGGACATACAGGTACGGCCTCGCGGCCGGTGACGGACACCCGGGCGGCCCGGCGGTGCCTCGCCCTGCTGTGCAAGCGGCAACGGCGGTACGGGCCCAAACCCTCTTCCGTCACCCTGATGGCACAGCATCACGACGGACGGACCACCCGCGTGTGCCTAAGGTGATCACACCGGCATCAGCCACGGCTCAGGCCGGCACGGCCGGCCGGCCGGCCACGGTTCCTATGCCATGGAGTACACGGTGACGGTCACGAGTCCCCTGCGCGGCCGGGTGGCCGTTGTCACCGGAGCCGCGCGCGGCCTGGGCGCGGCTCTCACCAGGGAGCTGGCACTGCGCGGCGCGCGGGTCGCGCTCATCGGCCGGGAGGAAGCGACACTGGCCGACGTGGCACAGCAGCTCGACACCGAGGCACGGTGCTGGGAGGTCGACGTCACGGACGACGCGGGCATGCGACGCGTCGCGCAGGAGGTCCGGGCCGTGATGGGTGCACCCTCCGTGATCGTCGCCAACGCGGGTGTCGCCGAGGGCGGGCCCTTCCTCACGTCGGACCCCGCCACATGGCGACGGGTCATCGAGGTGAACCTCATCGGCAGCGCCGTCACCGCCCGCGTGTTCCTGCCGGGCCTGCTGGAGACCCGCGGCTTCTTCCTGCAGATCGCGTCCCTCGCTTCGTTCGGCACCTCTCCCATGATGAGCGCGTACTGCGCCTCCAAGGCCGGCGTCGAGGCGTTCGCGCACTCCCTGCGCGCGGAGCTCGCCCACCAGGGGGTCGGAGTGGGCATCAGCTACATCAACTGGACCGACACCGACATGATCCGTGACAGCGACGTGCACGCGGTCCTGCGGGAGCTGCGTGGACACATGCCACCCCCCGCCAGGAAGGTCAGACCGGCCCCCGAGGTCGCGGCCCGCCTGGTCACCCAGATCGAGCGGCGGTCGGCTGCCGTGTACGTTCCGTCCTGGCTGCGTGCGGTCCAGGTGGTCCGGGCGGCCCTGCCTCCCCTGGTCACGCGGATCTCGGCACGCGAGTTGGCCCGTCTGTCGCGGGACACCGAGTTCGCGCCCACGGGCCTGCTGGGCCCGGGTGGTCTGGCCGACAGCGACGCCGCGGGGCGTACCGACGTCTAGCCGTCGTGTGCCACCTGGGGGTGAAGAGTGCCCCGAAGCCCGGTATTGCCGCGGGTTCCCCCACAAGACTGTGACGACAGGTCTACGGGTGCACCTACCGGAGAAGGCGGGCGTCATGGCGATGGGCACAGTTCTGCTGGCATTGAGGGAGAACCCTCTCGGTGGTGGTGTGGGCACCGAGCAGTTGCGTCGTATCGGGAAGGAACTGGAGAACCAGGGGCTGGAGCTGCGGTGGGCCCGTAGTGCCCAGGAAGCCCGCGCCGCCCTGCGTACGGAGTCGAGGCTCGCTGCGGCGCTCGTCGCCTGGGACCTGCCGGAGGCCGGCGCCAGCGACGGGGAGGGCGGGGCCGACGTCCTGCGCCAGATCCAGCGGCGGTTCACGAGCCTGCCCGTCTTCCTGTTGATGGCGGACGATGCCGACCAGGACCTGGAGCGGCTGCCGCTGTGGGTCTCCGAGACGGTGGTCGGCTACATCTGGCCGCTGGAGGACACCGCCGCCTTCATCGCCGGCCGTGTCGTCACCGCTGCCCGCTCCTACCACCAGGACATCCTTCCGCCGTTCTTCAAGGCGTTGCGCCGCTTCGACGACGCGCACCAGTACTCGTGGCACACCCCCGCCCACTCGGGAGGTGTCGCGTTCCTCAAGTCGGCCACAGGGCGGGCGTTCTTCGAGTACTTCGGCGAGCGGCTCTTCCGCAGCGACCTGTCCATCTCGGTGGGAGAGCTGGGCTCGCTCTTCGAGCACAGCGGGCCGATCGGCGAGGCGGAGCGCAACGCCGCCCGAGTCTTCGGGGCCGACCGCACGTACTTCGTCCTGCACGGCGACTCGACCGCCGACCGCATGGTGGGGCACTACAGCGTCACCTCCGACGAGATCGCGCTGGTGGACCGCAACTGTCACAAGTCGGTACTGCACGGCCTGGTGATCTCCGGTGCGCGTCCCGTCTATCTGGTGCCGTCGCGCAACGGCTACGGACTGGCCGGGCCGCTGCCTCCGACGGAGATCGACCGGGCCACGGTCGCCGACCGGATCGGGGCCAATGCCCTGGCCGCCGGGGCCGTCTCGCACGAGGCCCAGTACGCGGTGCTGACCAACTCGACGTACGACGGGCTGTGTTACGACACCGTGGCCACGGCCCGCGCGCTGGCCCCGAGCACGCCGCGCCTGCACTTCGACGAGGCGTGGTTCGCCTACGCCCGCTTCCATCCCCTGTACGCGGGACGGTACGGGATGGCCGTCGGCCCGGAGACCTTCGCCGGGCCGGAGCGACCCACCGTCTTCTCCACCCAGTCGACCCACAAGCTCCTGGCCGCCCTCTCGCAGACCGCGATGGTCCACGTCAGGTCGGCGCCCAGGGCCCCCGTCGTACACGAGCGGTTCAACGAGGCGTTCATGATGCACGGCACCACCTCGCCGCTGTATCCGGCGATCGCCTCCCTCGACGTGGCGACCGCCATGATGGACGGCCCGCAGGGGGAATGGCTGATCGACGAGGCCGTGACCGAGGCCATCCGCTTCCGGCAGGCGGTCGTGCGCACCGCACGGCGCATCTCCGGGGCGGGGGACCGGCCGGGGTGGTTCTTCGGCGTCTGGCAGCCCGACACGGTCACCGACCCGGACACCGGCGAACGCGTTCCCTTCGCCGACGCCCGGCCCGCGCTGCTGCGCGGCGAACCCAGCTGCTGGCACCTGGAACCCGGGGCCGACTGGCACGGATTCGGCGACCTGGGGCAGGGCTACTGCATGCTCGACCCGATCAAGGTGACACTGACCTGTCCGGGCGTGAGCGCCACGGGCGAGACCTCGTCCTGGGGCATTCCGGCACGGGTCCTGACCGCGTACCTGGCCACCCGCGGCATCGTGGTGGAGAAGACCGACAGCTACACCACGCTGGTCCTCTTCTCCATGGGCATCACCAAGGGCAAGTGGGGCACCCTGATGGACGCCCTCATGGACTTCAAGGCGCTGTACGACACGGACGCGCCCCTGGACCAGGTGCTGCCCGCCCTGGTCGAGCAGCACCCGCACCGGTACACCGGCACGACGCTGCGCGACCTGTGCCAGGACATGCACGAGCACCTCACCGGCGCCCGTCTGATCACCGCGCTCGACACCGCGTTCCAGCAGTTGCCCGAGCCGGTCGCACCACCCCGGCACTGCTACCAGCAGCTGATCCGGGGCGGCACCGAACGCCTGCGTCTGAGCGAGGCCGCTGGGCGGGTCGCCGCCGCCAT
The DNA here is from genome assembly GCF_036322365.1 of Streptomyces sp. SP18CS02. Taxonomy (NCBI): domain Bacteria; kingdom Bacillati; phylum Actinomycetota; class Actinomycetes; order Kitasatosporales; family Streptomycetaceae; genus Streptomyces; species Streptomyces sp. SP18CS02. The sequence goes on from NZ_JAQYXC010000269.1 coordinate 271,761, forward strand.
GGTGACGGTGACCCCGCCGGGCATCCCGGTCCTGATGCCCGGCGAGTCCACGGGAGCTCCGGGCGGACCGCTGCTGCGCTATCTGGGCGCGCTGGAGGCGTTCGACCGGGCCTTTCCCGGCTTCCACAGCGAGGCCCACGGCGTCACCATCGAAGCGGGCACCGGCGACTACCTGATCGAGTGCGTGCGCCTGCCGTCGGCCTGAGACCGGGGCAGCACAACGCCGAGGCGCACTGGACCGCGGCGCCGGCCGCGAGGCTTGCGGCGGCGCTGTCCTGAGCGCGGCACCCGCCGGGCGCGCAAGCGCCTCCGGCACACATGCCCCGGGGTACCGCGCCCGCGCTATGCGCCCAGGGGTGACCGACTGTCAGGGGCCGGGGCTTCCCCGCCCGGACTTCGCACGGGGGCTTCGAGCCCCGGTTCCAGGGGGCTTGGTATGGCACGGCGCGCTTCTCGATCGTGGTTGCGCCTCCGGTACGGATTCGACAACCTGATGGTCCACGGCACCCCCGTGCTCATCGGCTGGCTCACACTGGTCTGCCTCGGCATCGTGGTCCCGGCCAGCGTGGTGCTCGTCTGGGCGGACCGCGGCGCGCCGCCGTCCTTCTCCGGGCGTGTCGCGGCCGTCTGGGGAAGCGTCGGCCGCACCCTCCGGCTGGGCGGCGAAGTCGGACCGCCGGTCTATGTGCTGATGTCCGTCCTGCTGGCGCTGGTGGCGTTGTTGTTCGTGTCGGCGCTCGTCAGTCTGATCACCACGGGGCTCAACGAGCGCCTCCTGGCGCTGCGGCTCGGCCGGTCCGTCGTCCTGGAGGAGGGGCACACGGTACTGCTCGGCTGGTCCGATCAGGTGTTTCCCGTCATCGCGGAGCTGGTGGCGGCCAACGCCAACCGCCGCAGGGCCGCGGTCGCCGTCCTCGCCGACAAGGACAAGGCCGAGATGGACGTCGAGATCGCGAGCCATGTCGGCGGCACCGGAGCCACGCGGATCATCTGCCGCAGTGGCTCGACCAGCGACCCGACGGTCCTCGCCCGGGTGAGTCCGGACACGGCCAAGGCCGTACTGGTGCTCTCGCCGGGCGGTCAGGGCGGCGACGCCCACGTCGTGAAGACGCTGCTGGCCCTGGACGCGGCCGGTCCCCCCTCCGGTGACCGTGTCGTGGTCGCCGCGGTACGGGACCCCCGCCACCATGTGGCCGCCGCCCTGGCGGCGGGCCGGCACGGCCACGTCCTCAGCATCGACGACATCGTCGCCCGGCTGCTCGTCCAGACCTCGCGTCAGCCGGGCCTCTCCCTCGTCTACCAGGAGCTGCTGGACTTCGCGGGCGACGAGTTCTACGTCGTACCCGCGTCCGCTCTCGTCGACCGTACGTTCGGTGAGGCGCTCGGGGCCTTCGCCACCTCCTCGGTGGTCGGCCTCGTGCGCGCGGACGGGGGCGTGGTCCTCAATCCGCCTTCCGGCACACGGATCGGGGCGGGCGATCAGCTCCTGGTCATCACCGAGGACGACGACACCGCCGTGCCCGCCGGCACCGCTCTGCCCGTCGACGAGAGCGCGATCGTCACGGCGCCTCCCCGTACCCCGACGGCCGAGCGCATGCTGCTCCTCGGCTGGAACCGCCGTGCCCCGCTGATCATCGATCAGCTCGACCAGTACGTGCAGCCCGGCTCCACGCTCGACGTCGTGGCCCTGGGCGACGCCGCCGCGAGCCACGCGGCGGACACCGCCGGTGGGCGGCCCGGCCGTCTGCTGGTGTCCTTCCACAACGGTGCCATCACCGAGCGGCGGACGCTGGCCCGGCTGGACGTACCGGCGTACGACAGTGTGATGGTCATCGGGGACGAGAGCCACACCGCGGAAGGGGACATGGGGACGGACGACCGGACCCTGGTCACACTCCTCCACCTGCGGGCCATCGAGGAGACCACCCGGCGGGAGCTGTCCGTCATCACCGAGATGACCGACGACCGCAACCGCCTGCTGGCCCCTGTGCGGCAGGGCGCCGACTTCATCGTCAGCGGCCGGCTGATCGGTCTGCTGATGACCCAGATCTCGGAGAACCGGCACCTGGCCGGTCTCTTCGAGGAGCTGTTCACCGCCGAGGGAAGCGAGATCTACCTCAAGCCGGCCACAGACTACGTCGTCGCGGGCCGTGAGGTCGGCTTCGCCACCGTCGTGGAATCCGCCCGCCGTCGTCGTGAATGCGCCATCGGCTACCGTCTGCGCGCCGAAGCCTCGACGGGCCCCGCCTACGGCGTCAGGGTCAATCCGGACAAGCGGCGGACGGTACGGTTCGGACCGCAGGACCGCGTGATCGTGGTGGCCGAAGGCTGAACGGCTTCCGGAAGCCTCCGGGCGGCTTTGGTCCTGGCCGCCGAGGGGGAACGTACGCATGACAGCGGCTCGGGCTTCGTGGAGCCCGGGGAACGCCCTGCGCGCCGCCGCCCGGCGCTGTGGCCGGCCGGGCGCCGGCCCGTCATCCGGTGGCGGTGGCGGTTTCCGGGTGGGGTGCGCGTCCCACCGCCGTACTGCAACTGGCCGATGGCGGGCTGCCCGCCTCGTGGGAAGCCGATCGCATCGTCGGCCCGGTCGCCGTGCCCGTGGCCATCGACACCGGGCGGGCCACCCGCGCAGCACCGGTCGGGTGGCATGCCGGCCCGGCAGTAGGACAGACGCACGCGTCCGGGAAAGGGTGATGGTGTTCTCTCACCGCCCCGCCCCACCCCGGGCTTCCGGGCGGCCCCGCGATCTCGGGAAAGGACCGGCCCATGTCGCAGGTCAAGGAATCGATCGAAGTCGACGTGCCTGTCACCACCGCCTACAACCAATGGACCCAATTCGAGTCGTTCCCCCAGTTCATGGACGGCGTCGAACGCATCGACCAGCGCAGCGACACCCTCACGCACTGGATCACCAAGATCGGCGGCGTCAAGCGCGAGTTCGACGCCGAGATCACCGAGCAGATCCCGGACGAGAAAGTCGCCTGGGTGACCATCGGCGGAGAAACGGAGCAGTCCGGCGTGGTCACCTTCCGGCCGATCGACCCCGCGCACACCGAGGTCACCTTGCACATGGACTTCGACCCGGACGGCATGGCGGAGAGCATCGCCGACAAGTTCGGCTTCATCGACCGGCAGGTCAAGGGCGACCTCAAGCGGTTCAAGCACTTCATCGAAGAACGCGGCGCCGAGTCCGGCGCCTGGCGCGGCGACGTCTGACCGCCTTCTGTCCGGCCCGCGGGCCCCGGTTCCCGAGGCGGGCGGGCGGCGACCGTGCGCCTCCGGCTGCTCCCCTCCCTGGGCCGGTGCGCGAGCGGGCGCGTACGGATCGGGCAGTCACCCGTCTCGGCGCGGCGCCGGGCACAGCCGGCGCCACGCGTTCCGTAGACGGTGTCCGCCGGTGTTCATGACACGACCGGTGGGGCGGACGGTGTTCCATGGGGCTCCGCCCGTCCGCCCCACCGTTGACCGGCTCGCCGCCGGCCGCTGCCGCCTGTCGACGGAAGTACCTTCACGCCGTCTCCACGCCCTGCCGACCGGGCGGTCGGTTCACGTCGTGCCCGGGGGGCGGTGAAGGAGGAAACGACGCCGGCAGCGGGCCGATGGCCGACAGTCCGGCCAGGGCCAGCAGGGCGGGACCCTCGCCGGGCCATCCACGTGCTGGTCGGACCGGTGCGGGACAGCCCCGCGATGCCGATGACGACGAGGGCCGTACCGGCGATCGCCGGGCGGCGCGGGCCGTAGAGGCGCAGTGCGGTACCGGCGACGGGGGCGCCGAGGACCGGACCCGCCGCCACCACCACGATCGCACCGGTCCGGATGGCGACCCGCGTAGCGAGCCGGTCGGCCGGACACGTCGGCCTCGGCAGCGCGAGCGTCGCCTGCTGGAGAAGCGCACCGCATGTCCCCTGGGCGGCGCGCAGGCCGATCACCCAACCCCGGCCGGGCCGGCCGTCGCGGACGCGTCGAGACGGCCCCAGAGTCCCAGCTCAGACACCAGCCGCAAACTAGCTGGGTGATCTAGGTCCTGCCGTTGTGGCGGCCTGTTCGGGGTCGAGGGTGTTGACGCGGTTCGCGTACTCGCGGCGGGCTTTGCGCTGTGCGGGGATCGCCTGGGAGCTGTCCAGGGCCCGGCAGTGGTCGAGGGGTTGGCGGTGGACCGCGGGTGCGGCGGTGACGCGGAGGGTGTAGCCGGTGACGCGTCGTACGGCCTGGCCGTCGTCGAGCGCCGCCCGCTCGACGGGCTCCAGCTCGGCGGTACGGAGGAAGTCGGCGACCTTGCCCGGCATGTCGAGGGCAACAGGCAGCTCTGGGGCGGATACGTCCCCCTCGATGGCGGTGTGGTCGGGCATGAGGTCGGCGACGGCCGTGCGGATGGCGCCGCGGCTGACGCCGTGGTCGCGGGCGAGGGCCGCGACCGAGCGGCCCTCCAGGTACGCGGTGCGTACGTCGGCACTCTTGTCGGCCGCCACGGCGGGGCGGCGTCCGCCCTTGTTGCCCTTGGCTGCGGCGGCCCGCAGTCCGTCGTAGGTGAGCTCGCGCTGCAGGTCACGCTGGAGCTCGCCGGCGGCGGCGAGGGTCTGCACCATGAATTTCACGGTGGACAGCAGCTCGCCGGTGCGGGGGTGGCGGGCGGTGAGGTCCATGGAGGAGAAAGCACCGTCGTGGATGCGCAGGGCGAGCCGGTCTCTGTGGAGGACGTCGAGCACGTCGAGGATGTGGCCCGTTCCTCGTACGAGGAGGAACATCTCGGAGATGTGCACCGTGTCCCCGGGCCGGGCGTAGGTGAGCAGGGCGGCCAACTTCGGTCGCTGGAGGGGGTGGAGGCGGCTGGAGGTGCCGGGCTCCTCTTCGAAGACGATCGGGTCCTCGATCCCGGCCTCGTGAAGAACGAGGTTTTGCCTGGCGGTCGACTGCTGGTCGGTCGAGACCCGCTTGTAGACCAGGTTCGCCACTCGGGGCCCTTCCGTACGGAGGATCGGACCCTATCTGTCGTCAAACCCTGTCATCAAAAGCACCATCGGATCTGATTGGATTCGCGCCGCCGTGAACCCCCGGATTGCACGGGTTCATTGGACGCATCGGCCGCCTGTCGTCAAACGTTCGTTTGACGACAGAATGGGGGCAAGCTGCTGCGACCGGATGCACGCGGGCGGTGGAGTCGGGCGGCTCGGCGGTCAAGGCGTCGCTGACCCGCGGGGTGCGGCGTTCTCGTCGAGGAATTCCTGGATCAGGTGGCGCAGGACGTCCGGGCGCTCCAGGTGCACGTCGTGGCCTGCGCCAGGAACGGTCGCTGTGGTTGCTCCCGGTAGTCGCCGGAGCATGGTCTCGGACTCCTGCGGAGAGATGATGCCGGACTGGCCCAGGACGGTCAGGACCGGACACGTGATCCTTCCCCACTCGTCCCAGAAGGAGCGTTGGGCGATCTCGGCCAGCGAGGCGACCATAAGGTCCCGGTCGAAGCGGGGCCACCACCCGTCGTGCTCCTCCAGCCCGGCAGCCCAGCCTTCGCCGACCAAGCCGCCGCCGAGGAACGCGGCGGCTGCCTCCCTGGACGGGAACGGAGTCGGCCAGGCATCGAGCCAGCCGCCGATCTCGGCCTGCACATTCGGGTTCGGTCCGCCGGGTCCTGCTTCGACCAGGACGAGCGCGCGTACGAGGTGGGGGCGTGCGGCAGCGGTGAGCATGGCGGTGTGGCCGCCGAGGGACTGTCCCGCCAGGACGGGCAGGTGCAGGTCGAGCTGGTCGATGACGGCGATGACATCTGCGACGTACGCGGCGCGGCTCACCTCGCGCGGAAAGCGCTCACTGGCGCCGTGGCCGCGCTGATCGACGGCGACGACCCGGAAGCGTGGGCTGAGGGCCCTGGCGAGGGTGTCCCATTCACCGGCGTGGCCGGCCAGTCCATGCAGGAGGACGACGGGCGGACCGCAGCCACCCCAGTCGCGGCAGGACAGGCGGACGCCGCTCCTTGTCACGATGCGTTCAAACCAGGGCACGCGGGTCTCCTCCCGGCGTCGTCGGAGAGGTGTCGATCAGAAGCGGAACATCGCGGCGAACCGGTCGAGAAGAGCGGGATCGCCGGCCACGCGCACGCTGCCGTCGGCGAGTGCTTCCTCGGGGGATTTGGTGCCGCTCATCAGCTCGCGGACCGGGTGGCCGGACAGGCGCTCGATGACAAGGTCGGGGGCGGGATGCGGGCCGAAGCCGACGGCGAGCACGCCATCGGTGATCTGCAGGCGGATGGTGAACTCGCCCATGCGCACCTCGAAGCCGACGGCGATGTGCTGGGCGGCGGCGGGCCGGAAGGCGGTACGGAAGGACATGGCCACCGCTTCGGCGGTGATGGTTTCGCCGGGGCGGGGCTCGGTCATCGTCCGGGCGCCCCAGCGGCCCAGCGCGATGAGCGCGGGTTCGAGGGCACGCCCGTAGTCGGTGAGCTCATAGACGACCGCGCGATCGGGGTGAGGCAGCGCACGCCGGGTGGCCAGGCCCGCCTCTTCCAGTTGCTTCAGACGTGTCGACAGGATGTTGGTGGGGATGGCAGGCAGGCCCTTGCGCAGATCCGTGTAGCGACGGGGCCCGTTGAGCAGGTCGCGAACGATCAGCATCGACCACCGCTCGCCGACCATCTCCATCGCGCGGGCCAGGCCGCAGAACTGCTTGTACTCCCGAGTCGCCATGATGCAAATCCTAACCCGGGATTCGGTTGACAAAGTTCACTTGCAAAAGACAAGCTCACTTCCCGTTCAGTGGTGCATGGGCGTACATGGCCGCGCTCCTCACCGATGACCAGGAAGGACCTCCACATGTCCCCGACGCTTGACCCTCCGGCCGCCCTCGGCATAACCCCGGCCCGCACGGTGCCGCGTCTCCTAGCGGCCGCCGGTATCGCGGCAGGCCCGCTCTTCCTTGCGACGGGTCTGGTCCAGGGCCTGACGCGCGACGGGTTCGACTTCAGCCGTAACGCCCTCAGCCAGCTCAGCCTCGGCGCCCTCGGCTGGATCCAGATCGCCGTCTTCTTCCTCACCGGCCTGCTGGTCATCGGCGGCGCGATCGCGATACGCCAGGAGCTACGCGATGCTCCCGGCGGCACCTGGGCGCCCCGGCTGCTCGGTGCGTTCGGTGCCTCCTTCCTGCTCGCTGGGGTCTTCCATGCAGACCCGGGGGCCGGATTTCCCGACGGTGCCCCCGAAGGCCGGGCCACCTCGCTGAGCGCACACGGCACCGTCCACATGCTGGCCGGCGCGGGCGGTTACCTGGCGCTGTGCGCCGCGTTGCTCGTACTCGCCCGGCACTTCACCGCGCGCCGACAGCGGGGCTGGGCCATGCTCGCCCGCCTCGTGCCGGTCGGGGTCCTCGCCGGATTCGCGGCCTCCGCCAGCACCGTCGCGGCCTTCACCGCCGGAGCAGGTCTCGGCCTGCTCGGCTTCAGCGCCGTCACCGCCCGCCTGACCCTCCCCACAGAGCATGAGCGGCCCGGCTGCGCCGCCCGGAACCGCACCACGCCCATCACCGCACGACAGGAGACCTCCGCATGACCACACCGGCAAAGGGCCCCGCCAGCTACTTCCCCGCAATCGAGAAGAAGTACGGCCGCCCCGTAGCGGAGTGGAAGGACATCATCCGCACTTCACCGCTGACCAAGCACATGGATCTCGTCGCCTGGCTCAAGGCCGAGCACGGCCTGGGTCACGGTCATGCCAACGCACTGGTCGCACACACGTTGGCCGAAGGCAACAGTTGAGCCCTCGATGTGTCGCGTTGCGGGCGCGTGCGGCGTAGGCGCGCATCAGATTCCGTGCCCGCCACGATGCCTCGTTCATCCGGGGGTCGGTGAGGTCGGCGAAGTCCTTCATCGTGTCTCCGCGCTCGTACGGTCGCCGGCGTCCGCCGCCTTTCGGGGGCGGGGCACGCCGGCGGACAGCCCGAGGTCGAGGCGCTTGTCCATGTCGAGGCGGAAGGTGCCGTATGGGTTGACGTTCGACCAGAAGAGCGCGGTCGGCCCACGCCGGTCCTCGTCCGAGAGCCTCGATGCCCAGGCGGGTTCGGCCAGGATCTGCTGCACCAGCAGGGTGTTGACGTGCACGAGTGCGGACTGGAGCAGGTGCAGGGCGAGCATCGAGGTTTCGGCGTCCCGGTCGATGCGCTCGTAGGCGGCCACCGAGGAGAACTCGTCGGTGAAGCCGGTCATGAAGTCGGCGTTCTTCAGCACATCCAGGAGATCGAGGACGCCCCAGCGGCCTACGACCTCGTCCTTGAGCGCCTGCAGGCCGGTCGGCTCCGCCAGCGGCTCCAGCTTCGACACCGTAATCCACGGCTCGCCCCTGCGCGTGGTGACCTTCGCCCCGCCCGCGCTGCCGTCCGCGAGCGCGGCCGTGAGCCCGTCGAGGCCCGCGGTCATCCGCTTCTTCAGATCGGCAATGAACGTGCGCGGGTTCAGCGGCTGCCGGATAGCGGCGTAGTGCACGGCGCGGGTGGCCTCGAAATCCCCGGGCAGGTCGTCCTCAGGGTTCTTCCACCGGGCGGCGCCCTCGACGTAGATCTCCCGGCGGCGCACCGCGTCCCGTAGCGCGACCAGCACACACAGCTCGTACGGGATGCGCTCGATACGGCCCCTGTCATCGACGACCGCCTCACGCCAGTCCTTGCGCACCACCCCGTCCATCGGCGGCTCGTCAACAGCGGGGCCGTAGAAGCGGGTCTTGCCGTCGACATCGGCGTACTTCTTCAGCAGCTTCATCGCGTCCTCGGCCACCAGCGCCAGCAGCCGGTTCCTGCCCACCGGGCCCAGGCGCTCGATGGTCCGGGCGCAAAACGCCCGCTCCCACCTGCCCCGCGCGGCGACCAAAACCTTCTCGACCCGCGTCGGGCCCGGCGGCTCAACCTTCCGCGTCCGGCACTCCACCAGCAAAACCTCACGCTGGCGGTCCTCCACCAGCTCGACCGGGCACACCTCCACGGCAAGCCACGCAGTCAGCGACTCCTCGTCCGCGAGCGTCGGCGGACGCAACCCCAGCGCCTCGCGAATCTGCTTACGGTGGTACTCGGCAGTCCGGCCGACCAGCGTGTACTTCGCGAAGTCGGTGGCCTGGACCTTCACCAACTCGGCGACGTACTCCACCGCGGCCGGCGGGACCTCTTCCAGCACATCGGGAAACCGGCCCTCCAACTCGAAGAACTTCAGCAAGAGGCTGAAGCCGAGCCGGGTCGTCCCGCTCTTGTTCGCCACCAACCCCCAGTCGCCGTCCACCAGCGTCCAGTTCGCCAACAGCTCTTCTGGCGACCACTCTTGCCGCACACCCGTCCCTTGTGGCCTCGATCACTCGATCAGACCAACGACGACCCCCGCGACCGGGAAACGAGGCCCACGCGGCTACCGCGACCTGCTTTGCGGCTGGTGTCTGAGCTAGGACTCCGGGGCCGGGAGGAACGAGCCGTGCGGGGCGCCGGTCGGCCGCCCCGACGGGTCGACCAAGCCGGGCGACACTTTGCGGACTCGGCCTAGGAGGCGCCTGCTCTTGTGAAGGTACGGCGGTAGGTGCGCGGCGGGACACCTCGTCGCCGGACGAACTGCTCGCGCAGGACGGCGGCACTGCCGTATCCGACGAGCCGGGCGATCTCCTCGATGGGCAGGTCCGTCGTCTCCAGGAGCTCCTCCGCCCGGCCCAGGCGCAGGCCGAGGATCCAGGCGTGCGGCGTCGTACCGGTGGCGGCGGCGAACCGGCGGGCGAAGGAGCGGCGGCTCATCAGCGCGCGACGCGCCAGTTCGGCCACGGGCAGCGGTCGGTGAAGATGGGCGCGGGCCCACGCCAGTACCTCCGCGAGCCGCTCGTCCTCACCGTCCTCGGGCACGGGAGCGGCCAGGTACTGGGCCTGGCCGCCGTCGCGGTGCGGCGGGAGGACGAGGTCGCGGGCGACGGCGTTGGCGGCCGCCGCCCCGTACTCCCTGCGCAGCAGATGCAGGCAGAGGTCGAAGCCGGCGGCGGCGCCCGCGCCCGTGATGATCCGGCCCTCGTCGACGTAGAGGGCGTCGGCGTCGACGGTCACGTCCGGGTGGCGGTGGGCCAGGAGGCCGGCGAAGCGCCAGTGTGTGGTGGCCTTCAGACCGTCGAGCAGGCCGGCGGCGGCGAGCGCGAACGTGCCGACGCAGTGCGCCCCGACCAGCGCCCCGCGTGTGTGCGCCGCCCGGAGCGCGTCGAGTACGGGGGCGGGCGGCGGGGTACGGAAGTCGGCCCAGGGCAGGACGAGTACGAGATCGGCGTCGGCGATCCGGGCGAGGCCGTGCTCGACGGCCAGCGGCACACCGACGTCGGTGGGCACCTGTCCTGGCCGGTCGCCGCAGAACGCGAAGTCGAAGGACGGGAGGTCGCCCGCCCGGTCGGAGAAGACCTCGGCGACGAGGCCGGCGGCGAGCAGCCCGACGCGAGGTGGGGCGTAGGCGGCGACGGTGCGGAACGGCATGGCCGGGAGTGTGGCACAAAACCCGCGATGCGTGGCAGGAAGGCCACTCGTCTGCGGTTCTCCGCCGGGCGAGGCTTACGGACATGACAGACCAGCCGCGCGGCAACACCGCCGAGTTCACCGTCCTGACCACCGGTTACACCCTCTCGACCGGGCCGGGGGTCGCCGCCACCGTCTCGTACGTCTCGGACGGCGACCGGCATGTGATCGTCGACCCGGGCATGGTGGCGAGCCGCGACCGCATCCTCGGCCCGCTCGCCGAACTCGGTCTGGGGCCCGACGACATCACCGACGTGGTGCTCAGCCACCACCACCCCGACAACGTCCTGAACGTGGGCCTGTTCGGCCGGGCGCGGGTCCATGACCACAAGGCGGAGTACCTCGACGACCAGTGGACCGACCGCGACGCCGAGGGCCATGAGATCACCGGGTCCCTGCGGCTGATCCGCACCCCCGGCCACAGCCCCGAGGACATCACTCTGCTCGCCGGTACCGCCGACGGCGTGGTCGCCTTCGCCGGCGACCTCTGGTGGCGCCCGGACGGCCCGGCCGACGACCCGGTCGCCCCGGACCGCGACACGCTGCGCGCCTCACGCCTCCGCGTCCTGGCGGCGGCCGATGTCATCGTCCCGGGCCACGGCGGCCCGTTCCGGGCCGGGGAAGGAGTACCTCTCTAGGTCTTGCCCGGCCCGCGACGCGCTTTCAGGCGGACGCCGAACCTCTTCGGACACGCCTCAGGACCGGGCCCGCCGTGGGTCGTTCAGGCCCCCAGGCCGAGGAGGGCCACCTCCAGGGGGAGGGCGGGCCGCGTGGGGAGGGCGGGCGGCTCCTGGCCGCGGCCGGTGTGCGTGGGCGGGACGGGGCGCAGCGCCCTGATGCCGTCGGCGCCCCACCCGGCGTTCGTCGGGGGCAGCGAGAGGGTCATGCGCCGGCCGTCGGCCAGAGTGGTCTCGAACGTGGTCGGGTCATCTGCCTGCATGGCAACTCACTTCCGTCGGCAACACACAGCACCGTGGAATCCAGCTCGCCTTGAAGGACGCGTGGACGAGCGAAAGGGTTCCCCTGCCAGCCGCGCGCGCCCTCGGCCGATTGCGTCACCGCCCCCGCGTGGTTGTCCAGCATGACGGTGGGCCCGAGGCCGCGGGCCGCTTCCACGGTGCCGTCCCGGGGCGTCGTGTCGGGCCACGACACCCCGGGACGGCACCCGCCTCCCGGCCTCCGGTCCCAGGTGCCACCACTCCCCCGGCCGGGTACGGGCGGCGGGCACGACGGTCCCGACCGGCCCTCCCGACCCCTGCGGTCCGCTCCCGCCACTGTCGGCCGGGCCTCTCGGCGGTCCGGGGCGGCCGGACCCGCCCGTGCCTGCCGCCGTCGCGGTCGCGACCCCGGGCACCGGGCCTTCGCCGGGCCCCGCACCGCCGCGGCCCGTTGTGCCCGCGCCCGGAGTCGCGCCGTCCGGTAGTTCCTCCGGGGGTCCGGAGGCGAAGGCACCACCCCGCGCGGCACCGGTTCCCGGCCGGACCCAGCCGCCACCCGCACCGACACCCGCACCCGCACCCGCACCCGCACCGAGGAGCGGCCGGTCGGAGTCGGTCTCCCGCGGGAAGCGGGCGAGTTCGCGGACCACCCGGGCGGGCAGCTCGTCCGTGTCGATGCCCCGGTGCCCGAACGCTCGTCCGGCCAGTACCCGTCCGCGCAGGTCGAGGAGTCCGAACATCGACACGGGCACACCGATGGGCACGCCGTCGACCACGGGGCCGCCGGCGGCACCGGTGCGCAGGTCCAGCGGAATCCGCGGACGACCCACACCCCCCTCCTCCTCCCCCGCGCGATCCGGCAGCTCCCGTACGAGCCCGAGCCGCAGGAGGGCCCCGCACCGGGCGGGACACGGCGGCGGGGCCCAGCCCGAAGAGCCGGGTGATGGCCCCGCGGACCACCGGCCCCGGTCGAGGACCGCGCGGATCACGGCGGCGTCGGCCTCGCGGCGGCCGTCCCCCGGTATACGCGGAGCCGGGCGGGATGAGCGTCACCGTCTTCCTCTCTGTTGCCGGCCGTGGCACGGGGATTGCGCGCACATGAATTCGTCACCGCCCGCGTCAGAGCACCTCACATGGCCGGAAATGGTCGGTGCACCGGTCCGATCCCACGGCGAAACGGCAGTTCGGAACCGGTGCGGGGCCGCCTGTGGGAGGGGGCGGGGCAGCCTGTGTGACGACGATTCGACCAGTGATCGCGAGCGCGGCGGGCCCCGCCCCGGCCTTGACCCCCGCGGTTCGGCGCTGCCACGCTCCCAGCCATGTCCGCGACGAGCATCTCCCCGGTGGGGCTCCACGATCTGGGCCGGCGTACCGCGTCCCAGGTGTGTACGAGCCGCTGTACCGCGATGCCCCGGTTCTGAGACCGCTCGGCAGGCACGGTCCCGCACTGCCCGATCGCGTCCGCTGTCGCCCCGGCACCCGTCGGAATCGTCCCGGACGTCTGCCTCCGTTCGCTTCTCCGCTGCGGGAAGAACGCGTGCACGGCGCGGCGGAGTTCCGTGCTCCACCGTGACCGCCCGTGCTCTGCCCGATCACCTTCCGCCGTACCGCCGGGCGTCCCCCGGCCTGTTCGGCATACCTCCACCGAAAGGATCACGCCATGACCACCACGACAGCCGAGGGCGCCCGCAACGGTTTCGCCGCCTCCGCGGAAGACGACCTGCCCGCTCGGGGGGAGGTGACCGTACAGCGGCTGGGGGGCCGGCTCGGCGCGGTCGTCTCCGGCGTACGCCTCGGCCCCGGTCTCGCCCCGGAGACCGTGGCGGCCGTACGGGCCGCGCTGCTGGCGCACAAGGTCATCTTCTTCCACGATCAGGACCACCTCACCGAGGACGACCACGAGGCGTTCGCCCGTCTGCTGGGCACGCCCGTCGCCCACCCCACCGTGCCGTCCGCCGACGGCCGCTACTCGCTCGGCATCGACTCCGACCACGGGGCCAGGGCCAACCAGTGGCACACCGACGTCACGTTCGTCCCCGCGTACCCGGCCTTCTCCATCCTGCGCGCCGTGACCGTCCCGCCCTACGGCGGCGACACCCTGTGGGCGAACACGGCCACCGCCTACGCGAACCTGCCGGCGCCGCTGCGCACCCTCGCCGACAGCCTCCGCGCCGAGCACTCCAACGTCTACGACTACGTGGCGGTGCGCCCCGACGCGCTTCCCGAGGCGCTCGCACAGTACCGGGAGGTCTTCACCTCCACCTCGTTCCGCACCGAGCACCCGGTCGTCCGGGTTCACCCCGAGACGGGTGAACGCGCCCTCCTCCTCGGGAACTTCGTCCAGCGCATCAGCGGTGTGAGCGGGGCCGACTCACGGGCGCTGGTGAACCTCTTCCAGTCGCACATCGAGCGTCCGGAGAACACCGTGCGGTGGCGTTGGCAGAAGGGCGACGTGGCCATCTGGGACAACCGGGCCACCCAGCACTACGGCGTGGACGACTCCGGCGACCACGAGCGCAGGCTGCGCCGCGTGACCGTCGACGGTGACGTCCCGGTCGGCGTCGACGGCCTGGCCTCGCGGCTGCTGGAGCCGCAGGCCGTTCCGGACCCGGCCTTCGGCATCGCGTCGGGTGCGTCGGCTGCCCAGGAGGCGTCCGCCTGACGCGGCGCCGCTGCCCGTGCCGGCCGGCCACGGCCCCGGCGCGGGCACGGTCCTCCCGCGTACGTCCCTCGCCCCGCCTTCGAACAAGGAACCGCCATGCCCACCTTGACACCGACCTCCCGACGCCAGTTCCTCACCCTTCTCGGTATCTCGGCGGCCGCGGTGAGCTGCGGCCGGGCCACCGCCGGGGGCGCCTCGGCACAGACGAAGACCCTCAAGTACCAGGGCTGGGCCGGTCAGGTCACCCTCCCGGAGCTCGCCGAGGACCTCGGGTTCCTCGGCGATGTGAGGCTCGAGTGGATCGGCAACACCATCAGCGGCCCGCAGGACATCCAGTCCGCCGCCACCGGGCAGACCGACTTCGGCGGCGCCTTCAACGGCGCGGTCGTGAAGCTGGCCGCCAACAAGGCCCCAATCAAGTCGGTGATCAGTTACTACGGCTCCGACGAGCACGCGTACAGCGGCTACTACGTGCTGGAGGACAGCCCGATCCGTTCGGCCCGCGACCTCCTCGGCAGGAAGGTCGGGATGAACACCCTCGGGGCGCACGCCGAGGCGATGCTCGACCTCTACCTCCAGCGCCACGGCATCTCCCACGGGGACAGCGGCAAGGTCGAACGGCTCGCGCTGCCGCCCGTGAACACGGAGCAGTCACTGCGCCAGCGGCAGATAGAGGTCGCGGTCCTCAGCGGCATCCTGCGCGACAAGGCACTGGCGGCCGGCGGCATCCGCCCGCTGTTCACCGACCATCAGCTGCTCGGCGCCTTCAGCGCGGGGACGTACGTCATGACGGACCGGTTCCTCAAGCGCAACCCCGACACGGCCAGGGCCTTCGTGACGGGCGTGGCGAAGGCCATCGAGTGGTCCCGCACCACCCCTCGGGAGCAGGTCGTGGCCCGGATGACCACGATCGTGAAGAAGCGGGGCCGCAACGAGGACACCGTCACGCTGAAGTACTGGAAGTCCTTCGGCGTCGCGGAGACGGGCGGACGGATCACCGACAGGCAGTTCCAGCCGTGGATCGACTGGCTGGGCGAGCGCGGCGACATCGACAAGGACCGGGTCGACGCGACCGGCCTGTACACCAACGACTTCAACGCGTACGGCGAGAAGGGCGGGAGCTGAGCCATGGGCGAGACCACGGTTCCCAAGATCGTTTTCGAGCGGGTACGCAAGACGTTCCCCGTCAAGGACGGCGGCAAGGGCCGTCGGCAGCCGGGCGAGTTCACCGCGCTGGACGGTGTCGATCTGCGGATCGAGGCCGGTGAGTTCGTGGTGGTCGTCGGGCCCAGCGGATGCGGGAAGTCGACACTGCTCGATCTGCTGGGCGGGCTGACGCCCGTCACGCAGGGGCGGGTCCTGCTGGACGGCCGGCCGGTGACGGGGCCGGGTGTCGACAGGGGCATCGTCTTCCAGCAGTACGCGCTGCTGCCCTGGCGCACGGCCCAGGGGAACGTCGAGTTCGGTCTGGAGGCGACCGGTGTACCGCGCCGGGAGCGCGCGGAACGGGCGCGGGCCCATCTGGACCTGGTCGGCCTCTCGGGGTTCGAGAACCGTCATCCGCACGAGCTGTCGGGCGGGATGCGCCAGCGCGTCGCGATCGCCCGCAGCCTGGCGTACGACCCGGATGTGCTGCTCATGGACGAGCCGTTCGCGGCCCTGGACGCGCAGACGCGTGAGTCGCTCCAGGACGAGCTGCTGCGGATCTGGCAGCGCACCGGCAAGACGATCGTGTTCATCACCCACGGCATCGAGGAGGCCGTCCACCTCGGGCAGCGCGTGGCGGTGATGACCTCGCGGCCCGGCCGGATCAAGGAGGTCGTGCCCATCTCGTTCCCCTCGCGCACCGCGACGGACGATCTGCGTTCGAGCCCGGAGTTCGCCCGCTACCGCCATCGGATCTGGGAACTGCTGCACGACGAGGTGGCCAGGGCCCAGCAGCTGGAGAAGGAAGGAGCTGCCGCATGAGTACCGGAACCGGCACGCGTACCGCCGTGTCGCCCGCCGCCTCGCCCGAGAAGTCCCCGCCGGTCACGGCCCCCGGGCGGGAGCGCCCCGGGCCCGGGCCGGGCGTGGCGGGCGCGGCACGACGACGGGCGGGCCGGGCGGCGGTCCGGATCCGCCGGCCCCTGCGCGGTCCGGCCCGGCTGCTGGCCACGGCCGCCACGAAGTCGGCCGCGATCCTGGCACTGCTCGTCCTGTGGGAGACGGCGCCCCGGCTGGGCCTGGTCGACAGCACGTTCCTGCCGCCGTTCAGCGACGTGGCCGTCGCCTGGTGGGAGCTCCTGGCCGACGGCCAGCTGACCGAGCACGTAGGGGCCAGCCTGACACGGTCGTTCACCGGATTCGCGCTGGCCGTGGTGGTCGCCGTGCCCCTGGGTCTGCTGATCGGCTGGTACCGGCCGGTGGCCGGTCTGCTCGGGCCGCTGCTGGAGGTGTTCCGCAATACCGCGGCACTGGCCCTGCTGCCGGTGTTCGTGCTGCTGCTCGGCATCGGGGAGACCTCCAAGATCTCCATCGTCGTCTACGCCTGCACCTGGCCGATCCTGCTCAACACCATCAGCGCGGTACGCAACGCCGATCCCACCCTGGTGAAACTGGCGAGGTCGATGAACCTGTCCGCGCCCCGGCTCTTCCAGAAGGTGATCCTGCCGTCCTCGGTGCCGACCATCTTCACCGGCGTCCGGCTGGCCGGCGCGGTATCGATCCTCGTGCTGGTGGCCGCCGAGATGATCGGCGCCAAGGCGGGGCTCGGGTACCTGATCAACGCCTCACAGTACAACTTCGCGATCCCCCAGATGTACGCGGGCATCATCACCATCTCGGCGATCGGTGTGGTGTTCAACCAGGTACTCGTGGCGGTCGAGCGGCGGCTCGGCTCCTGGCGGGTACCGGCCGGCGGCTGATACCGGGACCGGCCGGACACCGGACCCGGTACCCGCCGGTCCCGGTACCCGCCGGTCCCGCTCCCCGGCCGCACGGTCCGGCCGCTCCGCCCGCCCCGCGCTCGTGCGTCCGCGCCGGCGGACCTCGGCGCCCTCCGTCCCTCCGTCCCTCCGAGCCGCGTGGGTCTCCGCACCTGCGCCGCTCCGCACCTGGCGGGACTCCCGGCCGGCCGGTCCACCCCCGGTCCGGCCCCCTCTCCTCCTGTCTCCGCGCCCGCCCCTCGACCCGCCTCCCGACTCGCCCAAGGACTGCCATGACCGCCGCCCGACCGCGTCAACTCCACCTCAACGCCTTCCTGATGAACGCCGGCCACCACGACGCCGCCTGGCGCCACCCGGGCACGCAGCCCGAACGGATCACCGACCTGCGCTACTTCCAGGAACTGGCCCGTACCGCCGAGCGCGGCACCCTCGACTCGATCTTCTTCGCCGACGGGCTCGCCCTGTGGGGCAAGGTCCGTCACAACGCGCTCGGCGGCTTCGAACCGCTCACGCTGCTGTCGGCGCTGGCCGCCGTGACCGAGCACATCGGACTGATCGCGACCGTGTCGACCACGTTCAACGAGCCGTTCCACACGGCACGCAAGTTCGCGTCCCTGGACCACCTCAGCGGTGGCCGGGCGGGCTGGAACATCGTCACCTCCGGCACGGTCGACGAGGCCCGCAACTTCGGCCAGGACGAGCACCTGGAGCACGGGCTGCGTTATGAGCGGGCCCGGGAGTTCGTCGAGGTGGCGACCAAGCTGTGGGACAGCTGGGAGGACGACGCCGTCGTGCTCGACCGGGAACGGGGGATCTACGCCGACACCGACAAGGTGCGGCCGATCGAGCACCGCGGTCCGTACTTCGGGGTGCGCGGTCCCCTCAACGTGCCGCGCGGCCCGCAGGGGCGCCCGCTGCTGGTGCAGGCGGGCTCCTCGGAGGACGGCAAGGAGTTCGCCGCGCGGTACGCCGAGGCCGTCTTCACCGCCCAGCAGACCCTCGCGGACGGTCAGGCGTTCGCCAAGGACCTCCGGTCGCGGCTGGCCCGGTACGGCAGGTCCGAGGACCAGCTGCGGATCCTCCCCGGTATCTGCCCGGTGATCGGCTCCACCGAGGCCGAGGCGCACGCTCTGGCCGACGAGCTGACGGAACTCCAGGTACCGGAGTACGGGCTCGCGCAGCTGTCCGGGATGCTGGGCGTCGAGCTGAGCGGGCTGCCGCTGGACGGCCCGCTGCCGGATCTGCCCGGGGAGCAGGACATCAACGGCAACAAGAGCCGCTTCACCCTGGTCGCCGAGCTCGCCCGGCGCGACGGCCTCACCCTGCGGGAACTCATCGCCCGGCTGGGCGGCGGGCGCGGCCACCGTGTCTTCGCCGGCACTCCGGAGCAGATCGCCGACCAGCTGGAGGAGTGGTTCACCCAGGGGGCCGCCGACGGCTTCAACATCATGCCGCCGCTGCTGCCCGACGGGCTCACCCGGTTCGTCGACGAGGTGGTGCCGGAGCTGCGGCGCCGGGGTCTGTTCCGTACCGAGTACACCGGACGGACGCTGCGGGACCACTACGGTCTGCCCCGGCCCGCCAACCGCTTCGCCGAGGCCGCCGGGGCCACCGGGGCCGGGGCCGAGTGAGCGGGCTCCGCCTCGTCACGACGTGCGGGGCGCCGACGGCGGGCCGGCCTCTCCCGGCACGGCTGCGGAGGCGGCCGGCGGCTGCGGAGGCGGCGCGGGCGCGCGTTCCGCGGCCGGCCCCTCGGGGAGCCGCTCAGTCCCGGGGCCGGACGCCGTGCCTCGCCCGCCCGGCCCGTCACAGACGGCTGTCCTCCGCCTTCGGAGAGACGTCGGCGGGACGCTCCTCATCGGCCCGCTGTCCGGGGTCACCGAACTCGCCCGGTGCGGTCGCCCGTGCCGACTGCGTCCACTCCGCGAACCACCAGACGCCCGCCACCACGCATGACCACATGAGCCCCGCGAGCACCGCGGTGGGCCACGGCGCCTGTTCCGCCCCTCGCTCCACCATGGTCAGCACCACCCAGCCGCTGAGCAGAACGGTCACAACCCGCACACGTCGATGCTTGAACATGTCGCGCCACTACCCGATCGGGACGCGATCACTCGGACGCGGCTGCGCGGCGTCATCGTGGCTTGAGCGGAAAAGTGCCGGGCAGACGGCATGACGCGGTCGGCCCGCAGCGGTGGAGGGGGCAGCGGTGGCCACGGAACGGTCAGCGGATCACCGGCCTGCTGGAAGGTGCCGTCCCCCGTCTCGTCGGGGACGGCTGGGAGCCGGTCGAGGGCCGGGCGGACGGGCCCGCCCACCTCACCGGCCGTGTCGTGCCGATGTCGACGCCGCTGCCGGCCCCCACCGTCCGGGAACGGGCAGCGCGCGAAGAGAAGGGCGGCCCGCGCTCGCCGAGCTCACCAGACGCGCGCGTATTCGACCTGCTCCAGAGGGGTGCCGTCGCCGAAGTCCAGGGCGCGTACCGGGCCCGATTCGGTGAAACCGGACTTGGCGTAGAAACGACGGGACTGCGGGGTGTCGCGAAGCGTCCACAGGTGCGCTCCGTCGAAGCCGCCGTCGCGCAGGTGGCGCAGTGTCTCGCTCATCAGCGCCCCGGCGATGCCACTGCCCCAGCCGTCGGGGTGCCCGTAGAAGCTGAGGATCTCCGCGAAACCCGGCCTGGTGGACGAGGGCCGGAAACAGGAGAGGGCCAGGGGACGACCGTCGAGTACGGCGAGCAGGATCGTTCCTTCACCCTCCGCGACCCGCTGGTGCCATCGCGTGCGCCTGCTCCGTACGCCCTCTGCGGCGAACTCGGGCGCGAAGAAGGGGGCGTAGGCCGCTTCCCAGGCCGAGGCATGGATCTCACCGAGTACGTCACCGTCCTCCCGGTCGGCGCAACGAATTTCGATCATCGCAGCACTGTACCGGGGGCGGTTTCCCTGCGGAGGGGGCGTGCGCGGCCGTACGGCTTCCGGCCGTGGGACAGGCAGGCGGGGCCGCCACGCCGACCGCTGCTCGTTCAAGCCCCGTACAGCAGGACGAACATGGCGGTGGCCGCGCCGAAGAGGAGGAAGAAGGCTCCCCACCAGTGCATTGGGACGGCCCACATGGTGTGCTCGTCACCGTTCCTGTTGAGGTACCGCCCCCAGAACCACAGGACGAGGCAGGCGGCGCCACCTCCCAGCGCTCCGCCGAGGGTCTCGTTCCCGAGGAGGCGATCCCCCATCGCGCCACCGCCGACGAGACCCAGGACGACGATCGGGAACGTCAGACATCCGACGCCGCTCCAAGCGATGACCACAGTGCCTCCCGGTCGCCGTGCCTCCTCAGAGGTGTACCCGGGAGCGCGCGCGTCGATGTGGGGCGGTGAGGGAGTGGTCGCGACGGGATGCACGACGGGATACGGAAACTGGCGGCCCGCCCGAACACCGCACGCGGTCAGGCCCGTTCACCCCCGCGGGGGTGAACGGGCCCGGGAAGCCGTCGGGCTCAGTAGGCGCCGTTGACGTTGTCCATGGAGCCGTAGCGGTCGGCCGCGTAGTTGCAGGCGGCGACGATGTTGGCGACCGGGTCGTACTGGCTCTTCTTCGTGCCCGGGACGTGGTAGGCGTCGAAGGTCGGCTTGATGACCTGCAGCAGACC
>NZ_JAQYXC010000270.1:0-495 GCF_036322365.1 Streptomyces sp. SP18CS02
CCCCGACATCGCCCGATGAGGAGCCACCACACCCTTCGCCACACCCGTCGAACCCGACGTGAACATCACACACGCCACATCCTCCGGCCCCGCAATCCGCCCCAGATCCCCACCATCCAGCGCAGCGACAACCCCCGCCACCACATCCACACAGACCGGACGCACCCCCGAACCGTCCCAACGACCCGCCGACCGCGACACCGTGACCACCCGCGCCACACCGGCCAGAACGGCAACCTCACGCACACGCCCCACAGGAAGACCAGGATCCAAAAGCGTGTAACCCGCACCCGCCTTGAGCACAGCCAGAACGGCCACCACCAGATCGGCATCACGCTCCAACAGCACACCGACCGTCTCGCCCCGCCGCACCCCACAACCCACCAGATGACGCGCAAGCCGATTCGCCGAAGCGTTCAACTCCCCGTACGAGATGCCCCGCCCCTCGAAAACCACAGCGGTGGCATGGGGAGTCCGCGCCGCCTGCTCCTCGAA
>NZ_JAQYXC010000271.1:0-4379 GCF_036322365.1 Streptomyces sp. SP18CS02
CGCCTCGGCCAGGTCCCGCACCAGCGGCGCCAGCGACCACCCGTCGCACGCGATGTGGTGCACCACCAGCAACAGCACGTTCTCCCCCACCCCCGCACCGAACAGGTGCGCCCGCAAAGGCAGTTCGGAACCCAGGTCGAAGGGTCGCGCGGCGTGGGCGGAGAGGACGGCGGCCAGGTCCTCCGCCCGGGTGGACGCGACGACCGTCATGGTGAGGTCCGGCCGCGCCTGGTCAAACGGCAGGATCCGCTGCCGTGCCCGGCCGTGCTCCTCGTGGAACACGGTGCGCAGCGCCTCGTGCCGGTGGACGACGTCGGCGAGCGCGGCGGCGAGGGCCGCGCGGTCGGGCGGGCCGTCGAGGCGCAGCGCGTGGGCGACGTTGTAGGACGCGGCGCCGCCTTCCGCCCGGTCGACGAACCAGAGCCGTTGCTGGGCGTAGGAGAGCGGAAGTGCGGCGGGCCGCTCGGCGGGGAGCAGGGCGGGGCGGGCCCGGTCGGCGCTGTCGAGGCGTTCCGCGAGTGTCGCCACGGTCGGGGCCCGGAAGAGATCGCGGATGGTGAGTTCCGAGCCGAGGGCGCCTCGGACACGGGCGGCGAGGCGGGCGGCGAGCAGGGAGTGGCCGCCCCGGTCGAAGAAGTCGTCGTCGATGCCGACGTCCTGGACGCCGAGGATCTCCGCGAAGAGCCCGCAGAGGATCTCCTCGCGGGGGGTGCGCGGGGCGCGGTGGGTGGCGCCGGCCGCGAAGCCGGGGGCGGGCAGCGCCCGGCGGTCGAGCTTGCCGTTGGGGGTGAGCGGCAGGGCGTCCAGGATGACGATCGCGGACGGCACCATGTAGGGGGGCAGGGTGTGGGCGAGGTGGTCGCGCAGCGCGGCCGGGTCGGTGCCGCCGACGACGTAGGCGACGATGTGCCGGTCCCCGGGGCGGTCCTCGCGGACGACGACGGCCACGTGGGTGACGCCGGGGTGGCGGGCGGCGACCGCCTCTATCTCGCCGGGTTCGATCCGGAAGCCGCGCACCTTCACCTGGCCGTCGGCGCGCCCGGCGAATTCCAGTTCCCCGTCGGCGCGCCACCGGGCGAGGTCGCCGGTGCGGTACATCCGTGCGCCGGGCGGTCCGTAGGGGTGGGCGGTGAACCGTTCGGCGGTGAGGGCGGGACGGTGGCGGTAGCCGTGGGCGAGGCCGTCGCCGGAGACATACAGTTCGCCGACGACGCCCGCCGGGACGGGCCGGAGGTGTTCGTCGAGGACGTACACCTGGGTGTTGGCGAGGGGGCCGCCGACGGGGACGACGGTGCGTTCCGAGTCATCCGCCGTGATCCGGTGGCAGTTGGTGAACACCATCGATTCGACGGGGCCGTAGCCGTGGACGAGCCGCAGGTGGGGGAAGTCCCGCCGGACGCGCAGGAGGTGGGTGACGGAGGGCGCCTCGCCCCCCGTCATGACCTGGCGCAGGGTGCGGAAGACCTCCGGGTGGGTGTCGGCCATGACGGCGAAGAGGCCCGCGGACAGCCAGGCGGTGGTCACCTCGTGTTCGGTGACGAGCGCGGCGATCACGGCGGGTTCGGGGCTCTGGCCCGGGGCGAGGACGCAGGTGCCGCCGTGCAGCAGGGCGGGCCACAGTTCCAGGGTGAGGCCGTCCCAGGAGACGGGCGCGCACTGGAGGAAGACCTGTTCGGGGCCGAAGTGGATGTAGTCCTGCCCGAAGAAGGTCCGGACGGTGGCGCGGTGCGGGGAGGCGACACCCTTGGGGCGGCCGGTGGAGCCGGAGGTGAACAGCACGCACGCGACGTCGTCGGCCAGGACCCGCACGTCGGGCGCCGTGACAGGTCGGTTGTCGATCAGGTCGCGGTCGTGAGGTGTGTCGGTACGGACGAGGGTGAGGTCGTCGGGCAGCCGGCCGGCGAGGCGGCTGTGGGTGACGGCGGTGTGGACACCGGCCCCCTCGACGATGGACCGGATGCGGTCGTCGGGGTGGTCCGGGTCCAGGGGCACGTACGCGGCGCCGCACTTGAGGGCGGCGAGGATGCCCGTGACGAGGTCGGGGCCCCGCTCGACGAGGACGCCGACGAGGTCGCCGCGGGTGACGCCGAGCCCGATGAGGTGGTGGGCGAGGCGGTTGGCGCGGGCGTCGAGTTCCGCGTAGCCGATGCGTTCGTCGCCGGAGATCACGGCAGTGGCGTGCGGCGTGCGGGCGGCCTGCGCGGCGAACAGGTCGTGCAGGCAGCGGTCGTGCGGATAGCCGGCGGCGGTGTCGTTCCAGGTGGTGAGGGTGGTGTGGCGTTCGTCGGCGGAGAGCACGTCGAGGGCGCCGAGGGGGCGGTCGGGGTCGGTGACCGCGGAGTGCAGGAGGCGCTCCAGGCGGGCCAGGAGCGTACGCACGGTGTCGGCGTCGAAGAGGTCGGTGGCGTACTCGAGACCTCCGTCGAGCCCGGCGGGGGCTCCGGTGGCGTCATGGGTCTCGGTGAGGGCGAGGGACAGGTCGAACTTGGCGGTGGTGTTGGCGACGGGTTCGGGGCGCGCGACGGCGTCGCCGAGCCGGACGTCGGTCTCCTCGGTGTTCTGCAGGACCAGCATCACCTGGAAGAGCGGGTGGTGGGTGAGCGAGCGGACGGGGTTCAGGTCCTCGACGAGCCGCTCGAACGGCACGTCCTGATGGGCGTAGGCAGCCAGGTCGGTCTCACGGACGCGGGCGACGAGCTCGCGGAAGGTGGGGTCGCCCGAGGTGTCGGTCCGCAGCACCAGCGTGTTGACGAAGAACCCGACCAGATCGTCGAGAGCCTCGTCCGAACGCCCCGCGACAGCCGTGCCGAGCGGAATGTCGGTCCCCGCCCCGAGACGGGTCAGCAGGGCGGCCAGGCCCGCCTGTACGACCATGAACAGAGTGGAGTGGGTCTCCCGGGCCAGGTCGCGCAGCCGCCGGTGGAGCCCGGGGCCGAACCGTACGGGCAGCAGGGCGCCGTCGCCTCGGGCGTCGCCGGGGCGGGGCCGGTCGGTGGGCAGGGGCAGCTGGTCGGGCAGGTCGGCCAGGGCGCCGCGCCAGTGGTCGAGCTGGCGGGCGAGGAGGCTGTCCGGGTCGGTGCCGTCTCCGAGCAGTTCGCGCTGCCAGAGGGTGTAGTCGGCGTACTGGACCGGCAGCGGCGCCCACGTGGGCGCGTCGCCGGCGGCGCGGGCGGCGTAGGCGGTGGCCAGATCACGCAGCAGCGGATTCATGGACCAGCCGTCGGCGGCGATGTGGTGCATCACCAGGAGCAGCACCTGATCGTCCGCTTCCGCCGTGAACAGGTGTGCCCGCACGGGGAGTTCGTCCGCCAGGTCGAAGCGGTGGGCCGCGGCGGTCCGGAGGGCGGCGGTGAGCTCCTCGGCGGTGTGGCCGTGGTCGGCGACCGCCAGGGGCGGGCAGGCGTGCGTGGCCGGGAGGACGGACTGGCGAGGCAGGCCGTCGGCGGCCGGGAAGCGGGTGCGCAAGGCCTCGTGCCGGCCGACGACGTCGATGAGCGCGGCCTGGAGAGCGTCCCGGTCGACGGTGCCGTGCAGCCGGGCGGCGAAGGTGAGGTTGTAGGCGGTGCCGCTCGTGTCGCCCTGGGCCGCGTCGAGGAACCAGAGGCGCTGTTGGGCGTACGAGAGGGGAAGCTCGGCCGGGCGCTCGACGGGGCGCAGGGCCGGCCGGGCCCGGTCGGCGCCGTCGAGACGACGGGCGAGTGCGGCCACGGTGGGTGCCTGGAAGAGGTCGCGTATGCCGGCCTCGACGCCGAGGGCGGTGCGGATGCGGCTGATGAGGCGCGCGGCGAGCAGGGAGTGGCCGCCCAGGTGGAAGAAGTCGTCGTCGACGCCTGTGTCGGGGACGCCGAGGACGTCGGCGAAGAGGCCGCAGAGGACCTCCTCGCGCGGGGTGCGCGGGGCACGGCCCCCGGCCGTCGAGGCGAGCGCGGGGGCGGGCAGGGCCTGGCGGTCGAGCTTGCCGTTGGGGGTCAGCGGAAGGGCGTCCAGGATGACGACCGCGGAGGGGACGAGGTGTTCGGGGAGCCGGTCGGCGGCGTGGGCCCGCAGCTCCTCGGAGCTCGCGGCAGCGGACGCGTCGAGGACGGCATAGGCGACCAGGCGCTTGTCCCCGGGGCGGTCCTCCCGGACCACCACCGCCGCCTGACGGATACTGCCGTGCCGCATCAGAACGGCCTGCACCTCACCCGGCTCGACCCGGAAGCCCCGGATCTTCACCTGACCGTCCGCACGCCCGAGGAACTCCAGGACACCATCGGCCCGCCACCGCACCAGATCACCCGTGCGATAGACCCGCTCCCCCGGAGAACCGTAGGGGTGGGCGACGAAACGCTCCGCCGTCAGCCCCGGCTGACCCGCATACCCCCGGGCCAGACCCACAC